>JAGIAP010000169.1 GCA_017744805.1 Chitinophagaceae bacterium | reverse complement strand
CTTTTTCCTTTCCGAGCTCGCGGTATTTCGCTTCTGCCCCTTTCATAGCTTTGTCCCAGTCAGGTTGTGCATCTTTTAAGATTGGATCCACAAATTCGGTCTTGATCATCTTCCTGATCATCCTGGCAGCATTACCTGGCCCCAGCACCTTATCCACCTGGGCGGCATTATCCAGGATCAGTTGAGTGCCTTTGTCTGCAGAAGTACGACTGATATTGCTGATCAGGGTAAGATTATTTTTGCTGAACGGATCTTTCAATACAGCAATGAATTCATTACCGGCCCTGGTTGCCTGCTCCTGTTCTTTTTTGCGAAGCGCCATCAGGGTGAATCTTCTCAGGAAGGCGGAATCCCGTTGTCCTTTATTGAAAGCGGAAAGGAATTCAGCATAACGGTTATCATTATCCCCCGTATCCAGTACTTTCACGGCTTTCACAGCGGGATCGATGGCAAATCCTTTGCTCAGGTCGATCAATTGTCCATTGATCTTCCTGAAATCTTCCAGTGACATTTTGATCACTTTCCGGTCATAGGTGAACAGGCCATTCTCCTCTCCTTCCACATCGAAAGGTTGGGTGTAAATGGAAGCCGAAAGCCCCTGCTTCTTCAGGTCCACCATTTGTTTGGTCATGAGGGCATATTTTTCCTTCATCTCTGCGGCCGTAACCTGGATATATCCCCATCCCTGCAGATCCGTCCACTCATGTCCGGGCACAGGAACACCGATTCCACCAAACTCGCCACAGACCATCGCCTTACCAGCCTGCTTTTCAGCGAGGCGTGGATAAGGATAAGAATGCACATCGGTCATATCCGCATCTACATAGGCGTTGGGACTGGGGCTGCGCAGTTGATCGTTCACGTACAGGTATTCACCGCTATGCCCGTTCACCAGCCTGGAAGGATCGGTCTGTTTGATCCAGTTGGTAAGCCTTTGTTGATCATATTGTCCCCATTTCTCGTTGAAGAGCACCCAGGTGGTGATACTGGGATGATTCTTCAATTGCTGAATGGTTTCTTTACAGTTTTGCTCAAAGGCTTGCTTAGCTCCTTCCGGAAGGTGTTGATGTGGGTTCACCATATCTTGCCAAACCAGCATACCCAGTTTATCCGTGTAGTAATACCATCTGGCAGGTTCTACCTTGATATGTTTGCGAATGGTATTGAAGCCCATGGATTTGATAGCTTTGATATCGAATGCCAGTGCCTCATCTGTGGGTGCCGTATATAGGCCGTCGGGCCAGAAGCCCTGGTCCAACACACCGAGATTATAGTAAGCTTTGTTGTTGAGGAAGATGCGATCGATACCTTCGGCATCTTTCTGTATGCTGATCTTACGCATGCCGAAATAGCTCTTCACTTCATCTTTTCCCATTTTCACTTTGAGATCGTAGAGATAAGGATCTTCCGGCGACCACAGGCGGGCATCGGGCACATGTATATCGATTACGCTGTTTGTATGGCCCTGAACCACCTTACCCGCCGCGGTCACTGTAACCGGAAGTTTTGCTGCTGCATGCACTACCACGTGCACCAGGCTGCGATCCAGGTCAGGAGTGATGTTCAGCTCACTGATATGATCAGCAGGAACTGTCTCCAGCCAAACCGTCTGCCAGATGCCAGAGGTGGGTGTATAATAAATGCTTTGAGGGTTGAGCACCTGTTTCCCATGCGGGCCTTTACCCATATTGGAGGGATCTGCCACTTTCACTATTATTTCGTTTGTACCTTTACGTAAGATAGATGTGATATCGAAACTAAAGGCGGTATATCCACCTGAATGGCTGCCAACTAATTGGCCATTCAGATAAACGGAGGCTTCCTGGTCTACGGCACCGAAATTGAGCAACAGTTTTTCACCGGCCTTGATGGCAGGGCCCTGGAAGGTTCTTTTGTACCAAAGCAGATCCTTTGGCAGAAGTGTTCTCTGCACTCCCGACAATACCGATTCCAGCGGAAAAGGCACCAGTATATTACCCTGCCAGGAAGATGGCAGTTTATCCTCAGTACCAGTGATGGTGTAACTCCAGGTTCCGTTAAGGGATTGCCAGTTCTTACGCTCCAGTTGCGGGCGTGGATAGGCAGCCTTTCCGGCCTGTGCCGCCGCTTGCGTAGCCCATGGCGTCTGCAGGGTGGCAGTTGCAGCGATTGGTTGGGATTGAGCATGGGCTTTCAGTGCAATGAATGCAGACAGGAAGAGCCCTCCGTAATAACGTAGTTTCATGTTTTCTGAAAAATTGATCTGTTTATGATTGTTTGGCTTTGGCGATAATGATCACTAACAGGTCATTGTTTACGGATCCATTCCATGCACCTGTCGATCCACTGTACTTCCGCTGTATGGTTGAATGCTCCGAACCCATGATTCCCTTTCGCATACAGGAATAATTCAACCGGCACCTTCTTCTGACGGAGCGCGGCTTCCAGGTATAAACTGTTTTCCACTTTTACCACGCCATCGTCGATGGCATGTACAATGAATGTGGGTGGTGTCAACGAATCCACCTGCCATTCATTGGAATAATGCCTGATGCGTTCGGGCGACTGGTCCTTACCGAGAAAATTATTCCTGGACCATTGGTGGGTAAGGCTGTCGGCAAAACTGATCACGGGGTACACCAGCACCAGGAAATCGGGACGGGCATTTACATCTGAACGGCTGGTATCAAATTGTTCCCTCCAGTGAATACCTGCAGTGGAGGCCAGATGCCCACCCGCAGAAAAGCCCATCAACCCGATCCTGTTTTTTTTGATGCCATACTTCTTCATATTCGTTTTCACATAACGGATAGCCACCTGCGCATCCGACAAAGGGGTAGTGTCGCGGCCCTGAGGGGTTCGATAGGTAAGCACAAAAGCAGTGAACCCTGCTTCCTGCAGCTTTCTGGCGGCCGGATACCCTTCTTCCATATTGGCCACCCTGCCGTAAGAACCACCTGATGTGATCACTACGGCAATACCGTTCGATCTCACCGTGGGTTTGAACACAGTGATGAAGGGGGGAACGATTGTTGGTGAAGAAGTACTTCGCAGGGCAATGGTATCCTGCGCAAAAACAGGACAGGCAGTACCGAGGAATATGGCTGCTCCGATAAACTTCAGGAACGTGAACATATAGAAGGTTTAAAGGTCAATGAATCATAGTTGTAAATCGATGCAGGCCCGGTCCTGCCTCCTGTACTTCTTTCCCGGGCAGTTGTACCAGGGCCTTTGTACCGGCAGGCACTTCCACCGTCAGCTCCATTTGCCGGCCCTTCATTTTCCAGGCAGACCGGATCTTTCCATACCGACACTGGTAGCTACCTTCTGCCCATTGCAGGCTGCCACCAGGTTTGGGCGCCACGGCAAAAACTTTGTACCCCGGCTCCATCATTTTGATACCTGCAATATTCTCATACATCCAGTTGCCCACAGCTCCGTAAGCATAATGATTGAATGAAGTGGCCTGAACGGTATTATCGGTTTTGATGGCATCCCATTTTTCCCAAATGGTAGTAGCCCCTTTGGTGATCGGATACAACCAGGAAGGATATTCCTTTTGTTGTAATAACGTATAGGCGAGGCCGGTATATCCATTTTCGCTCAGTACATGCAGCAACCAGGGAGTTCCCAGGAAGCCTGTAGCCAGCTTGTTCCCGTTCTGGCGGACCAGGTCCACCAGGTGCTGAACAGCCTGCTGCCGCTGCGTATCCGGGATCAGGTCAAACTGAAGGGCCAGCACATAACCTGCTTGTGTTGCACTTTTCAAATGTCCATTGCCCAGCAAATAGGCTTTGTTGAAACCGGCCCTGATCTTCCGCTGCATTTCAATACAATATTGCTCATCTTCTTTTTTACCCAGTACGGCTGCTGCCTTTTTCAGCAATGTGGTGGAATAGTACCAGAGGCATTGATCGATCTGACCGATATCCGTTTTTTCGCCAGGTGCATACCAGTCGCCATACCCTTCCTGCAACCACAATCCGTCCACAGCAGCAGCATCGATATAATTCACCCATGCTTTCATGGAAGGATATTGCTTTTTCAACAAGGCCGTATCATCGTAAGCCCTGAACAGGGTCCAGGGAAGTACGGTGGCCACATCCCCCCAACCTGCCACGCCATTTCTCTTTTCAATAAAGGGCCCTGCAGTGGGGATGAAATTGGGAACAGCTCCGTTCAATGCCTGTTCAGAAACCAGGTCGTTCAGCCATTTGGTGAGGAAGGAACGAGTATCCCTGATATAACAGGCAGTGGGGGCAAAAACCAGCAGATCCCCTGTCCAGCCCAATCTTTCACTACGTTGCGGGCAATCCGTGGGTATTTCCAGGAAATTGCTTCGCAAGCTCCACTCGATGTTTTGCTGTAGCCTGTTGAGCATTGGGTCCGAACAGGAGAACGTGCCGGTAACGGGCATTTCTGAATATAAAGACACAGCGCGGATATCATCCTTCCTTACTGTGCATCCTTCAATTTTCGCATATCTGAAACCGTGATAGGTGAAATGTGGCTCCAACAGATCCTTTCCACCAGTCAATACATATATATCCTGCGATTTTGCTGTTCTGAGATTCTGCGTATAGAAATTCCCTGCTTCATCCAATATCTCTGCATGGGATATACGAACGGTATCACCTTTCTTTCCTTTTATTTTCAACTGTACCCATCCTGCCATATTCTGCCCGAAATCCGCCACCTGCTCACCTTTGGGTGTAGTGAGGATCCTGACAGCGCTCAATACTTCCTGTTTCTTTACCGGCGCTGTTTCTGCAGCTACCAGCCTGTTCTTGTCAGCCTCCAGTATCTCCACTTTTTTCCAATCCTGTTTATCGAAACCGAGATCCAGCAATTCACCATCATAGAGATCTGAATACCGGATATTGCTTTCAGAATAATCCCAGGACCCGTCTGTAGGTATCAGGGCACTGCTACCATCTTTGAAATCCAGGCGCAGTAAGGCAAGCAGGCCGGCACGATCACCATAGATATTCTTGTTGCTGCCACCCAACACACCTTTGAAAGATCCGCGATACCAACCTTCCCCAACGGTTACGAGTATCTCGTTGCGGGCAGTCAATTGTTGGGTGATATCATATTCCTGGTATTGAAGGCGCTTGAAGTAATTGGTGAAACCGGGAGTGAAATAATCATTGCCGATACGTTTACCGTTAATGGATGCTTCATATAAACCCAGTGCTGTGATCTGCAATATAGCCTTACTGAGTTGTTTGTTCACATCAAATTGCTTCCTGAATACAGGAGCCACTCTTTTGATCACAGGCTCCGGGTTTGTATTGGAGATCCAACTGGCCTGTTGAAGAGAAACAGGTTGGGCCTGCAGGGCATAGCAAAACGTTAGCTTGATAAAAAGCAGCGATGCGGCGATTCGCATTGATGTAGTTTTTGTTTGTTTGAGCGAAACAAAGATATAGGTATCCGACTAGATTATGCAAACGTTTGCACAAAATTCAGCATAAAATTTTGCGAATGGATGAATCGCTTGATAATCAGATGGGGCAAGGGTTTCAAGCTATTACAACAATCCCTGGTTCCTTGCAATACCATCCTGTTCCATCCTGCCCTTTCCTGTACTGTCTGGACACTTTTATTGGCATCATAGATTATGTATCTTGTACAAATTAATGAGCTCTGCCGCCATAAAAAAATCCGGCTACAGGAGAAGAAGCCCTGCTTCCTCTCTTGCAGCCGGATAAGATCTGTTGCCGATACTATACTAATGGAATAGCTTCAATCCATTCTCTGGCCGCTACAGGATCCGTAAAATAACCTTCATTGATCATGGAATAATTCTCCGCGTAATTGCGGATCTTGGTCTCATCCTGGTGCACATGCGCTGCAGCAATGCAGTGAATATTATTGGTGGAGCTGATACAGATCTCTGTTTCGGGGAACATGCGCAGGTAGCCAATATACCAGCCATATGCCGCCAGTGTCAGGGGCACTACCACTCTGAATTTCTTATGCACTTCAAAGTTCTGTGCTTTGAACCCATGCAGATCCACCAGGATCTTGAACCGGGTATTGGGCTCCAGGGAACTGAGCACGTCTTTCAACGACTGGCTCCATTGTTCTACATCTTCCATATCCAAATCGCCGCTTAGTTCAGTGATGATCAGTTGCTGCTCTTTCAGGTATATCGTATTCTTCTTTTTCATGAGATGAATTTACCCAACCAGGGATATTGGACCAAAACTTCCTGTGAGTGGTAAGTGGTCTGGTTCGAACTGCCGGTTTCCTGCCCTGTATCGTTCCCGATCCTTTTTGGAAATAATTTCCAAAGAAGGGGGTAACATTTTCTTCCCTTCATTGATATACCTATGTATAGCCATTCAATACACCCGGTACATTATCGAATGCAATTGGGATATGGCGACAATACCACTTCATGTGGCGGCTTTTTGGGCGAACAAGCAATAGGCAAGAAAGCCTCCTGAAAATATTTCAGAAGGCTTTCTTTTATCTTTTTATTTCGTTCTATTCACTGGCAGGCACCAGCCTGATATGATCGATCATTGCCTGGTTCACTTCACCGTTCATATTCTCATTGGTATCGAGATACCGGATGCTTAACCGATGTTTCCCCGCATCCAGGTGAACCCTGATCAGATTTGAATAACCCCAGTTCGACCATTCCTCCTTGCCCCTTTGCGGGAACACCCATACGCCAGCCTTTGCATCATCCACCAACAGGGTACGAACAGCACATTTATTCTCCGTATTGGTAGGGCCATTACCATTGGCGTAGCGACTATCGATATAATACCAGCCGGTTTTCTGCACTTCAACCGGAATATCCAGTTGTGTATTGATGGTTGCCGCCAATTCCACAAATCCATTTCCCGTAAATCCTTTGTACGCGTACCTGGCCGGTGCAGCAAAGCTTTCAGCCTCATAGATCGCCGTCAATTGCTCATTCACCACCAACAAGGGCTCACTGGCAAAGGAAGCGATCCCTTTTTTATCGGTGGCCACAACCTGGTATTCTGCGGGGCCGTTTGCATCGATGGCAGATTGTGTAGCCGTTGTTTTTCTGAACAGTTTTCCATTTTTTATTACACTGTACTGCACGGCTCCCGGGATCCTTTTCCATTTCAGTACATTCTTTTGCGCTGTCAATTCAGGAGCAGGCAGGCTGGTGTAAACAGTCGTTTTGTTGATCCGCTGCGATGGCAAGGGTGCAGATGCCAGTACAATCGAAACCTGGTGTGTTCCTGTACAATCAGCCGGTATTTCTGCTTTGCTTACTGGCTTTCCATCTATACTGACAGACCTTATCTGATTACCTGTTCCTTCCAGTTCGATATTCAGCACTGCATTCCTGTATTTGAAATTGCTCAATGTTTTTTTACTTGTCCAGGCAGCAGGAACAAAGGGTTTGAAGAACAAGCCATCCTCCTTAAAATGTATTCCGAACAATACTTTATGAACGATGCTGATATTGCCGGACAGGCTCCATAACATATTACTGCTATTGATCTGGGTGCCGGAGTAATCCCCGTTCTCTGCCACAAAATTCTCTTTGTTGGTGAGGAACAAGGCTGCCTGCCGGTAGATGGCGCAGATGCTCTCCTCCACTTGTTTTTCATTTCCCGTTTGTGCGGCAGCCCATAACCAGAAGGATTGCACAAAGGGCCATACGGCATTATTGTGATAAGGCGGAATACCCGGGATCTGCGGCCAGATACATTGTGCGCCATAACTGGTCACCGGCATTTTGGCCACGATCGCTTTTTGTTGCTGCTCATCGGCGATCCCGAATAGCACGCATAACGCCTCACCTAATGTTTCTGCGCGGGCTGAGGTGAGCTTGTACTGCCTTCCGTACCGGTATTGTGCATAGTAATGTTGTGAAGGCAGCCAGAGATATTTGTTGATTCCCGCTTTGATCTGCGCAGCCATGGCCCTATGCTTCTCCGCTACGGCAGGCTGGTGCAGCAGCTCAGCCATCCTCGACAATACCTGGTTGGCCTCGAAATGAACAGCGTTGGTACCAAGATTTTCGGATTCAAAGATATCGGCGGGTTGCATCCAGCGCGGATAGGTTTGCTCCCTCCAATCGAGGAAGGAGGATTCTCCTTTCACCAGGCCTGTTCCCTTATCATATACATTCTCTTCATCATCTTCGATGGAATTCTTAATGATCTGGTAGGTTTCTTCCAACCATTCTTTATCGCCGGTTGCCTTGTATATTTCCCAGGCGGCAATGGCCCAGACCATTCTATCCGTGCTCACAGGCCAGGCGCCGCCGGTGCCTGTATCCTGGATTATCTTTTTCTTCTTGTTCACTTTTCTCATCAGGCTGTACTTTGCTACCTGTGGTTGCAGGTAAGCCATGCTGAGTATGATGCTGTAACTGATATCGCGTGTCCACACGCCGGCCCATTCCTTACCCGTCCGGAAAGTACTGTCAGGCTCTACGGCCCTGATCATTTCTTCCAGGCTCATATTGTAGATGGCATCGGCAATGGGATAATCAGACCGGTATTGGGGGAATGCGCTGATATCCTTGCTCAATTTCCATTGCGCATCAGTCTGGTTTTCCTGCTCAGGCGCATTCATCAACAAGGTGACCTCATAGATCCCATCGCCATCCTCATCTTTCAATTGCAGGGCTTCATGATGCACCAGGTTATCGAAATCCCAGATCATGGGAGCGGTTCCCCCAGCAATATAGACGCCTTTGAAATCCTCTTTATAGATCTTATCACCTTTGAAGGTTTCATAGTATCCTTTGGTGTTGAAAGAATTGATCACCTCACGCATATCCAATCTCACCCGAATTTTGGTATTGGGCGGCAGGTAGCTGCTTTTTTCTCCGGCAACAGGCTTCAGTTGTTTTCCAAACAGGATCACCGGCGTTTCTGCATAACCGTTGGCAGCCACGATATTGAAGGCATGGTCCTTGCCGGATAGCATCTCATTATCCTTTCCATTGATGCTGAACTTGAAAGAGATGGATGAGCTTTTGAAGAGATTGGCCGGACTTTGATAATCCGAACTCATCTCCGTTGCCGACAAGGCCCGGGCCGTGTATTTGCCCTGCACTACCCTGTCAGGATATACCTGATAGGCCGGTGAGGACCATACGGGCTTCGCTTTTTCCTGGGAATATGCAACAACACTCAGTCCTGTCAATATGGTAAATAACCAGTTTCCCTTGCTGTACATATAAGGTATTTATAAACATTAATTGTTGATCAACTCTATAGTGTGCGCCTGCCCGTTATCCGGGATGGTGATGGAGAATACATTCCTGGCAGCATCCCAGGACATACCTGTAGTAAGCGCTTTCTTGTCCAGCAATACCTTTACCGGCTTTTTCGCCAGATGTATATGCCATACCAGTTTCCTTTTCAGCGAAGGCTGGAATCCATTGCTGTTGCGGGCTGCAACGGAAAGGCGGTACTTCTTCCCTTCTGTGCGGCATTCGAATTTCGTTTTGCAGAAGCGATCCTCCAGGTATCCCAGGGATTCCCCGTCATCCTCATATAGTTCAAAGGGAACGGGTTCAGTATGAGAAGCAGGGTATACATGCAATTCAACAGGGTGATCTTTTTTCTCCCCGATGAACTGCATCACCGGCATTTGTGGAATAATGGAACCTTTTTTCACCAGCACAGGGATCACCGAAAGCGGCGCTTTATAAGTGATGGTCTGGCCGCCTTCGTACACTGTTTTCCCATCATTGAAATCGATCCACTCACCCTCCGGCAGCCAGATCTTACGGCTCACGGCGCCTTTCTTCACGACGGGCGCTACCAGCATTTCCTTTCCGAACATGAACTGGTCATCGGCCGTGGCGGCATTC
Organism: Chitinophagaceae bacterium; assembly: GCA_017744805.1. Lineage (GTDB taxonomy): Bacteria > Bacteroidota > Bacteroidia > Chitinophagales > Chitinophagaceae > Pseudobacter. The sequence goes on along the minus strand of JAGIAP010000169.1, from coordinate 1,887 downwards.
TCTTCTTCCGGGAATTCAAGGATCATGGCGCGCATGATGGGAAGGCCTTTATCATGCGCTTGCCGCGCATAGGAATAGATATACGGGAATAATCGATATTTCATTTCGATGGCAGCGCGACAATTCTTTTCAGCCTCTGCTCCAAAGAGCCAGGGCTCAACGGCATTATCGCCCTCATGATGCGCACGGCTCAGCGGATTGAATACGCCGAACTGCATCCATCTCGTATAGAGCTCCGCCATTGCAGGATAATCTTTGATATCGCCACAGTAGCCGGAAATATCGCATGACCAGAAGGGGATCAATCCCATACCCGCGGATACACCCACTGCTACCTGGTTGGAGAGCCTGCCCCATCCTTCCATTACATTCTCTCCATTGCCAGCATCGCCCGACCAGCCGAAAGTATAGCGTTGCAATCCGGCATAAGCAGCCCTGGTCATCTGGAAGACCCTTTTGCCGGGATTATGTTTCTCGAATTGTTCTTTTACCACTTTGTCCCAGGTGAGCCCGTACACATTGTGGATCTCTCCGTGCATGCCTGCATGATGCTTCATGAACAACCTGTCCGTGGCATCTTCATTGCTCCAGGCAGGCTCCCCCATATCAGTCCAGAAACCGCGTACACCATCGCTGAGTGGTTTTTGCTGGTACTCTCCCCACCAGTCTGCCACTTCCGGATTAGTGAAATCCACCACTCCGCAGTTACCACCCCATGGCCAGGGCATATCGTAGGATCTTCCGGTACGGATATCCGTTGTGAAGTATCCTTTTGCATCTGCCTCCTTCCATTGTTCGGCAGTTTTTTGGGAGATCACGGGATCCTGAGAAACGATCATCTTGAAACCCAGTGAATCCAGGTATTTCAGCATGCCTTTAGGATCTGAATAACGATCCGGCGCCCATTTGAAATTCTGTAAACCTTCCGTCCAGCCGATATCCTGGTAAATGATATCACAGGGTATCTTTCTTTTGCGGAATTCTGCCGCCACCGTACGGGCCAGCTTTTCATTGGTGTACAAGCCACGGCATTGAGAGAAACCGAAGGCCCAGTTGGGTGGCATGATCGGCTTCCCGGTCAGTTGCGTGTATTGTTCGATGATCTGCGCATAGTCGTTTCCGTGAATAAAATAGTAGACCATTTCACCGCCATTGGAACTGAAGCTGAAATATTCGGAAGAAGCGGCACCGAAATCGAATTTCGATTTCCAGGTATTGTCGAAGAAGATGCCGTATTTGTAATTACTGAAAAAGAAGGGAATGCTTTTGTACAATGGATCTTCCTGCGGGCCATAACAAGGCTTGTCGCTATTCCACATAGTGTAGGTCCTGCCACGACGGTTCACCGGACCAGACTTCTCGCCCAATCCAAAGAACTGCTCATCGGATCGGAGTTGTTTGAAGGCCGCCACCGTGTTGCTATCCTGCAGGAGCCCCTTTTCGTTATGATCGCTCAGCAATAGCTTTTGCCATTTATCGAACACCTGCAAGCGGAAAGGGGACTTATTCACGCGGATGCGAAGGCGGCTCGTGAATATCTCATAAGCCTGCGGCTCGTCATTCACCTGCACAGGGGCTGCTTGCTCCAGGTCTTCCCGGATCACGGCAAAGGACTCATTGTTCCGCTTGAACTGCCCGTCTGCCGAGAACCATATTTTCAGTACAGAAGGACTGCAGATCTTTATGGACACCCTGGCATTCCGTTCACCATTGAACACCACCGTATTGCCATTGACGGTATAACTATTGCAATTGCCGGGTGTTTGCAGTTGCGCTACCGATACCAACGTGAACGGGATCAGACAGAGCAGGAGCAATATTCTATTCTTCATTTCCATTTCAATTGAGTGTCTAGTATTCGATCACCACCATATCCCAGTACTGAAC
>JAGIAP010000168.1:5219-11721 GCA_017744805.1 Chitinophagaceae bacterium | reverse complement strand
GGGTGCGTCATTAGCTATGAAAACGAATGATTTAATGGGATGCGGCAATAAAAATAAAAAAATTGCCAGAAAAGGGGGTAACAAAAAGACCGGCCTGGTGATATACCTGTGAATCAAACAACTTTTTTATGAAAAGTACCTTGAAATCCGCAGCAGTAGTAGCTGCCACGCTTATCTCCCTCGCAGCTTGTAAAAAGAACAACGATAAACCTGCGTTCGTAAGAGCTGAAGATATCCTCGCAAAGAATTCAATCCCTGCTCAAACCTTTACCGGTGACGCTACCACAGGGTTCACCATTGTAGGGGAAAAAGGCATCAAGATAGTATTCCCTCCCAAGGCCCTGAGAGGCGCCGACGGAAATCCGGTGAGTGGCAATGTGACCATCACCCTCAAAGAGATCCTGAGCAAAAAGGACGTCATGTTCTCGGGTGTTATGACTGAGTCCAATGGTCAGATACTGGAGTCTGGTGGCGAGTTGCTGGTAAAAGCGCAAAAAGACGGAAAAGAGCTGGGCATCATGCCTGACAGTGCCATCAAAGTGGAAGTACCAAAAGTGATGAATGATAAGGATATGGGCCTGTTTGTGCTGGGTGAAAGAAAGCGCGACAACGGCGGCAGCCAGCAACCCTACCAGAACCCCAACACATGGCTTCCCGCACCCTATGCGCCTTTTGGCAACGGTCCCAACACGTACTCATTCAACCTGCCTGGTTTTACATGGGTGAACTGCGACCGCTTCTACCAGGATCCCAATCCAAAAACGACCATCACTGTTTCTCCGCTGTTTGCTGACAATAATCAAGTGAACGATCTCCAGGTGATGCTCGTGTTCAGGAATATCCAAACCGTGATCACCCTGCCTTTCAACACTGGCATCAATAAATTCGAGAGCTACCAGCAAAGCCTGCCCATCGGCTTGCAAGCTGACCTGGTGATCATCGGAAAAGACAGTGACGGCTACCTCCAGTTCGGTACCCAACTCATTACCATCAGCGCCAACCAGCACATCGATGCCAGCATCCATCGTGCTACACAGGCTGAAGTTGACGCCTTCCTGGCAACGATCGACTAACCGATCGCTACTCTGAAATCACTTACGCCGATCGCAAATCCCCGGGCCTGCTCTGCAGGTCCGGGATACTTTGTAACAGTCGTTCCATTTCTTTCATTACATTTACAATCATTCACTATATGATCCCATACAAACCCTTTACAGTATTGATCGTATTGCTCTGTATAGTGAAAGGACTGAAGGCGCAGGTGAGCGATACTATCCCTCCGGACATAGAGCCCTCTATCGACAGCAACCAGGTAAAACTGAATGCTGTGCTTCGTCCGCTCCGGCAGATCGCAGGAGCCCCCGGAGCCTTCTACACCTATTTCTGGGAATTCGGGGATGGAACCTATTCCTTCGAGAAGGATCCTGTTCACCAGTACAGGGATACCGGAGATTATGCCATCCGCCTCTTTGCCACCAATAATTATGATGATGGGAAGAAGCCACCCACGCGCCTCCGCCGTGTAAAAGTGGAAAAGAAGAAAACGATGCTGGCTATGAACAACCAGCCATCCTTCTTCTCCGGCGATGGATCACTGGAGATACGCGCCAATCAGCAACCCAAACCGGGAGAGGATATGGTGCTGCTGCTCGGATACCGTAACAGGCCCGGTGCCCCGGTCAGCTCCATGAGCGGTTCCGTAATGCTGCTCTACAACGAAAAGCAATTCTCTCAAAATGGCTTCGATATTGCAGATGCAAGGACCTATCACCAGGAATCGTCCATCGGTTTCGATTCCCTTATTGCCATGGCCCCCGCCAACCCCGCCAGCTTCATGGCCGGAGAAGCAGATGGCACGGGCCTTTTCAATGTCAGTGGTAATGGGTATGATGCCCTCGCAGGAAAAAAAGAACTGATCGCCTGGCTGAAACTGCAATCCTCCGAATTCCGCCAGAACAAGATCTGGCGCGTGCAGGACGTGAAGCCGGGAGAAGAGAAGTTCATGTTCGTGACCATCAACACCCTGCCGGAAATGATCAAAGACACCAATGCCGTGGTCACCATCGCAGGTCTGTTCATTCCCGATGATGCTTCCCTCGAACCCGAGCGCTTCAACCTGGAACTGCAAATAGTGGCCTCACATGATCCCAATAAACTGCAATTGAGGAAAAGAAGACTGAACTACCGGTTCACTACAAAGGACCGCGACAATACCTATAAGGTCCGTTTTCAGAATACGGGCAAGGGACCGGCAAAGCGTGTAGCCGTTACCGTCAACCTGCCCGGCATGCTGAATGCCGCCACCCTCAAAATAGTGGACATGAAGCCTGCCTGTGTTTGGTGTGCTACGGCCTATCCCAACCAGAGCTGTATCGATACGGTGGTGACGAAGGATAGCATTCAGTTCATCTTTAAGAATATCTACCTCCCGGGCACACAACAGGAGGGAGTGAATGATCCCGATTCCACCATGGGCTATATCAAATATGTGCTCAATTTCAACAAAGGCATGAAGAAACTGCCTTTTGAAAGCAGCGCCTCCATTGTGTTCGACAAGAACGAGCCGATCAGGACCAACCGGTCTGTAGGCAGGTTCCGCAAAGGGCTGTCTCCCGGAATCATGGTGGGCTACAATATGTCACTGGGCACCAGGCTGGCCGATATCCCCGAAGAGAATTATACTATCGGGCTCACGCTCTCCGAATACTCTCCCTGGAAGCCTTACCTGCAATGGGAACTATACCTGCAGCCATCGCGTAAGCAGCAGACCTTTATTGGCAGGGCAGCAGGCAGGGACACTATGTACAATGGAATGGGACATAAGGTGGATCATATCGATACCTGGAAAAAAGTACAGGTACTGGGCATCGAAGCCGTGCCGCTGCATATCCGGTACAACTGGAGATCATGGATCGGAACAGGTGCCGGGGTACTGGTGGCAGGAGAGCTGAGCCGCAAGACCTCCGATTACCAGGAAGCCGTATTGTTCCCGGCAAACGGGCAGTTACCGTTCACCGTTACAGGCGAGAAAAATGGAAAAACGGAATCCTTTTCCCAATGGAGGGGAGCGGTGTTTGCTGACCTGCAACTGGGTATGGTTCGTGTAGGACCTGCACTGGGACTACGTTTCCTTCAATACATAAATCCATCACAACAAAGGCTGTACTTTTTTGCCACCTGGCGGCTCTGAGCCGGTTTTCTGCCTATCTTTAGCCAAACACTATTGATGCTCCGCCGCCAGAGCGTATTCTCTTTCCTTTGCCTGCTGATTGGCCTGTCTGTACAGGGCAGGGCCTCCATTACCGATACTTCCGGCCTCGCCAGGGTTCAGGCAAAGCTCGACAGCCTCAGGGAGAAGGACGATCTCACCGGTTGGTTATATGCACGCATCGATGAAGCGGAGGCGGCGCCTGCTGCCATGACCCGTTTCCTCATGTCCACCCAAAAAGAAGCCTGGCGCAGTTATCGAACCTTACCCGAGCGGCAGGCCTGGTTCAACCTGCTCATCCTTCAGGGATACAACCTTCTTCAAACCGGTAATATGCTGGCCAGCATCCAGGCTTATGAAAAGGCCATGGAATTCTATGACGCTTACCCCATTGCCGATACCGATGAATATGTCGAATATGTATTGAAGCCGCTCGGCAACAATTATACTCGTCTCGCCGATTATGATGCCGCCATGTACATCCATCAAAAGACCTTGCAGATAGTGCAAAAGGCCGGCAACGATAATGAAATGGCTGGTGTATACGCCAACCTGGCCACCTGTGCCAGGTGGAAGGGGCAAACCGCAGAAGCAGCGGACTATTGCAAGCTCGGCATGCAGTACGTGGATGAGAGCTCCGCACTCTATGGGCTTTTGCTCAACACTTACGCAGATATCCTTTTACAGGAAAACAAGACAGATAGTGCACTTCATTTCAGTGGCCTGGCATTGCAACAATTGAAGGACAGAACAGGCAAGGCAGCTTCACAAGCTACCGCCTGGTATTCCGCCGCCCTGCAACTCAATGCCCGCCTGCTATTGGAGAGAGCAGCGCCTCAGGCTGCCCTGATCCGCTGTAAAGAAGCGATGGCATTGCAGGACCGTTTTTTTCCCGATACCAAACAACGGGAAAAAGCGAAACTGGCCGTGCTGATGGGAGATATCCTACTCGTCAACCAACAACCGGAACATGCCCTGGCAGGCTATCAGCAAGCGCTCCAATTATTGTTACCCGCCTGGAAACCGACCTCGCGCGATCAAGTCCCCCCTGATTCACTGCTCTACTCCGAAAATACATTTACAGATGCATTGGCAGGCAAGGCCGCCGCGATGGCCGCCATGCAATACAAGGACATTGCCCTCGAACATTATTTCGCTGTTTTCCGGGCTGCCCGGAAATTAAGGGAGGCTTTCTCTTATACCAGTTCACGCATCAGGGATATGCAGGTGTTGCGGGAACGCTCGGAAGCCGCCATGGCCCTGGCCTGGGACCTGCAATTGAAATCGCCTGCCTCATCGCTTTACAAGAACAAGCTCCTGCTCATCACCGAGCTCAGCAAAGCCCAGGTATTGCAGGATGAAAGAATGATGCGGTACACGAGGCGCAACCATAACAATGATTCACTCCTGGTTCAGCAAAAAAGATTACAAGAGGCTGTGATCTATTACCAACACGAATTGATGGATGCCAAAAGCAGTGAGAAAGGCAATATCCGGTCGCTCTTGCAAACGGCGGAGTATGAGCTGGCGATGCTGAACAAGAGAACGAATGCGCTGTCCGCTTCCGGGATATTGACAGCCGCTTCCCTGCAGGATATGTACAGTACCCTGCCCGAACATACTTCCATGATCAGTTTCTTCAATGGGAAAAAGAACAGCTACCTGATCCGTTTCGATAAAAATGGAGTACAGGAATTACAGGTTTTGCCTGGTGCTGAAACCTTGCGTGAGCCTGTTAAGAACTTCGTTACAAAATGGTTCGGCAATGGCCCCAATGCCATGATGAATCAGCCCGGTCAGTACTGTGAAGAGAGTTTCAAAATATGGCAGGCCCTCTTCGGCAATTGGCAGATGAAAGATATGGAACGATGTATCCTGTTGCCAGACGGCATCTTCAGTTATCTTCCATTCGATGCACTGGTAACGGCATCCTGCCCTGGTAAGCCTGCGGGAAGCTGGCCTTTCTTTTTCAGGCAAGCCGTGTTATCGCAGGCATGGAGCTTGCAGACCTGGTTCGATCAGCAACAGACCGTATATCCTTCCGGTAGCTTTGCCGGTTGGTTTGTAGCTAAAAGCCGAAACAGTTCCCTGCCTGAATTGTCTGTAGACAAAGAAAGGAAATGGTTGCAGGGGCAGATCCCCGGAAAATATTATTCCGATGAAAGCGCCACCTGGAGCGCCTTCGGGAAGCAGGTAGACAGTGCTTCCGTGTTGCATATCGGTGCGCATGCAGTAGCCGCATCGGAAGGATCATTCCCTTACCTGCAATTATATGATCAGCCTTTCTACCTCTTTGATCTGCAGTACAAACATTTTGCCCCTTCACTGGTTTGGCTGGGCGCCTGCAGAACGGGCGATGGCAATTTGGTAGAAGGAGAGGGAATCAACAGTTTGAGCCGTGCCTTTGCAGCGGCCGGAGCCGGTGGGGTGGTGGCAGGTATGTGGAATGTGAACGATAAAGCTGCTGCCGAGATCATGCAACATTTTTACGGGCAGTTGGCAGAAGGCGAAAATGCAGCCAATGCATTACATAATGCGAAGGAAGAATACCTGCAGGATCATAAGAGCGATCAACTATTGCAATTGCCCTATTACTGGGCCGGGTTCACGTACAGCGGGCATTTGCAGCCTATCCGGCTTCCTTCGGAAATGCCAGGCTATGCATGGGCGTTAGCAAGCGCCAGCCTGTTGATCATGCTTGCATTCTTTTGGTGGTTCTTCAAAAGGATTTACAAATAGCGGGCACCCGAAAAAAAAAGGCCGGCGCTGCAACACGCCGGCCGGACAATGAACAAAACACCATTCATGCGAAACCTTCGTTCACCACATCCATTACCTTGTACAATTTTTCACCGGCGGGCATTTTCCAGCTCACCAATTGTCCCTTCCTGTAGCCCAGCAAGGCTGTGCCGATAGGGGCCAGGATAGACACTTTGCCATCGCTGATGGCGGCTTTCTCGGGTAGTACCAGCATCAGCTCTATCACCTTGCCGGTGCGATTATCCTTTATAGTAACGGTGGAGTTCAATCGAATTACGTCTACAGGGAATTCTTCCTTGTTCATAACAGTTCCCTTGTTCAGTTCTTCTTTCAGTTTGTCTGCATTTTTCTGATCGAAGAGGTTCATATGGCTACCTCCTTTGATATAGGAGGTCAGCAATTGCACGTCTTCCTTCAATAAGATCAATTCCTGATTCATTGCTGTAATATTTTAGTTTAATAATGAATGTTTACTGTTGGCAACGGCATTCTCATGCAGTTGATAGATCTCTGAAAAGCTGCGGGTACTGAGGT
>JAGIAP010000168.1:0-5209 GCA_017744805.1 Chitinophagaceae bacterium | reverse complement strand
CGTCTATCTTGCGGAAGAATTTATCGGGCGTGGCATCGCCGATCTCTTTGAATCCGCAGGCTTCCATCAGTTCCACAACGGCTTTGATGGTATTGCCATGGAAATTGGCAACCCTTTGTTTCTTATCTGTGATATCGATCCCCTTGTACAGTTTCGGATCTTGGGTGGCCACGCCGGCCGGGCATTTGCCGCTATCGCATTGGAGTGCCTGTACGCATCCGAGGGCGAACATCATACCCCTGGCGCTGTACACGGCATCCGCTCCAAGCGATAATGTTTTGAGGATATCGAATCCGGTGATCAATCTTCCGGATGCAATGACCCTGATATGGTCCTTCAGCTCAAATTCTTCCAGTGTTCTGGTGGCAAAGGCCAGTGCCTCATGCAGGGGCATGCCCAGGTGGTCTGTGAACTCCAGTGGTGCAGCGCCCGTGCCTCCTTCCGCTCCATCGATAGTGATGAAGTCTGGCAGTATACTGGTTGTGACCATGGCGCGGCATATCTCCCTGAATTCTTTCTTATCCCCGATACAGAGCTTGAACCCTACCGGTTTGCCACCGGATAATGTCCGCAGCCGCCCAACAAACCATAACAGTTCCTGGGCATTGCTGAAGGCGCTATGGGCAGGAGGGGAGGCCACCGTGGTATTCGGTTGCACATTCCTGATAGCGGCGATCTCTTCGGTATTCTTCGATGCCGGGAGAATGCCGCCATGGCCGGGCTTGGCGCCCTGCGATAGTTTCAGCTCAATCATCTTCACTTCCTTCTTCAGGGCATTCTGCCTGTACACCTCATCGGAGAAATGGCCATTGGCATCGCGGCAACCGAAATAGCCGGTGCCGATCTGCCAGATCAGGTCGCCACCCATCAGGTGGTAACTGCTGATACCGCCTTCGCCCGTATTGTGTGCAAAGCCGCCAATGCGTGCACCTGCATTCAGGGATTCTACAGCGGTTTTGCTGAGCGCTCCATAGCTCATGGCGCCGATATTCAGAATGCTGGCATGATAGGGCTGCGAGCATTGATGATTACCGATCCAGACACGGAGATCCTTTTCCTGTACAGTAACGGGATAGAGCGAATGGGCCAGCCATTCGAAGCCCACCTGGCCGGGATCCGCCTGCATACCAAAGGCCACCGTTTGCTTTTCATTCTTGGCGCGCTGATACACGATGGAACGTTGACGGCGGTTGAAAGGCCTTCCGTCGAGATCCGATTCAAAGAAATATTGTCTTACCTCGGGCCTGATCTTTTCCGAGAGATAACGGAAATAGCCGATCACCGGGTAGTTGCGAAGCACGGCGTGCTTCTTTTGGATCCGATTATAAATGGCAAGCAACAATAAAGGGAAGGCTACCAGCAATACCTGCCACCACTGTCCGTTGAGGTAAGCCTCCTGGAGCAGAACGACATTCAAAATTGCCAATACGCCAATAATACTGCTGCTCACCGAAATCCTGGATTGATTTCGTGGCATAGCAATCGCTTTTAAGCTGATGTAAATATGTGTACAGGAAGGAGATCCCCGGGTCCGCTGGTCTACAACAGATCAGGCCGGGGGCTACGTATTAAAGTCCTTAAAAGAGGAGAAATAATACAGTTTCTGGGCAAATCGCGGGCTTTTCACTCCTGCATGGATGCAATAGTGATGCGATTGCGTACTCATAGAGTTACGCATGAGCACAGAAGGCCTGCATGATATGGTGAATGAATTGTTCAAGAAGTACAAATATAGGCCTTAAAGCTGTTCTTCCAAGAGAACAGCCATTTCCTAAGGAGATTTTAACCTTTACTGAAGTTCTTCGAATACGCCGGTGCGTTTGTTCTTGCGCACATTATCCCAGTTGAAATATCTTCCATTCATGCAGATATATACGCCATATGGCAATGTTTGTGCAAAGGCCATAGCGCCCCCGAGATTGAAGAATCCATCTGAAGAACCGAATTTATACGGGATCATCGCGCCGGTGATCACGATGGTCTTGTCCTTTACTTTTTCGGCCAGTACTTTGGCGGTAACGGTCATGGTATCCGTTCCGTGTGTGATCACGATCTTCTCTTCGGGAGAGTTGCGGACCTGGTGGCAGATGAGCTCGCGGTCTTCATCTGTCATCAGCAGGCTGTCTATCATCATCAGGGTGCGAACCGTAGTGTCCAGGGTGCTGCGGGCACGCTGTAACATTTCGGGGAGATGGGTTTCCTTGAAAAACAGTTCGCCATTCAATTCATTGTATTCCTTGTCGAAAGTTCCGCCGGTAATAAAGATCCTAATAGACATGAGCGAGGTGTTTGTGGTGGGCAAAATTAAAGTACTGGAATAAGAAAGTCCAGTAGTTTTTATTGCCTCCCTGCTGATAGCCATTGAGTTAGGCCCCCTGTATAATCAAATGGCCCCTTCGTTTGATAAACTGTAAAAAACAGGGGCCGTTGCCGAAGAAAATTCAGGAAAGAGGGCTGAGAAATCGAAAGCGATCAGACCCGGATCTTCCTGCCTTTTATGATGGGAGGGAAGGCTGATCTTTACCTTTTTTCATTGAAAAAGTATTGATCGAACCTTTGAAAGGTCCGATCGGTACCGAAATAAAGTACTAATGGTCATAATGCCATGGCTGTTTCATACGAATAGCTTTCTTTACACTTCTCAACAGACTATGGAAAGAGATCCCAGGTATCAAGCAGTAAAATTGATGGTGGAGGACGGACGGATAACTTTATTCAATGAAATGTTCCGTATCATACCTAAAAGCGTTGTGGCAGCGGATTTAGGTAAACAGAATATCCGTTTCACCATGCTGATGAACCGTATTGAAAGGTTCACATTGAAAGACCTGTTCCTGCTGGGCAAGTTCTTCGATCTTGACGAGCGCAAGATCTTTGAGCTGGCATACCGGCAATACCTCCAACAGAAGAAACAGAAAAGCCTATAGATCGCCGTTAGTAGAAAGAACTATTCACACCATTGTAACCATTAACCAGATCCACTGACGCATCCGGACTCGCCAGCAAACGCCACAGATCAGTAGCTTATTCAAGATACAGGGCCCGTAACCGGTCCCTGTTTTGTTTTGCCTGGTGCCGCCGTCGCTCGCCGCGCTATTCCCCAAATTCATTTATATTGCAATCGGTAGACATGCATAATTCCTTGTGTGCAACTTACCCCTTAACTGAATGCTGAATAGTTCTGCTGCCATATCAAATCCCTTCAGGCGTATCGCCCGTTGTATCACCCTTTTCATCACAGGATGCACCATCCTTCTTTCCCTGGCCTACCCACAGGCCAAAAAGATCGACAGCATCCGCGAGCTCCTCAAAAGCTCCGGCCTGCCTGATTCCCAGCGGATCGCCCATCTCAACCAACTCGCCTTCTGGCTCAACCGCGATTCCACCAATGAAGCCCTGGTATATGCCAACGAAGCCTATCTCCTGGCATTGAAAACCGGTAACAAGCCAGCACAGATCACCTCCCTGCTCAATCTCAGCGAAGGGTACCTGTACAACGACAGCTATGAACAGTCGCTGGAATACGCATTCACCACCCTCGATCTCAGTCGCTCCCTCAGCAGCGATCCCGATATCGCCAACGCTTACACCAATCTCGGTTGGATCTTTTACGATACCGAAAATGGCAACTATGCCCTCCAATACCATCGCAATGCCCTGGAACTTTACCAGAAAACTGGTATCAAGGCCAAACAGGCCACAGCCCTCAATGCCATCGGCCTCGTATTCCAACTGAAGAATGAATATGATTCCGCCCGCAAATATTTCGACCAAAGCCTTCAAATGGCCCAGGCCGAGAACCTGCCAGGCACCATCAGCGCGGCCTACAATAATATAGGTATCTGCGAGAACGCCAGGGGCCGCTACACCGAGGCCGTCAACTTTTTCAGGAAAGCCCTGGAAATTGAATCGAAGAGACCTGATGCTCCCCTCAGCCAGGCTGAAACCCTCAACCAGATGGCTTACTCCATGGTGATGCTGAAGAACTATCCCGAAGCGGAGGCCATTCTCAAGCAATCCCGTACCCTGATCGAGAACGCCAGCTCCAATACCAAAAAGGAAAAGCTCCTGGATAATCTCAATATCTCTTCCCAACTCTACCAGGCGCTGGGCAATTACAAACAGGCCTTTACCGATCTGCAGGAATACACCAATGTGCGCAACCAGATCGTTACCCGCAACAAGAGTGATGCCGTGGCTGCCCTCAAAACCAAAAAAGAGACCCAGGAGAAAGAGACCGAACTGAAAGAACTGGCTGCCGAAAAGCAATTACGCGCCTTTCAACGCAATGTGTTAGCCCTTTGTATTGTGCTCATTATCATCATTGGCCTGCTATTTTACTCCAAGCTAAAACAGAAACAACGGAAAGAAAAGGAATTGGAGGAGATCAAGCAAGCCCTGATCCGCAAAGACCTGGACAATACCCTGCTGGAGAAAGCCGCCCTCCAGGACAAGCTCAAATACAAGGATGCGGAGCTGAAGAATTATGCCCTCTTCATTTCACAACGGAATGAACTGGTCCGTAGCTTTATCGACGACTTATCTGATCTTAAACTGGAAGGGGATGGAAAGAAGGAGAGCCAAACCCGCTTCAATAAGATGATGCAGAAATTCCAGCACGATCTCGATATCAATAAGGAGGCACAGGATTTCAATTTATCCGTAGATGAGATCCACAAAGACTTCTTTTTTAACCTCCTGCAAAAATATCCGGAGCTCACGGAAAATGAAAGAAGGCTTTGCGCACAGATCAGGCTCAACCTTTCCATCAAAGACATCGCTTCTCTTAACAATATCTCCGTCAAATCCGCCGAAATGGCCCGTTACCGGCTCCGGAAACAATTCAGCCTGGAGCATGGCGACAATCTCAATGATTTCCTGAAGCAATTTTAAGTGTTTGATTATCAGTCCTCTTCTTGGCTTGTAGAGGTCAAATAGAGGTAAGTTGAAGGCTTTTGTAGATGCCGTTTTGAAGCATTTCAGAGCAGTCAGGGGTATTTTCATTGCACCAATTCAGACCCCCTGAGGGCTCCCTTAAGAGACAATTAAACTTCAAAAAAAGCAACATGCAAATGCTAAAACGATTGCTACAGAAATTGACGCTTATGTGCTTTCTGCTGGCAGGTTGGCAACTAGCCTCCGCAATGCCCCGCGACTGGACCATCAAAGGTGTGGTTACCGACAAGAATGGTAGCCCCACCGAATCCGC
>JAGIAP010000167.1:651-11728 GCA_017744805.1 Chitinophagaceae bacterium | reverse complement strand
CGGGTTCCTGGTAATGGTAGTGTATTTGCTAAGCGCATTATTCACATTTCCCCTGTAACCATAAGTGGCGCGGAATTTCAGGTAAGGGAACAATTGTGAACGGTAAAACCTTTCATTTGAAATTTCCCAACTTCCACCGACCGACCATAATGGTTTCCATTTGTTATTGGTCTCAACGCCAAACAAGTTGGAAGCATCGCGCCTGGCGCTGGCTGAAAGGGTGAACCTATTGTCATAGATATAGGATGCATTCAGGAATAAAGAAACGAACCGGTCAGTCAGTTTTCCAAAACTCAATCCTGAAGGTATCCTCAACAAGGCTGGTCCCATCCCGTTGAACAATGTATACAGCGTATCGTAGTTGACCAGGGCGCTTGAATAGGTTTCTTTATTGAATCCATAGGTATTACTGCTATGATGCGTGCTCTCCTTTTCCCGGATCTCAGCTCCGGCAAGTGCTACTACCTGGTGAATACCGCTGAATGTTTTATTGAAATCCAATTGCGTTCTAAACGAATTGGAACGAAGCTCCCCCCTGTCTTCAAACAGGATACCACCTTTCGGTATCCTGTTCACCAATTGATCTCCCTCCAGGTGGGAGAAAAGATTGATCATATTCCTGGTGTAATAGGTTTCCATACTATTATATACACTATTGACCGAACTTTGTCTTTCATGCTGGAATTGTACGCCCAGCTTGAAGGATCGCAGGAACTTGTATGCGATACCGGCATTGAAAAGAAGGTCCTGTGTTTTGGTGGAATTGTCCGAAGCGTCTATCTCATCCAATGGATTGAATTGCCAGTTCAACATACCGGGAACCTGTAATGTACGGAGATAACTGAGCCTGTAATCATGCGGCAATGCGATCCTGTTCCCACTGGCATCAGTAAATGATGCATAAGGATACAGAACTTTCCGGGGACCAGAATTGTAATCATATCCGGAACTCCCCAGTTCTCCCGGGGAATTATTATTGGCCATTCCGGAGGTAAAACCGACTGACAAATTGATCTCGAGATTGTTGAGGGGCATGAAAGCATTGTCACTTCTCAACGTCAACCTTTGATTATCGTTACCCTTTAATGTAGTCAGCATTTTGTCGTACCCTACAGATAAAGCATAGCGTGTAGTTTGCGTACCTCCTGTAAAATTCATGGCATATTGCTGGCTGGCTGATCTCCTGTAGATATATTTACTGAAGTCCTTCCGGAAATCGATACCACGCAGGGAATCGATCATCTGATTGGCCCGGCTTTCAGGTATGAGGCCCTCCCTTACCTGTGCCAATAGATCCACCACCGGGGTTATGCCAGGTCTCGACTCATTGGCTGGATCGATATCACTATCATAGAATCCCTGTCCAAAAAGGAACTTTTCAACATCGATATAATCCGAAGAGGACATAGAAGGCAAATAAAAAAGATCAGGTTTATCCGTGATCTTCAGATTGGAGGTAATGGTAAAACGGGCGGGTTGTTTATAATTCCCTTTTTTAGTAGTGATCACTATTACGCCATTACCGGCTCTTGCTCCCCAAATGGATGCAGCCGCTGCATCCTTCAAGATGGTGATGCTTTCCACATCGTTCGGGTTGATATTGTTGATATCCCCTTCATATGGGAAATTGTTAAGGATGATCAACGGAGCCTTTATAGAAGTTGATACAGTACTGAGCCCACGGATCAAAACATTTTCTCCACCTATGGCATTGGAAGAAGGAGTTAAGGATCGCCTGTCGATAAGTATACTACTGCTCATTCCACGAAGCCTGCTCAACACGTCCGTACTGATCTGTTGATTGAATTTCTTTGTATTGATCTGTTCAAATGAACCTGTAGCCCGCTCTTTGGGAATTTGCTGATATCCTGTATTCAAAACCACCACTTCTTTCATTTCCTCTGCAGATACATTCAACTGCACGATCAAATCCTTTTGCCCGGATAATTTGATGGTACTGGATTGAAATCCAATATTAGATACAATGATCGTTGCTCTCTCACCAATACCAGTAAGCGAAAATCTTCCATCAGCAGCGGAAACTGTAACACGATCTGAACCATCTACAGAAATAGTGGCGCCGGCAAGTGGTTCTCCTTTCGGATCAAGGACCCGGCCTTTGAGATCGATCCCTTTTCCCCTGGTTGCATCCGCAGGTTGAGTGGGAACTGGTTTCTTTTTGACAATGATCTTTTTCCCGGCAATTTCGTATTGTATAGGTTGATTATTGAATATATGCTCCAACACCTCGTTCAGGCTGGCATTGGTGATATTGATTGTAACCGGTGGTACGGACGAAAGCGCATCCACAACATAAATGAAACGATAGTCCGTTTGCTTCTCTATTTCCCTGAAAACCTTGCTGATTGGCTGTGCTTTTTCGGAAAGTGTAATTTTTTGTGCGTTTGCAGTTACAACAAAGCAAAGTACCGGCAAGAGGAAGAGTATACATTTCTTCATAGCGAATGTTTTTGTGAAAGGGTTAAAGCCAGGGGTTACTTCGATTCAGTGATCACATACACTTCCTGACTGCTGGTTACAGGAACCAGGTCAAATCCATAGTGGTTGAGCTCCTTACGAAGTGGCTCGATCCCTGAAAAAGCATTCTTGCTGAATTTCATATTTACCCGGAAATCAGATGGATAACCGGTGCTATCGATCAACACATAAGGGATATCGTAATAAGCAATATTGAGATCTGAAAGGAAGGCCGATAGTTTCCAGTTTTTCAATTCCGAGGAATCATGGGGATAACGAGTTACAAAAACACTATCTGTCCCATTGGCTTCTACTTCCCTTTTGTTATTCCTGAGTAAGACAAGGGAATAGCAGGGGATCTCACGTATTTCTTTTTTCACATTCACTCCAATTACATGGAGCCAATGTGTAAGGTCATACTTGACAAATTCCTTTCTTTGCTCATCGTTTAAGGATAATGGGATGGTATAGGAATAGCAATACTGATTCTTTTTTGCCCAGTCTGAATACAACTGCGTTTTAGTGTTATGAATAAACCGATCTTTATCCCTTACCTCCAAAACCAGGTACTTGGGATTTATGAATCCACTTGATCGGCCATTCAGGGCCCCATCGCATAAGCTCAGCAAACCCATATTGAAAGCGTTCCAGGTAAGCGACCCATTTGAACTATCTACCGCCTCTCCTGCATTGATGCCATCTATATAGCCAGTCAAAGCTGAATAGTAACTGGGGGCAGGAGGCAGCGCTTCTCCCGTTGTTACAGTGAATAACGGTTGATGATAATCGAAACCAACAATATCCTTCTTCACCGGCCAGGGTAAGTGATCCTCTTTCAAGGCCAGCTCTATATTCTCCGGCGTTATATAATCCGTTCCGGTGATGGCCTTTACCACTCCGTTTCCATCGATCCATACAACATGGGATATGAATTCAAAAGGGAAATGTTTATACAATTGATCATCCTGCAATACAGTGGGCAAACTAAAACCTTTTAGACCGGGTACTACTGAAATGGCATTTTTATACTGTTCCGGAGTGGTCCTTTTCGTTACCGTGATCACCTGCACCTTGTTTTTGAATCGATCCTGTACTTCTTTTATTTTGGGGAATGCTGCAATGCAGGTCCCACATGGCATATCCCAGAAATCGATCAGCACCAGTTTGCCCTTGAAACTGCTCAGGCTTGTTTGTTTTTCCGGAAAGTTCTGAAGGTTCCTGAACACCAAATCCGGCACTTTATCCCCTACCGTATAAGTTTTTACCGGAACGGTCTCTATCTTCTTTTTGATACTGGTTTGCGCCTTTCCTGCCAGGGAGGAAAAAAATAGCAGGCATAGCAGCGCCCTTTTTAGGTCATGATAACGGAGATGCATATTCTAGTTTTGATGGGTTAGACAAAAGGATCCTTCTTACAGTGAAGCCCCCTGGCATGCTCTGTAAAAAATTATCCGGACCGCCCGGGCCGGTCCACCAGTAGTTATTCCCTTTCCCTTGTGGCAGACAATCCTGCTAAGGGCCATTCATGAATGGAAACATCATTCAGCACATTGAAGATCACAATGCGAATGCGGAGTGTTCACACTCAGTTACAGGAGGAGGTAAAATGGTAGGATGGTATTCAACTGAGTTTTTTGATGGTCACGGCATTACGATCACTTTTCGTCCTTCGACCCTGAAATGTACTCCTCCCGTCTTTTCCAGGAAGAGCAGGATCTCGGATAAGGGAGCGCTCCTGTTAAAGGTGCCCACAAAAAGTGACGAGGTTGTTACGCCTCTGTACTCCACCCCGAAATCGTAATACCGCGCCAGGTTTTCCATAATATCCTGGATAGTATTGCCTCTGAATATGAACTGATCATTTTTCCAGGCCAGTACTTGTTCTGTATCTATCTCATTACTTACTTTGATGGTTTGGCCGGCATTTGCCTGTTCACCGGGCCTGAGCCTCACCTTCTCATTTGTTGTGTTTACCACAACAACACCTTTCAACAAGGTGGTCTTTACATTTTTTTCAGGCCATGCCTCTATATTGAAACTGGTTCCCAACACTTGTACGGAACTATTGCCGGTATGCACCCTGAAAGGCATAGCACTGTTCTTCGCCACTTCAAAATAAGTTTCACCGGTAACGGTCACTTCCCTTTCCTTGCCGGTAAAGGAGGTGGGGAATCGAATAGAGGATGTGGTATTCAACCACACACCTGTACCATCGGGGAGTACCAGTTTATAGGAAACACCCCGGGGAGTGGCCACTGTGTTCCAGGAAGGTTCGCTAACAGCGATCTTTCCATACAGCAGTTCCTTATCACTCAGGTTCAGGATCCCTTGTCCTTTCAAATGTTCGTTGCCGGAGTTCTTACTGTCAAGTACAACCGCAGATCCATCGGCCAGGGTGAGGACAGGTTTGCCCTCAGGGCGTGGAATATCTTTTACAGTATCACTGGTCAGCACTGTGGTGTTACGCTGATCGTTACGAAGGAAAACCAGGTAGAGCCCGGTTGTAATGATCAGCAGCAAAGATGCTGCCACCGTGATGGTCCACCCTCTTCTCCAGCGGACAACCCTGGTACGAAACCCTGCCTGCCCGCGGAATTTCTTCCATTCGCCTTCGGTATCGATCTCCTCTTTGAGTGCCAGCTCGTTGGCCAGGAACTCAGGGCTAAACTGACCGGCAAAGGCTTTCGCTTCCGGATCTTCTTCCATCCGGCGAAGCAGTTCCTGCTCTTCACCGGCTTGTAAGGTTCCTGTTATTTTTTTTACAAGCAGCTCTATCAGCCGTTGTGTATGCTGGTTCTCTGACATCATTACATGTTTGAATCCGTGATTTCAGCAGAGCCTTTCTATAAGAAGGGCAAAAAGGAAAAAGTTCCCGGCTAAAATTCCTGCTGATTTGAAAAAAAGTGAAAAAAATTTACATAAAGCATGATTGCCATGGGCAATGATGATCTCCCAACCAGGCTCCGGAGCCGGCTGATGGCCGCACTGGTCAAATTATACACTGTCTTTTTGGAGATATTGAGCTCTTCGGCGATCTCGTCCGCAGATCTTTGTTTGATCACTTTCAATATGAACACTTTTTTCTCCTGGGGTGGTAATTGCTGAATGAACTCATAGAGTTGCTGAATGGTGCGGGCGATCATCTCTTCCTTATCCATCAATGGCTCACTGCTGGTTTCGATATCCTGCAGGTAAGCGAATGCCTGTTCTTTCTTCTGAAGGCCTGATTGTTTTTCCACCCATGCAAAGCAGGCATGGCGGACCACCACGTATAGGAATGCGCGGATATTTTCAAGTGAGGTAAAATCCTTTGCCCGGGGCAGTATCTTCAGGAATGCTTCCACAACAATATCCTGGGCTTCATACCGGTTGCCGGTGATCCTGGTAGCAAAATGGACCAATTCATTATGAAACCTTTCGAAGATTTGTTTAACGGCTCTCTCATCTCCCTGCTTAAATCCGGTCAGAATGTTGTCATCATTGTTCGTTTTCATGGAACCAACGGTCCTGTTTGGGTTTATCAAAAAGAAATCGGAAAGGATAAGATGCGAACCTTCAGAGAGGATAGATGTCTGTGGAAATGATTATGCAGTAATAAGCTCATTAAATGTATCAATTTTCCGGCAAATTAATATTCTTAATAAGATTGAGGAAAAAACACCGGCCTTTCGGCACAACAAAAAAGCCACTTCCAATGAAAGTGGCTTTGAATATTCTCTACATTCACCTTATTTATGTACCAGTCGCACTGTATCTATTGTGGTCACCTGACCGGTAACTACCAATACACCTGCTTTGGATTGCCCCAGGTAATTGGCGGAATCTGAAGGTGCATATCCAACTGTATAGCTTCCTGCTTTCAATCCCCGGATCAAATAATTACCTGCCGTATCGGTAAGCGTTCCCGCAAGTGTGTCCAGTCCCTGAATGGCAAACACTGCAGTACGGAAAGAGTGGGGATCAACATTTCCTTTGACAGTTCCACCTGCCGCCTCCAAAACAGTTCTGATCACAGGTTTGAGGATATATTTTCCATTACCTGCTTTTACGATGGATCTTGCTGCATCGAAATCCATTACCAAAGTATATAGGATCCCTCCCTCCACTGTCTGGTTGATATTCAGCTTCAGTCCGCTTTGTTGTGCACTCGGTGTTTGTAATGGTAGTACTGTTCCATTCTCCAATTTAATGGAATTGTTGGGCCCGAGTACCAGCCTTATCTGTTGAACTTTTCCGGCAGGGATATCGGCATTTACAAGCAATGTGTCTTTATCATTCACAAGGTCAAGCAGGTTGTAAATACCTTTCCGGATATTGGGAAGGCTTTGCCATCCATTGTTCTCATTGGCAGTGACATTGATCTGGATATCTATTATATCGATATTCACTTCATCATAATCACCGGGAGCATCGGTAAGCCTTACTTCGAGTCGGGCAGTTTGATTGACGGGGCCGTCGTCATGGGAGCAGGAGGTAAGCAGGGATGTCGATGCAAAAAAAAGCATCGCCCCAAAAAACAAGTGTTTTTTCATAATGTGGATGTTTTGTAACAACCCTGCTAAGGCTAAAACTATGCCATAATGATTTTCATCACCGCAGTTCAACCTCATAAAATATTGAAAATAAGACACAGGTATATAAAATAAAAAAAGCCTCTTTGCAGAGGCTGATTTTATGTAAAGTTTTCTAAGGTATCTTCCGCTTTCTCTAGGTGGGATTCAGGGTGGGCTTTCCAAAGCTCGCATGGATCAAAAACGGGACTTCCTTTTGATTTTTCGTGGATTTTCTCGGTTCCTTGTAAGGAGACACAAAGCTAGTACGCAAGCAGGGTTTTGTTTAGCTGCAAGCGTCACGAGACTAATCACAACGTGTACAGGAGGATTAAAATGTTTTAATATCTCAGCTTTGCTTTGACAAAAGTCTACTCGGAAGCACACCAAATGCTTTTTTGAAAGCGATCGTAAAATTACTAAGGTTGGCATAGCCCAGTTCCATCGCCACTTCTTTCACGGAAAACTTACCGGTGAGCAGTTTATCCTGCGCTGCCTGCATCCTTGCCTTCTGGTAATATTCATATATCGGTGATCCATACATGACCTTGAAATCTTTCTTCAGTTTGGATTCACTGATGGAAACCATTTTGGCCAGTTGCGAAATGGGCGGAGGGCTTTGGTAAATATCTTTGGTTAGGATCGCTTCCACCTGCATCACGCGGTTGATATCCTCCTGGCTCAGGGGTACCCGGAATGCAGGGTTATGCATCTTCTCATAAATGATGGCGAAGAATCGTTCCACCATCAGCATGATACGGTTCTGGATGATCGTTAGGCGAAGGGGATTATCGTGCCCCACTTCCATGATCGTTTGCATCCATTGCCGGAATTTATTGTCGAGCGGAACGATATTGATATTCTCCGCCTTCAATGAAATATAGGTGGATAGCACATTCTCGGCCGTTTCCAGGTCGAGGTATTTAGCCAACCAATCCTTATTGAACAGGATGGCCACGCCCAGGTAGGTGGTGCCCTTGGTACTGTAATAGCTCCAGTCGAACAGGGAGCTGGTCAGGTAGGCCATGGATTTGGCGGTATTGATATCTTTCACCTTATCCTCATCGATGGTGACCACCAGGGTACCCGGTACCGTGAGCATATCTATCCGGAGGGTGTAATACTCCTCGGCGATCTTTTTGCGGTGGATAAGCCAGTCATCGTTCAACACACAATTGATCAGTGTGGCTTCCAGCCCATTGGGCAGGACCACATAGGTGAAAGTGCCGGTACCTGTATCCTGGGGGAACTGTACTTCGTTATTGATAACGGGCACATTGAGGCGCTGTCCAACATGGTGCACAAACGCTTCATAATTGGTATGAGTGTAGTCAAGATGGAACACCGAAATAGTTTTAAATGATGCTTCTAGCGGTGCAAGCAATTATCAGTGCGGCCTTAATTCAAAAACACCAAAGGACTACTGGTATTTCAGCGGGTTACGACGACCGGATAAGATATAACGTTTCATATTCATCCAGAAAGCTAAAACAAAGTAAACGATCAATGGAGATCCCATTGTCAGAAATGAAATGTAAACGAACCAGGTGCGGATCCGGGCTGTGGCGATACCTAATCTGTCGCCCATAGCAGAGCATACTCCAAAGGCTTGCCACTCTATAAATTGTCTCAAACGATTCACAGAATAATCATTTTTATCGGGTAAAAATGCCTGAGACCTTACCCAGGGGTTTGGTTCACACCACTAAATTATAAAATATAAAACAAATTGTCCAACCCTCCGGTTATTTTGATAACCCATTTTTTAGGTAAATTCGCAGCACTTTCCGTAAATCAAAATAATTTATCATGGTCTTTGATCTGGACTTAATCAAGAAATTGTACGCGGGCCTACCGGCTAAAGTGGACGCCGCGCGCAAACTGACAGGCACGCCGCTGACGCTGGCTGAGAAAATTTTATATGCGCATTTGTACGAACCGGCCTCCAAAGCGTACACCCGGGGAAAGGATTATGTGGATTTCGCTCCGGATCGCGTTGCGATGCAGGATGCTACCGCCCAGATGGCCCTGCTCCAATTCATGACCTGCGGACGTGACAAAGTTGCGGTTCCGTCTACCGTTCACTGCGATCACCTCATCCAGGCCAAAACCGGCGCCGCTGAGGATCTCGCCAACGCCTTAAATGTTAATAAAGAAGTATATGACTTCCTGTCTTCGATCTCCAATAAATACGGGATCGGGTTCTGGAGGGCAGGTGCCGGCATCATTCACCAGGTAGTGATCGAAAACTACGCATTCCCCGGTGGTATGATGATCGGAACTGACTCACACACCCCCAATGCGGGTGGTCTCGGCATGGTAGCCATCGGTGTTGGTGGCGCTGATGCTGTGGACGTTATGGCCGGCCTGGCATGGGAACTGAAGATGCCCAAGCTCATCGGTGTTAAGCTCACCGGCAAAATGAGCGGCTGGACCTCCGCCAAGGACGTGATCCTGGCAGTAGCTGGTAAGCTCACCGTAAAAGGTGGTACCGGCGCTATCGTGGAATACTTCGGTGAAGGGGCAGACAGCCTCTCCGCTACCGGCAAAGGCACCATCTGTAATATGGGTGCCGAGATCGGGGCTACCTGCTCCCTCTTCGCATACGACGAGAAAATGGCCGATTACCTCCGCGCTACCAGTCGCGCAGAAGTGGCCGAGCTCGCCAACGGCGTTCGTGAGCACCTCCGCCCGGACGATGCCGTGTATGCCAACCCGGAAAAATACTACGATCAACTGATCGAGATCGACCTCAATACGCTGGAGCCCCATGTGAACGGACCTTTCACTCCGGACCTCGCATGGCCTATCAGCAAATTCGCTGAAGCCGTTAAAGCCAATAACTGGCCCGAGCGCCTGGAAGTAGCCCTCATCGGCTCCTGCACCAACTCTTCTTATGAAGATATCAGTCGTTCCGCTTCACTCGCAGAACAAGCGATCGCCAAAAAGCTGAAAGCAAAAGCTGAATTCACCATCACTCCCGGATCCGAACTGGTAAGACATACCATCGAGCGGGACGGATTCCTCAAAACCTTCGATCAGATCGGCGGTATCGTATTGGCTAATGCCTGCGGCCCCTGTATCGGTCAATGGGCCCGTCATATCGATGACCCCAATCGCAAGAACTCCATCATCACCTCTTTCAACAGGAACTTCGCCAAACGTAACGACGGTCTGGCCTCTACCCATGCTTTCGTGGCATCGCCCGAGATCGTGACCGCCTTTGCCATCGCCGGCGACCTCACTTTCAACCCCCTGAAAGACACCCTGAAGAATGAAGATGGTCAGGACGTAATGCTGGATGAGCCCACCGGTGTTGAACTGCCTCCCAAAGGCTTCTCCGTGGACGATCCCGGTTACCAGGCCCCTGCTGCCGATGGTAGCGGTGTTCAGGTGATCGTGAGCCCCGAGTCTCAACGCCTCCAGCTCCTCGCGCCTTTCGCCGCCTGGGAAGGAGTGGATCTCAAAGGTCTCCGCCTCCTCATCAAAGCAAAAGGAAAATGTACCACCGACCATATCTCCATGGCTGGCCCCTGGTTGAAATTCCGCGGCCACCTGGACAATATCTCCAACAATATGCTCATCGGCGCCGTTAACTTCTTCAACGAGAAAACCGACAGCGTTAAGAACGAGCTCACCGGAGAATACGGACCTGTGCCCGCCACCCAACGCGCTTACAAAGCAGCCAATATCGGAACAGTGGTTGTTGGCGACGAGAACTATGGTGAAGGTAGCAGCCGCGAGCACGCAGCAATGGAACCACGCCACCTCGGTGTTCGTGCCATCATCGTTCGCAGCTTCGCACGTATCCACGAGACCAACCTGAAAAAACAGGGTATGCTCGCGCTTACTTTCAACGATAAAGCTGATTACGACAAGATCCAGGAAGATGATGTGATCGACCTCAACGGTCTTACCACCTTCGCTCCGGGCTCACAGATCACCATGGTACTAACCCATAAGGACGGTAGCAAGGATGAAGTGATCCTGAACCATACTTACAATGATCAACAGATCGAGTGGTTCAAAGCCGGTGGTGCACTGAATGT
>JAGIAP010000167.1:0-641 GCA_017744805.1 Chitinophagaceae bacterium | reverse complement strand
AATGTGATCCGCGCATCTTTCGCTAAAAAATAGTGTTTATCATTTTTAGTTGTGAGGGCCGCCTGAAAGGGTGGCCTTTTTTTGTGGGCATTCTCCCTTTGTATCCGGCTTGTGGTCGTCGGGGTCAGGGGTCGGCGGTTGAAAAAACAGGCCACCGCTTTGGGGGGTTGTTGGGCTGTGGTATTGGAGTGGGCTTTTGTGCTTTGATGGGCGGAGGAATAACCTGTTTTTAAGACCGCCTCTCCCCTGACCCCGACTCCATCTCCCCGAACAGGCAACAGGGAGAATGCGGGTGTTGTGTGATGGGGTTAAAAGTGCATCATTCATTATTTTCCGGAACAGGTTATTTTGCCATTATCGAATATGCATATACGTTAATAATTCATGAAGATGACAAGCCCTATCTTTCGGCAATGATATACAAAACTATCATATCCTATCTTCCCTGACATTTTACAATATATCCCGCCTCACCCAAAACCAAGTACCAATAAAAAATGTCCGCCATTACTCTCGCTGATGAGCATCTTCCCCCATCCCATTCCCCCAGCGTGTTTACTGGAAATTGCCTGATCAGGGTGGCGGAGCTGTTTTTGGGAGGTAGGTGGGGCGGCTGAAGAAACGAACCGGCGCTTTTTGAG
>JAGIAP010000166.1:7414-11732 GCA_017744805.1 Chitinophagaceae bacterium | reverse complement strand
CCAGTAACCTCAATGAAGTGGTGGTAGTGGGGTATGGCACCCAGAAAAAGAGCGATCTCGTTTCCGCCATCTCTACCGTGAATACGAAGAACCTGGAAAAACAACCCACCGCCAATCTCGGTACCATGCTGCAGGGGCAGGCCGCTGGTGTGATCGTTTCCACCGGTTCCGGCAACCCGGCAGGTAGCCCTTCCATCCTCATCCGTGGTATGAATAGTGTCAACAATGCGGCCCCCCTCTACGTAGTGGACAATATCCCCCAGGGCAGTTCCTACGAACTGAATCCGAACGATGTGGAGAGCATCAGCATCCTCAAGGACGCTTCTGCCGCAACCATCTACGGCGCCCGTGCTTCCGGTGGCGTGGTGATCATCACCACCAAAAGAGGAAAAGGCGGAGAGCCCAAAGTGAACTTCAATGCCTTCCTGGCTCAGCATAAACTGCAGGACAATATCAAACTGTTGGATAAGATCGGGATGAATAAGATCGTAAGGTCTGCCTTCGCCAACGATGGCACTACTCCTCCCACCTATGCAGTGGATGATAACAAATTTGCCAATACCAACTGGCAGGACGCTTTCTTCAAAAAAGCCAATGAGCAGAAATACGATATCGATATGTCAGGCACCTCCGAAAAACTGGCTTACAGGCTCAGTTACGGACATTGGGGCAATGACGGTACCGTTATCAATTCCGGTGCGAAGAGGGACAATATCCGTCTCAACAGCGATATCAAATTGCTCAATAACCGCCTGAAAGTAACGCCCATCCTCTCTTTCACCAGGTTCGACAATAAGAATTTCAGTGATGCCAATACAGACGGCAATGCAGGCTATTCCGAGATCATGTATCTCTATGAGACCCTGCCCCATATCGCCATCTATGATCCGTCATCTCCCAATGGCTATGCCACTCCGGACGCCATGCTGGGTAAGAATGGTAACCCGGTGGGTGAGCGCATGCTCTCGGACAACAGGAGCGTAGATGAGAATTTCCAGATCAATGTTTCCGCCGATCTCAAGCTCTGGAAAGGGTTCTCCTATACCCTCAATGCCGGCAAGACCTTCAATAACACTTACGAGTACACGCAAACGCAGGTGTATGATTTCGGCGCTCAGGCCAGGAACGAGTTCCCCAGCCGCTCCGAATCCAGGGGCAGGTACCAGCACACTGTGTGGGCACATCTGCTGAACTACGAGCAAAGCTTTGGAGATCACCATGTGAAAGCCATGTACGGTTTCTCCAGGGAAAAAGAAGAGAATACCGGTACCAGTGGCGCAGGTAATCACCTCAGCAGCCCGTTGATAGAAGCCCTGAGCGGTCTCATCGTGGATGCTACCACCGGCGATTATATCCGCACCAATGGCTGGAACTATACCAATACCCTTCAGTCGTATTTCGGAAGGGTCAATTATAACTACAAAGACAAATATCTTTTACAGGGAAGCTTACGTCGCGATGGCTCCTCCCGCTTCGGGCCCAGCCACCGCTATGGGAATTTCTTCTCCATGTCCGCAGGATGGGCCATGCACAAAGAGCCCTGGTTCAACGTGAGCTGGATAGATGAACTGAAGCCACGCGTAAGCTACGGTACAGTGGGTAACCAGAATATCGCCAACTTCCAGTATATCGCCAGGATCTTCCTGAAGGGGAACAGCAATATGGTGAACTATCCGTTTGGGCCCAAGGCCAGCCAGCAGGTGTATGTGGGCGCTATCGCCGCCGCGCTTGCCAATGAAGGCATCAAATGGGAAGAAACGGCCACTTTGAACGCCGGCGTTGATTTCAGCCTGGTGAAAAATAAACTGAGCGGCAGCTTCGATGTGTTCAGGGCAAGGACCACGGATATGTTGGTTGAAACACCGATCCCTGCTCACTCCGGCATCACGGCATTCCCTTATACCAATATCGGTACCATGGATAATAACGGATGGGAGCTCTCACTCACTTACCGTCATTCCAACCCCTCCGGTATCTCTTTCGATGTAACCGGTAATGTGTCGCATAGCAGGAACAAGATCGTTCGTCTCGGGTACGACCAGGGCGTTATCCAGGACGGTGCTGTAGATTATACCAACCGTATGACCACCCTCACCAAAAAAGGAACGGCGCTGGGTGAATTCTACCTGTTCAAAAGTGAAGGGATCTTCAAGACCCAGGCAGAGATCGATAGCTACAAGAACAAGGACGGGGATCTTATGCAACCACAGGCAAAACCCGGTGACCTGAAATTTGCAGATGCGAACGGGGATGGCTACCTGGACGATAACGATAAAGTGCTGATGGGAAATGCCCTTCCTGATCTCGACTTCGGTCTCAATATCAATGCAACCTACAAGAACTTCGACCTGAACCTTTTCTTCAACGGGAAATCAGGCATGAAAATGTACAATGGTGCAAAGATGTTCCTCTATCGCTTCTTCCGCTCCACTGATCTGAACAATGCATGGACCCCTGAGAACCCCAATAGCCCTGTGTTCAGGCTCTCCAATGCAGATGCGAACGCCAACCAGCGCGCGAGCGATTATTTCCTGGAAGACGCTTCATTCGTTCGTCTGCGTAATATCCAGATCGGATACACCTTTCCGGCAGAACTGATCCGCAAGGCATATCTCAATAAACTGCGCATCTATGTGGGAGCATACAACCTGTTCACCGTTACCGGTTACACGGGATTTGATCCGGACCTCAGCAGCGGCGGCATTTTCAGTCGTGGTGTAGACAGGGGATACTATCCGATCAGCCGCTCATTTGTGGCAGGTATCAACCTCGGATTCTAATGCTAACCTTCAAAAAAACAGAAATGAAAAAATATAAAATGGTATTGCTCGGCCTTGGCATCGGCGCCATGAGCCTCAACGCCTGCTCCGATAAATACCTGGACCTCCAGGATAAACAAAGTTTGAATGAGAATACTTTCTGGTCTACCAGGCAGCACGCCCTCCAGGGCATCACTGCTACCTATGCGGCACTGCAGGGGTACGATGGAAGTATGTGGACCTTCTTTGAACAAGTGTATGTAGGCCTCACCTACAAAAGCGATGAGGTGGACAATAACAAGAACGAGCCCTACGGGAAAGACCTTGCCGATTTCCTCAATGGGCCCGAAGAGAGCTCCGGTTACAATATCTGGGCCACCTGCTATGCCGGCATCGGCCGCGCCAACCAGGTGATCGGGAATGTGCCCCGCATCAAAGTGATGAGCGAAGATGAAAAGAACGGGATCATTGGTGAAGCCAAATTCCTGCGCGCGCTCTATTATTTCACCCTCGTGAATGGGTTCGAGAATATTCCCCTGGTGCTCACTTTTGAGAAAGACCTCACCAAGCTGAATTTGCCGCAGGTAAAACCTGCTGAGATATGGGCACAGATAGAAAAAGACCTGAAAGAAGCGGAAGCCGTGCTGCCGCTCAATTACAATGATGTGAACATGCAGGGCCGCGCCACCAGGTATGCCGCAAAAGCCTTGCTGGGCAAAGCTTATCTCTACCAGGAAAAATGGACCGACGCTGAAGCCAAACTGGGCGAACTGTACAATAAATTCTCCCTGCTCCCTAACTATGTAGACAATTTCAACGGCAAGGCAGAGAATGGCCCTGAGTCTATCTTCGAGATCCAGTTCAGCGGTGACCGCTCCATCTCCGATGAGCGTCATCCTTTCAACTTCGAGCTTCGCCCTGCAGCCCTGGACGGATGGGATGAAATGACGCCCTCTACCTGGCTCTTCAATGAGTTCAAGAAAGATCTCAAAACCGATGGCACCCTCAGTGACCGTGTGTATGGTAGCATCTTCTTCGATGATCCCAACTCCACCATGTACGATCTGAATGTGCCCGCCAATCTCGTTCATTATTCAGACGTGAAGAACGATCTGCGTATGCCATACTATTTCACCAAATACACATGGCCTACCGACCGCGCAGGTAGCTATACAGGCATCAATATCAACGTGATCCGGTATGCCGATGTGCTGCTGATGCTGGCCGAGGCAAAGAATGAGAATGGCAAGACCGATGAAGCCATCGGTCTCATCAATGAAGTACGCGGTCGAAGCCATGCCAAAGGCCTCATACTGGGCAGCTTCTCCAAAGATCAACTGCGTACGCAGATCCGCCATCATGAGCGCCCCGTAGAGCTCAGCATGGAATGGGGTATCCGTTGGTTCGACCTCGTTCGCTGGAACAGGGGAGCCACTGCCAAGGAATCCGTTAAAACAACGCTCACCGATCATAACAAGCCTTCTGCCAAGAATTTTGATGACAGAAAGCATGTGCGTTTCGCCATCCCTCAATCGGAGCGCAACGCCAATCCCTTACTG
>JAGIAP010000166.1:272-7404 GCA_017744805.1 Chitinophagaceae bacterium | reverse complement strand
TTCTGAAAGCGCGTGGTCAATGCAAGTGACTGCGCGCTTCTTTTCCCGCATTACTTGTGAAAACTGATTAAGACAGATCATGCAAAAAAAGGTATTATCTCTTGTGCTGGCAGCAATGCCCTGGATGGCTATTGCTCAAACGAAGAACAATGACTGGGAAAATCCCACCACGCCCTCCTTCAACACTGTTGCGCCACATGCGTGGTTCATCCCCTCCGATAGTGAAAAGGGCGCTATCCAACAGCAATCAGGATCTTCCATTCTTTCACTGGATGGTACCTGGAAATTCCATATCGTCAACAACCCCTCGCAGAGGCCTACGGACTTCTACAAAAAGAATTACGATATCGGCAAATGGTCTGAGATCCCCGTTCCCGCCAACTGGCAGACCGTGGGAAAGGACAGCTATATCTTTACCGACGTGGAATATCCCATCAAAGTGAACCCACCTTATGTTCCGGAAGACTTCAATCCTGTAGGCTCTTACAAACGCAGTTTCAACCTGCCTGCCGGATGGAAGGCCAAAGATGTATTCCTCCGCTTCGGCGCTGTCAATTCATTTTTCTATTGCTGGATAAATGAACAGTATGTAGGTTTCAGCAAAGACAGTAAAACACCTGCGGAATTCGATATCACGGCTTACCTGAAACCCGGTGAGAACACCGTATCGGTGCAGGTTTTCCGTTTCAGCGACGGAACCTACCTGGAAGGGCAGGATATGTGGAAGCTCAGCGGCATCGAGCGCTCCGTAGAACTGATCGCCAGGCCCAAACTGGCTGTATATGATTTCTTCGCCAAAGCCGGACTGGACGCCAATTACACCAATGGAATATTTGATTGTACCCTCACGCTGAACCGTAGGCCTCAAACACAAAAACAATTGGCCCTCCAGGTAAAGCTCCTGGATGAAAAAGGCAATACTGTTTATCAGCAAAAACTATCCTCCGATACCGGTCGCAACTACCAGTTCAAAGCTGAACTGAAGGATGTAAAAAGATGGACCGCCGAAACCCCATCCCTCTACACGATGGTGGTGAACAGTTTCGATAAAACAGGAAAACTGATCGAGAGCTTCGCGCATCGGATCGGCTTCCGCACAGCAGAAGTGAAGCATGGCCTCTTCCTCATCAATGGCGTGCCTGTCAAGATCAAAGGCGTGAACAGGCATGAGCATGATATGTTCACCGCCAAAGTGATCGATACCACCAGCATGATCCGCGATATCAAGGTGATGAAAGCTTTTAACATCAATGCCGTTCGCAACAGCCATTACCCCAACAGGGAAGAATGGTACCAGCTCTGCGATCGATACGGGCTCTACGTGGTGGACGAAGCCAATATCGAATGCGATGGCATGGATTTCCACGACTGGAAAACGCTCTCCGACAAACCAGACTGGAGGAATGCTTACCTGGACAGGACCCGCCGCATGTTTGAGCGCGACAAGAATTTCACTAGCATCATCACCTGGAGCCTCGGCAACGAAAGCCGCTTTGGCGAGAACTTCATCGCTACTTACCAATACCTCAAAGCCCACGACAATACCCGCCCCGTTGAATACGATGAGGCCCGCGACAATCCCTATACCGATATCATCACACCCATGTACCGCCCCGTGAATGTTTTGCTGGAATATACCAGGGAATGGAGGGGCAGACCCTTCATCCTCTGTGAGTATGCGCATATGATGGGCAATGGAGGAGGCAATCTGCAGGCTTATTGGGACCTGATCTACAAGCATAAACAATTGCAGGGCGGTTTCATCTGGGATTTTTCCGATCAAACTTTCGAACGGAAGGATGCGAACGGTCGCAGCTTCTGGGCCTATGGTCGTGATATGGGCAATGTAGGCGCCACCAGCGATACCAGCTTCTGTGCCGACGGTCTCTTCGATGCCGCCCGCCATCCGCATCCGCAGGCATTCGAGCTGAAAAAAGTATACCAGCCTGTCAGCTTCAGTACCGTTGGCTTTGCCGGCAATACCATCCGCCTTACCAATCGCACAGATTTCACCGATCTGAATAATTATGAACTGCAATGGTTCATCAAGGCCGATGGGAAGCTCATCGCTTCCGGCAAGCAGGCCATTCAAAGCATTGCGCCGCATACAGCAGGGGATATCGAATTGAAATTACCTGCCATTACACGTAAGCCCAATACAGAGTACTTCCTCACGGTGGAGGCAAGGACCATCGCTGCTACTGAATTAATCCCTGCGGGTCATCCCGCTGCCTGGGAACAATTCAAACTGCCGGGATATATCGCTGCTGTAAAACAGGAAAAAAAGAATGTACAACCCCTGCAGCAATCGCAGTCAAACGGGTTGGTCAGTATCGGCAATGGAATATTTTCCGTAAGTTTCAATCAGCAAACAGGCTGGCTGAGCCAATACAGGTATGCCGGTAACGATGTCCTGAAAGAGGCGCTGATCCCGCATTTCTGGCGTGCGCCAACCGATACTGATATCGGCAACAGCATGCAGATCCGTTGCGAAATATGGGAGCATCCCCTGCAAAATGCAAGGCTGGATTCTTTCGTCATCAGCAAGGAGGATGAGCTCCATACGCAGATCAATACCGTGCATTATCTCAGCGCTATCGATGCGTATTACCATGTACGGTATAATATCGCTGCCGATGGGGATGTACAAGTGAATGTATCGATGAAGGCAGGAAAGGGCAACCTGCCCGAGATGCCCCGCTTCGGTATGCGTGTTTTGCTGAAAGAAGATTATAACAAGGTCACCTGGTTTGGCCGTGGCCCATTCGATAATTACGATGATCGCAAAACGGCTGCCAATATCGACCTGTACAGTATGCCGGCCGATTCACTTTTCCATCCTTATCCAAGAGCGCAGGAAAGTGGCTACAGGACTGATGTGCGTTGGATGGGTATGCAGAACCAACAGGGGGTCGGGTTAATGGCCATCGGGGCGCCCACCATCAGCACCGGTGTATTGCACTTCGATATGAAAAAACTCAACTTCGACCGCGATGCCAAAGAGAATAACCATGGCGGCAGCATGAGCAATGATCCCCTGATCTGGTGGAATATCGACTATAAACAAATGGGCGTGGGTGGTGATAATAGCTGGGGCGCCAAAACTCATGCAGAGTATATGCTGCCCTATGCAGATTACCAGTATGCTTTTACATTGAGGCCCATCGATCCATCGGATGAACTGACTGAAAAAGCGAAATAATGTACAGGAAAGCACTGAGCATTCTCATACTACTGATAGCAACGATCAGCTCGCAGACACAAGCACAACGGAACCAGTTTCCGGATGTGCTTGACCTGCGTACTACCGCACTGAAGCCCCGAGCCATCGAGGCCTCCGTATTCAGCGATCTGGGCGCCTGGCATGCTTATGCCTTGCCCGCCCGTGCAAATGATTATGGCTCGTTCACCGGGCCCCTGCTGATGGATATGGATGGAAAATGGCTGGGCAATGATTTTTGTAAACTCCATCTCACGGAAAATGGAAAACAGATCGATCTTTCCAAGGCAAAGGCAGAACTGCATTATTATCCCGGACTGCTGGAGCAGAAACTGGAGATCGATGGGCTGTCCGTTTTGATGGAGCTGATCTTCGTTTCACAACGCGAAGCGATGGTGCGCACCAGCATCACCGATCTTTCCGGCAATCACCGGAAGGTCATTCCCGCTTATTCTGGAAAAACATTCAACAGGGGAGGAGAGATAGAAGCAGGTAACGGCAAACTGGACATGCAATTCAGGAAAGAAAGACAACTCTTCCGTCTTCAATTCCCCGACAATAAAAAATGGACCATCATCGGCGAAGATAGTAGCTGGTTTGCCGTAGGCCCGGAAATGGATCTGGAGAAAAATGGAACTATCGGTTGGTCGAGGCTGGAAGCCTTCTATCCTGATGCTTCCAAAGCCCCTGCTGCGGCGAGTTTTCCTGATTTTGACATAGCGCTCGCTGCAAACAAACAACGATGGGATGCTTATCTCGGCCGGTATTTTGCCGCAGCGCCCGGGCTGGATATGCCGGAAAAAAGACTGGCAGTGAAAGCCATCGTCACACTCATCACCAACTGGAGATCCGCTTCAAAGGACCTGTTGCATGATGGTGTATTCCCCTCCGTGAATTACCAGGGGTTCTATGGCGTATGGAGCTGGGATAGCTGGAAACAGGCTGTGGGACTGGCATTGGTAGCGCCAACCATCGCGCAGGATAATATCCGCTGCATGTTCGATTACCAGGACAGTGCAGGCATGGTGCCGGATTGCATCTATAGCGACAGATCTGAGAACAATCTCCGCGATACCAAACCACCGCTGGCGGCCTGGGGCGTACTGGAAGTGTACAAACAATCGCGCGATCCAAAATTCCTGGAAGAGATGTACGATAAGCTGGTTCGCTATCACCGCTGGTGGTATGCCAACCGCGATCACAATAAGAATGGCCTCTGCGAATTCGGCTCAACCGATGGCACCCGCATCGCTGCGGCCTGGGAAAGCGGCATGGATAATGCCGTCCGCTTCGACAGTGCCGTGATGCTGCAAAACAATGCCTCTGCCTGGAGCCTCAACCAGGAAAGTGTAGACCTCAATGCATACCTGTACAGGGAAAAGCTGTATCTCTCCGAGATCGCAACTTTCCTGAACAGGAAAAAAGATGCAGCCCGGTGGAAGCGTGAAGCCACTGCTTTGAAACCATTGATCAATAAAGCCTTCTACGATGCTGCCAACGGCTTCTATTACGATAAAAGAATGGACAAGCCAGGCTTTATCACAGTGGATGGGCCTGAAGGCTGGATCCCGCTTTGGGCGGGCATCTGCGATAAACAACAAGCAGCCGCTGTTCAGCGTAAGATCAGCGATGCGAATATCTTCAATACAACCATCCCCCTGCCTACGCTTTCCGCCAGCCATCCTGCTTTTGATCCGCTGAAAGGATACTGGCGTGGGCCTGTTTGGCTGGATCAATTCAACTATGCCATCGATGGATTGAAACAATACGCCTATAATGATCTCGCAAAGCAACTCGTGAATAAATTATTGCAAAACGGCGAAGGCCTGTTGGGCAATGCGCCTATCTGCGAGAACTATCACCCTTTGACAGGAAAGGGATTGAATGCCAGGAATTTCAGTTGGTCATCAGCACATCTTTTACTTTTATTAAAGTCCAGATAGCATATGAGATTTTCTACAAACAGTGTCGAACGCCTGGTGAAAGAGCATTTCAATTTAGAAGGACAGGCAACGGACCTGAACGGATATGATGAATGGAATTATCTTTTTACACAAAAGGACGGAAGCAAATTCATTTTCAAAGTAGCGACCGATGAGCATGGCGCCGCCTTCCTGAATGCGCAGGTGCGCATCACCGATCACTTGGCCGGAACGCCAGTAGGATCGCGGTTACAGCAGCATGTTGCTTCTGCAGAAGGCGCCAAACTGGTAGCTGTTTTGATCGATGGCAAACGCTATTATCTTCGCCTGCTCAGTTTCCTGGAAGGAGAATTCTGGGTAAGCACAAAGCATAGGCCCGATAGTTTGTACACTGATCTTGGCCGGTTCCTTGGAGATATGGATCATCAACTGAGTACATTCTCCGATCCTGCCATGCACAGGAGATACACCTGGGATATCAGCACTGCGCCTGATGCCAACCGGAAATTGAAATATATCACAGATCCGCACAAACGAAGGATTGCCGGCTATTTCCTTTTGCAATTCGATACCCTGGTGCAGCCCCTCCTCAGCGAGCTCAGGCATGCCTATGTGCACAATGATGCCAACGATTATAATGTACTGGTAAAGAATGATAAGATATCCGGCCTTATCGATTTCGGTGATATGGTGTATACAGCCCTGGTCAATAACCTGGCGGTGGCCTGCACCTATGCCATGTTCGATGTGGCTGACCCGCTGCGCGTGGCTGCGCTGGTAGTGGAAGGGTATCATAATAAATACCCTTTGACGGAACAGGAAGCGGATCTGTTGTACTGGCTGATCGCGGCCAGGCTTTGTATCAGCGTTACGCAATCCGCCTGGAACAGCGCCAACGGCAGCACCAATGAGCATCATTTCATTACAGAACGATCGGCCTGGGCGCTCCTTGAATACCTCATACAACTCAACCCGGTAAAGGCTCAGGAAGCTTTCAGGAAAGCTTGTGGGTTTGCTTCCCTGATCAATCCAAAGGATGATTATTCCGGGTTGTTGGCTGAACGTAAAAAACTTATCGGTCGCAACCTGAGTATCAGTTATGAGCAACCGCTGAAGATCGTTCGCGGTGCCTTGCAATACCTGTATGATGATAAGGGTGGCACCTATATCGACTGTGTGAACAATGTGAGCCATATAGGGCATTGTCATCCTGTACTGGTGCGCGCCATGCAACAACAGATCGCTACGCTCAATACCAATACCCGCTACCTGCACGATGCGCTGGAAGAGTTTGCTACGATGCTGGTGGCTACATTGCCTTCCAAACTGAAGGTTTGTTATTTCACCAATTCCGGATCAGAAGCCAATGACCTGGCCATCCGCATGAGCCGTCATTTTACGAAGCAGCAGGATGTGATCGTGCTGGATCATGCATACCATGGCACTTCCACCGTGGCCATTCAGATCAGCCCATACAAATTCGATGGCAAGGGTGGCTTTGGACAACAACCCTGGGTGCATAAAGCAGTTTCTCCCGATCTCTATCGCGGAGAATACCAGTACGGTGATGAGCAGGCCGGAGAAAAATATGCTGCCGATGTGCAAAGGATCATTGAGGAATTGAAGAAAGATGGAAAAGCGCCTGCGGCATTCATCTGTGAAACTTTATTAGGCGTAGGTGGACAGATCCCTTTACCGGACAACTACCTCAAAGCAGTATACGCATATATGAAAGCGGCCGGTGGTATTTGTATCGCCGATGAAGTACAGGTAGGGTTTGGCCGGGTAGGAGAGCAGTTCTGGGGATTCCAGTTACAGGAGGTGGAACCGGATATCGTGGTATTGGGAAAACCTATCGGTAACGGGCATCCGCTGGCGGCTGTAGTGGTGACGGAAGAGATCGCCAATGCTTTCAATAATGGAATGGAATATTTCAACACTTTCGGAGGTAACCCCGTCTCGATGGTGACAGGTGCTACGGTGCTGAAAC
>JAGIAP010000166.1:0-262 GCA_017744805.1 Chitinophagaceae bacterium | reverse complement strand
ATGCCAAAGATACCGGTGATTACCTGCTTCAACTGCTGAAAGACCTGATGCCGAAACATCCCATCATCGGGGATGTCCGTGGTCATGGATTGTTCGTTGGCGCGGAACTGGTGAAGGATCGCCAAACAAAAGAGCCTGCTGTTCCCGAGATCGATCAGATCGTGCAGGCCATGAAAGCAAGGGGCTTCCTGCTGAGCACGGACGGGCCCTTGTACAATGTGCTGAAAATAAAACCACCGCTGGTATTCACGCGGCAAAACGC
>JAGIAP010000165.1 GCA_017744805.1 Chitinophagaceae bacterium | reverse complement strand
ATACCAGCCTTCGAAAATTTGAGCAACAGGATGCATTGCCAGCCAAACTGCAACATGTGCAACTGGCCAAATCCATTCTCAGCCTGAATGAACCGGAAGAGAAACCAGTGACGCCCACGCGTAGTTTCGGGTCAGGGAAACAATACCAGCCAAGGTTTCTGGTAAAAACGAGGGAGAAACTGCTTTCCATCCGGACGGAAGAGATCGCCATTTTCTTTGCAGAAGGCAGGCTCAATTTCATCAAAACAAAGGACAACAGGAAGTACATCCTGCATCATTCGATCGAAACGCTCAGTCAAACCCTGCTGGACCCGCAAAAGTTCTTCCGCGTGAATCGCGCTACCATTGTGGCTTTTGATGATATCAAAGAGATGTACTCCTATTTTGGTGGCAGGGTGAAACTGGTGTTGAACACCAGCTTCGAAAAAGAGATCATCGTCAGCAGGGACAAAGTTGCAGAGTTCAAACGCTGGCTTGGCGAATAAGCCCCAATATCCTTCCTACACTTCCTTCCAATCAAATTTTATTTCCAGATCATGAAACAGCTCTACACCTGTTTACTATTTCTATGCTCTGTACTGAGCGGTGCTCCGGTCTTTGCCGCCGCACCAACAGTACCCTCCAGCGCCTATACTTACAACGCTGCCGAAGGCAACCGGATCGCTTTTTCCTTCAAGGCGGGTAATGGCACCAGGCGCATCATCGTAGCTAAAGAAGGAAGCGCAGTTACAGGTATTCCTGTCAACGGCACTACCTATAGCAGCAATGCGGCCTTTGGCACTGCCGGAACAGCCTTTACAGCAGCCGGGGAATTTGTTGTGATGGATGGCGGCTCTTCCAATCTCACCATCACCAATCTCACGCCGGGCACTACCTATCACTTCGCGATCTTCGAATACAATGGAACAGGCGCTACCATCGAATATCTCAATATCGCAGCAGCCGGAAATTATTTCACAGTGGCTACTCCAACCATCCAGGCATCGGCCATCAATATTTCTGCCATCACAGGCAATGCCGCCAGGATCGATTTTACCAAAGGGGACGGTGCCAAGCGACTGGTAGTGTTGCGAAAAGACAATCCCGTTACCGGTACGCCCACCGATTTCACCTATTATGTCGAGAACCCTGCTTTCGGGAACGGGTCACTCATAGGCGCA
This sequence comes from Chitinophagaceae bacterium, assembly GCA_017744805.1. Lineage (GTDB taxonomy): Bacteria > Bacteroidota > Bacteroidia > Chitinophagales > Chitinophagaceae > Pseudobacter. The sequence continues at coordinate 10,573 of JAGIAP010000165.1, read as the reverse complement.
GGTAACTACGTTGTATATGCGAATACAGGAACAGGTGTATCGATTTCCAACCTGGAACCCAATACCATTTACCATATTTCCATTTTCGAATACAATGGCGCTACATTGCCTCTGTACCTGAAACCTGCCGCTACAGCCAGTTTCACCAGTGCTGCAGGCCCCAATATCGCTCCCACCAATCTTACTTTCTCATCCATCGATGGCGACAGGCATATCATCACTTATAAAGAAGGAAATGGAACCAAACGACTGGTGATAGCCAGGAAGGGCGCAGCCGTTACCGCTATTCCGCAAAACGGAGTGGCTTATACCGCCAATACGATTTTCGGCAGTGGTACGGAGATCAAGCCCGGTGAGTTCGTGATCAATAACGCTTACAATACTTCCTTCACTGTCACCAATCTCGAGCCGAATACTATTTATTACTATGCCGTATTCGAATTCGACGGCACAGGTACCAACACGTACTATCTTACCAGCAGTTATTTGCAGGGCAGTGGCTCTACAGCCATCACTCCCACCACGTCCCCATCGGCCGTAACTGCCAGCAATATCAAGGGCTCAACGGTAGATCTGAGCTGTGTAGCAGGCAATGGCACTTACCGATTGTTTGTGATGAAGGAAGGCGCGCCAGTGGATATCAGCCCTGTGGATCTGAAATTCTATACAGTGTCCGCTGCCTTTGGTACTCCTGCTTCGCTTATCCTGAATGGCAACTATGCGCTCAGCACCTGGAGTAACAATACACTTTCCGTAACAGGCCTTAAAGCAGGGGTCACTTACCATGTGGCAGTGTTCGAGTATAATGGCATGTACCACCCGGTTTACCAGGGAGTAGCAGCAAGAGGTAGTTTCACTACTGTTTCCGAGCCCACCACTACAGGATCAGGCATGAACCTGTATTCAGTAGAAACCATCAGCGCAGCCCTTATGTGGACCCCAGGTAATGGAACAAAAAGGATCCTGGTGGCCAAAAAAGGATCGGCCGTTACCAGCAGGCCACAGGATGGCACCTTTTATACTGCCAATAAGGTCTTTGGTTCCGGAACCGCCCTGGGCACAGACGAATTCGTGATGCTCGATGGTACCGGTTCCTATGCAGACCTCACCAACCTGGAGCCCAATACTACCTACCATGTAGCTGTGTTCGAATACAACGTCACAGGTGCTGGTCTGCCGGATTATCTCACCAGCAGTTTCCTGACCTATAATTTCACCACGCTCAAAAGGCCTACCCTTTCTTCGTCTGCACTCAATGTGACCGGCATCACCAATACGCAGGCCACCGTGAACCTTACGATAGGCAATGGCTATTACAGGCTGGGTGTGGTACGAGAACAGACTACTGCAGAAGTAACCCCGGACGATCTCAAAGTATATCCTACAGGGCCTGTCGGCGGAACAAGCATCACCGGCCCCGGTAACTATGTATCGTTCAAAGGCACCGGCAATAGCGGATTGATCACCGGACTGCAACCCGGCACCACTTACACCGCTACTGTATATGAATTCAATGGCAGTGCCAGCCCATTGTATCTCATTCCCGGTAGCTCAGTGACCTTCACCACTACGGGTACGCCTCCCCTGCTCACTCCTACGCAGGCTGGTACCGCGCCATCGGTGGTAAGTACAGAAGGGAATACCGCCACCTTGAATTTCACGGCAGGTAACGGGAACAGAAGGATCATCGTTATGAAGGAAGGCGCTGCTGCAACCTTTACACCGGCAGATGGATCTTCCTACACTTTCAACAGCGAATTCGGGAAAGGCGTATCGGTAAAGACCGGAGAGTTCATCGTGTTCAATGGATCGGGTAACAGTGCGCCGGTTACTGGTCTCAAGCCCAACACCGTTTACTATGCTTCAGTATTCGAGTACAATACAGACGGAACAGGGTACAAATACCTGACTACCTCTTTCCTGTCCACAACCATGAGCACAGTAGCGGCCCCTGTAAGCGGAGCCACCGATCTGAAAACGGCCGTTACCGATAACAGTATAACGCTCACCATTACCCGCGGAAGTGGTCTCAACCGCCTGATCGCTGTCAGAGAAGGCTCGGCTATTTCCGCCAGCCCGGTTGACCTCAGCCTCTATCCCGCAAACGCAACCATGGGCGGCGGCTCACAACTGGAAGCTGGTAGCTTTGTAGTATATACAGGCAGCAATAATACAGTCACCATAACCGGCCTGGCCTCCGGTAAACAATATCATGTAAGTGTATTCGAGTACAATGGTAATCTTGCCCCTGTTTACAACAAAACAAATGTGCTGAATGGCTTTGCCACCACCAGCGGATCCCTTCCCGTTACCTGGCAATACGTGAATGCTATGGTGAAACCCAATGGCATTCTTCTCAACTGGGCAACAGCACAGGAGCTCAACACAGCCAGGTTTGAAATAGAGAGAAGTGATGATGGCGTCCATTATTACAAGCGGGCCACCATTGCCGCAGCCGGAGAAAGCAATACCCCACGTTACTACAACTGGTTGGATCAGCAACCTCAGAGCGGCTCTTATCAATACCGGATCAAACAGGTAGATATAGACGACAAATTCAGTTACTCAAAGATCATCCATATCCGGTACAACCCATCTACAGCCACCCCCAACGCAGTGGTATATCCCAACCCTGCCAGGTCGGAAGTGAGCATCAACTGGCCGGGAAATGAACAACAGGCCATGTTGACCATCACGGATGCATCCGGGATACGAGCTGTATCAAGACAAGTTAACAATGGAGAGACCATCTCCCTGTCTGCTATGCATGCCGGGATCTGGTACCTGCAGATCCTCACCAAAACACAGCAATACACATTGCCATTGATAAAATATTAGGTACAGTCGAAGCATAAATCACCCTGCTACTTCCGTAGCGGGGTTTTGTTTTTATAAGGTGGGGGCTACTCCGGGGCAGTTTGCATTTTGCGGGAAACTTTATTTCTTTGCGGAATGTTCTTCGATAACAATTATTATTACTATATCGTGATCGGGTTACAGGCCATCTGTGTGATCCATGCCCTCCGTAAGAATTTGCACCAGAAATGGATCTGGCTGATCGTGTTCCTGCCCGTGATCGGTTCCCTGATCTATATTTTCACGGAAATGTTCAATCGCCGGGATGTACAGAACGTGCAATCGAACCTGTCGAATGTGCTGAACCCTGGCGGACAGATCAGCAAGCTGGAAGAGCGGCTTCGTTTTTCAGACACTTTCAACAACCGGATCGCACTGGCTGATGCCTACCTGGCCAATGGACAAACAGAAAAAGCCGTGAAGCTCTATGAAGGCAGCCTTACCGGGGCATTCACGGAGAATGAGCATGTGCGTGGTCAACTGGCCCTCAGCTATTTTGCTTTGAAGCGATATGAAGATGTAGTGTCCATCGCCTCCGCCATTGTACAACTCCCCCAGTTCAACCGGTCTAAAGTACATATCTGTTATGCATTGAGCCTCGCTTACTGCGGGGAAGAGGAAAAAGCCGAGAAAGAATTCAAGTTGATGAATGGGCAGTTCGCCAATTATGAAGCCCGCTACAATTACGGTATCTTCCTGGATAAGGCCGAACGGAAAGAGGAAGCCATTCAGCAATTCAACCAGATATTGCACGAGAGCACCCACCTGAGCTCCCGCGAAAAAGCCAGTTACCGGGAATGGTTCCAGTTGAGCCGTGACGCCCTCAAGAAATTGACCGCCTGACCACCAGTCAGGCGTTTTTTTGGTATCTTACCTGTCATGAAACGTCTGCTATTATCCGGCTGCCTGGTGGCGGCTGCATTTGTTGCTATTGCACAACAAACACAGAAGCCTCCATTGCATGGCAAACATTGGATGGCCATCACAGGCAAGCCCCTGGCGGCCACTGCCGGAAGTATGATCTTTCAAAAAGGCGGCAATGCCATCGATGCTGCCTGCGGCATGTTGGCCGCCACCTGCACCATGTGGGATGTGCTTAGCTGGGGCGGAGAAACGCAGGCCCTGATCTACAATCCAAAAACAAAGAAAGTGATCGGCATCAATGCCCTGGGTGTAGCGCCAACAGGGGCTACAGCAGCGCATTTCAAATCGCAGGGACTTGATTTCCCTCCCGAGTTTGGACCACAGGCAGCCGTTACTCCCGGTACGCCCGCCGGACTCTGTTATATGCTGGCAGAGTACGGCACCATGAGCCTGAAAGAAGTGCTGGCGCCCGCCATGGAGCTGGCTTCCGGTTATCCCATCGAAGCACAAACGGCCAATAGCATCGAGCGGGGAAAGACCAGGATCAAGGAATGGCCTTATTCCAAAGCCGTGTTCCTCACCCATCCCGGAGAAAAAAGGGAAGCGCCCCAGGCCGGTGAGATCTTCATCCAAAAAGACCTGCTGGAAACCCTGAAAAAAATGGTAGAAGCAGAACAGGAGGCGCTCAAACAAAAGAAAAGCAGGAAAGAAGCCATCTATGCAGCCGCCAACCGATTCTATCGCGGTGATATCGCCAGGGAGTTCGTAAGAGGATGCCAGGAACAGGGTGGACTGATCACCCTGCAGGACCTGGCCAATTACAAGATACATGAAGAAGAACCGATGCATACCAATTACAAAGGCATCGATGTATACAAACTCTCGCAATGGACGCAGGGCCCCATGATGTTGCAGGCATTGAATATACTGGAGAATTTCGATCTGAAGAAAATGGGATACAATTCAGCCGAATACATCCATACCATTTACCAGGCCATGAACCTGAGCTTCGCCGACCGCGATTTCTACTATGGTGATCCCTATTTCCCTCCCGAAGAGCCGATGAAAGGATTGTTATCGAAAGCCTATGCCCGCCAGCGCGCCAGCCTGATCAGCGCCGATAGGAATGATGCGATAGCCGGCCCCGGCGACCCCTACCCTTTTGAAGGGAAGGCCAATCCTTATATGGACCTGCTCAAAAAAAGAGGATTGCTCATCGATACCAGTAACCGGTCCAATCCACAGTTCCTTCCTTCGCACGATGTAAGGAACAACTCTGCGTATATCCATCATAGTGAGATAGAAGATTCTTTGTACCACGACCGCCTCTGGCGAGGCACCACTTCCGTGGAAGCCGCCGATGAAAGCGGTTGGGTGATAAGCATCACGCCCAGCGGAGGATGGATACCTGCCTGCATCGCCGGCAAAACCGGTGTGGGCATGAGCCAGCGCATGCAAAGCTTCGTCACCAACCCTGAGCTAAACCCCTTCAATGTGGTGGAGCCCGGCAAGCGCCCGCGCGTAACCCTCACCCCTTCCCTGGCCTTGAAAAATGGCAAACCCTTCTTATCGTTTGCCGTTCAGGGTGGCGATACCCAGGATCAAAACCTGCTGCAGTTCTTTTTGAATATGGTGGAATTCGGCATGACCGTTCAACAGGCCACCGAAGCAGCCAATATCAATAGTAATCAGCTCTGGCTCTCACTGGGAGGCACAATGGAAAAAGACAGGCAGCCCCGTCCGGGCCATCTTCTTTTAAAGAACACCACGCCTGCACCCGTGCGAGAGCTGCTGACAAAGATGGGCTATACACTTAGCTTCGACGACAGGACCAGTGGACCGATCAATGCCATCTGGTTCGACTGGGAGCATGGCAGCTTCTGGGGAGGCAGCTCCAACCATGGAGAGGATTACGGCATCGGCTGGTAAAATTATTTTCAGTTTTTTGGAGCACTACTGACATAAGGCTGTCACTGGGCGATGGTAGGTTTGTATCAATAAAACAAACAACTATGTACCAGGCACAAACACTCCTCAAAGAACTGAACAACGAAGCAGTAACCACCCGTAAATTCCTGGCCCTGGTGCCGGAGGACAAGTACGACTGGAAGCCGCATCCCAAGAGCATGTCCCTGAAGCAACTGGCATCGCATGTGGCTGAATTACCCGGCTGGACACATATGGCGCTCACCACCAGCGAGCTCGATTTCGAGAATAACCCCTACACATACCCCGCCGTGAACAATACGCAGGACCTGCTGGCATTTTTTGATCAGAGCCTGGAAAATGGCAGAAGAGAACTGGAAAAAGCGACAGACGCAGACCTGTTACCGATCTGGACACTTCGCAGTGGCGCCAATATTTACAGTGCAGATACCAAGGGAGAAGTGATCCGCATGAGCCTCAATCAAACAACCCATCACCGTGCCCAACTAGGCGTTTATCTCCGCCTGTTGGATATTGCCATCCCCGGTAGCTACGGCCCCAGTGCAGATGAAATGGAAGGATTCACCTTTTAATACAAGGTCCCGGGCCGGTTTTGCGATGGCATGATTTTTTTTAGTCACCTGTTAACATCATCATAAAAAATCTCGTTATGCAAAACTGGCTCAGGACTTTATTGGCAGGAGCAGCCGCCTGGAAATGGGGCGGAGGCTGCGTTGGGACCATTCTATTATTCCTTTTCTTTTATTGGCTGCTCGGTCATTGTTAAGACCGTTTTAATGTACCTGGAGTATCTTGCGCCCGGTCATGATCCGGATCCCCGGTAACAATATGACCGTATGCGCAGTGAATAATGTACTTCGGAAATTACAAATGGTGTACCCGCTTTCAGCAGAAGCGATGGCGCTCCTTACGGCCCGTCTCCTACCGGTTGAACTTCCCAAAGGTCATCACCTGTTCAGAGAAGGCAGGAAAGGAACACATGTGTATTTTATAGAACGAGGTATTGCGCGTGCTTACTCCAGGCCAGACAATAAAGAGATGACCTATTGGTTCGGTACCGAAGGGGATGTGGCCATGAGCTATTACAGTTATGTGGCCAACCGACCCGGATATGAATCCGTGGAGCTCCTGGAGGATTCCCTCCTGTACAGTATTTCACATGAAGAGCTCCAGGTCTTGTACAGTACCCATATCGAGATCGCCAACTGGGGCAGAAAATTCGCGGAATATGAACTGATCAGGACTGAAAAGAATTTCATGACACAGCAAAGCCTTCCCGCTGCTGTGCGATACCAGTTATTGCTGGAGCAAAATCCTCAATTGCTACGCCGCGTGCAACTAGGTTATATTGCCTCCTACCTGGGCGTTACACAAGTAACGTTGAGCCGCATACGCGCCGGACAGACCGGAACACGCTATTCGAGTTTTATAGCGTTACTCGCTTCATTTTCGGAACCAGCAAGTGCATTACCAGCCATGCTGTAAGATAGGCGAGGCCACAGATCACGAACATGATCATATAACCTACCGTGATATCTCCCTGTCCTTTGTAGTATTCGAAGAGATAACCAGCGCTCTTGGCGATCAGGATGCCTCCCAGGCCGCCTGCCATTCCACCGATACCGGTGATACTGGCCACCGCTCTCTTGGGGAACATATCGGAAACAGTGGTGAAGATATTGGCGCTCCAGGCCTGGTGCGCAGCCGCTGCCAATCCGATGATCAGCACAGCATACCAGATGCCGAAGGATCCCAGGTATTGCGCAAACATCACCGGCAACACACAAAATGCATAGATCAGCATGGAGGTTTTCCTCGCTTTGAATACAGGCCAATCCTTTTTGATCAGGTTACCCGGCAACCAGCCACCGAAGATGCTACCGAAGGCAGCGATGGTGTAAACGATGGCCACAGGCACTGCGATATCCGTTGTAGAAAGATGATATTGTTTTTTCAGGAAATCAGGCAGCCAGAAAAGATAGAACCACCAGATACCATCGGTCATGAACTTACCGAGGGCGAAGGCCCAGGTTTGGCGATAGCTCAGCAATTGCCCCCAGCCAACTTTCTTTGTAGCGGCATCGCCTGTTTGTTCTGCTTTCTCGTCCTCATCGCTATGGATATAATCGAACTCCGCTTTTCCAACACGTTTGCTGCGGGCAGGCACTTCATACAACCAGAACCAGAATACCAGCCAAACCAGTCCTACAGCGCCAGTGATCACGAAGGCCCAGCGCCAGTTCAACGCTTCTGCAATGAAGGGCACCGTGAGTGGCGCAATGATGGCGCCGATATTGGAACCTGAATTGAAGATCCCTGTCGCCAGGGCTCTCTCCTTTTTAGGGAACCATTCCGCTGTGGTTTTGATGGCGGCCGGAAAGTTACCGGCTTCGGTGACTCCCAGTGCGGCACGGGCCACAAAGAAGCCACCGGTACTGGCAATAAACCCATGTCCGATCGCAGCAAGGCTCCAGGCGATCAGGGATACGGCGTATCCCATCTTGGTGCCCAGCTTGTCAACCAATCTGCCAATGAACATCATCGCGATCGCATAGGAAAGCTGGAAGGCCACGGTGAGATTTGAATAATCGATTTCTGTCCATTTGAATTCTGTTTCCACATAGCCTTTCACCAGGCTGATCACCTGTCTGTCAAGGTAGTTGATGGTAGTGGCAAAGAATACAAGGGCACAGATCGTCCACCTGTATTTTCCTATGGCTTGCTGCATGATCGATCAGGGTTTTGGTTGTGTTGAATGAAAGATGACAATTACCCGTTTATCTAACCTCTTTGATGAGTTGCAATGCAGCGTTGGCAGCAGCGGTCAGCTCATCGTATTTTTTATCTTCAAGTACAGATTTGGTGATCAGTTTGCTACCCATTCCTACGGCGCTGACGCCCGCTTTGAACCAGGCAGACAAATTGCTTTTTTCTGCTTCCACGCCACCGGTGGGCATGAAGAGCAGATCGGGGAACAGTTCACGGATAGCGCTCATGAAGCCTGGCCCCAGCAGGTTGCCGGGAAACAGTTTAATGAGCGATGCACCTGCCTGCTCCGCTTTGATGATCTCGGTAGTGGTCATACAACCGGGGATCCAGAGCATCTCTTCTTTGTGTACGGTCTCCGCCACTTCTTCGATCATACCGGGCGCGATGATGAAGTCAGCGCCTGATTTGATGAAGGCTTTGGCATCCTTCTTCGTTTTGATGGTACCGATGCCGAGCAAGAGATCCTTACAATCTTTGTCGCGCACTTTGAGCATCGCTTCAAAATTCTCCTGCGCTGCTGCGCCACGGTTAGTGAACTCCACCACTCTCACACCTCCTGCATACAAAGCTTTCATCACTTCGATACAGGTAGTTGGATCGGGGTGAAAATACAGAGGGATAAGACCCTGTTCTGTGATCGTTTTCCTGATCAGTTTGTTTTTATCCATGAGCACTGATTCTTTTTTTAATGGTTTCCATATCCTGGCTGGTAGCATCCCCTTTTTCCATGAGCTTGCCGAAAGCCGCTGCTGCAGCGGTCTCTATCACTTCCTGTGGCTCATGGCGATGGTAGAGGCCATAGATGAGGCCTGCCATGAAGCAGTCGCCACTCCCTACCTTGTCCACGATGCTGGAAGCCACCAGTTCCGTTGAGCAATATTGTTGGCCGCCCGTATCCAGCGATGCGTAGTATAGGATACCACCATCACCCTGATCGAAGCGGAAAGTATTGGCCACTGTTTTTACTTTGGGGAATTGTTTGTGCAAAAAAATCGCTGTTTTGGAAGCATGTTCCAGGAACTCCTGTTTATTGCCACGGAGATGGATCTCCGGATCCACAGGGATGCCAAGCAATGAATTGGCTGCCCAGATATTGCCCATCACTACGTCGCAGTATTCCAGTAATGAAGGCATAATGGCAACCGGCTTCTTTCCATATTGCCAGAGGCGTGCGCGATAATTGAGATCGATACTCACTGTGATGCCTTTGGCAGCGGCTGCGGCAGCACCTTCGCGACAAACGGCAGCCACCTGCTCTGAAAGCGCAGGACTGATAGCGCTGAGATGGAACCAGCGTGCATCGCGTAATACTTCGTCCCAATCCATCATGCCCGGTTTGAGTGAACCGAAAGATGAATAAGCACGATCATATATCACGCCTCCATTCTTCAGATCCGTGCCCTGTGGCAGGTAGTACAAACCGATACGCTCACCCGAAAAATGAATGGGACGCGTACTGATCTCCTTTTCTTCCAAATGCTCACAGATCTCACGCGTAAGGTAATTGTCCGGCAGGGCTGTACTGTATTCTACCGGCACTTTCCATTTGGCAAGCGCAGTAGCTACATTCAATTCAGCCCCTCCCACAAACACGGGCATGGAAGCCTCATGTATCCACTGCCTGTTGAGCGGGGGCGACAAGCGCAACAGCAGTTCTCCAAAACAACATACTTTCTTATTCATAGCACAATTAGTCTCGTATTGGTTTATCTGAGCTCGCTGATGGCAACAGCGTCCATATCGGAGAACACTAAATTCTCCCCGGCCATTCCCCAGATGAAGGAATAGCTGGCAGTGCCTGCGCCAGAGTGGATGCTCCAGGGCGGTGAGATCACTGCATCATGATTGGCCATCAGCAAATGACGTGTTTCCGTGGGCTCACCCATAAAATGGAAAACACGATGTTGCTCCTGCACGTCGAAATAAAAATAGGCTTCCATCCTGCGCGTATGCGTATGGGCAGGCATGGTGTTCCAAACGCTTCCTTCATTCAGTACGGTCAGTCCCATTACCAACTGGCAACTTTTGAGACCATCGAGGTGAATATATTTGTAGATGGTGCGCTTATTGGCGGTGCTCTGATCTCCCAGTGTTACCGGGGCTGCTTCTTCCTTGCTCAGCTTGCGGTTCTCGTAAG
>JAGIAP010000164.1 GCA_017744805.1 Chitinophagaceae bacterium | reverse complement strand
GGTGAAAACAGTTCTGCCTCCGAAATGTGGTTCGGATCTTTTTTCATAATTCCTGAATGTAGGGTTCTTCAATATGCTGAATGCGCCGTACACGGTGGTAGTGTTCTCCAGGGCATCGCTGAAAGAATAATTATGGGTGATGCCTGCAAGGAAGGTTTGTTGGCGGATGCTGGCCTGCGCCTGATCCGCGCCGGGGAATGCGCCGGCTGCGGGCCTTGCCCCGCGTGGGTTGGCGAGGAACTCTGATTTTGTCAAGCCACCGGGCGTTTGGTAATAGAGGTCGCCGTACAGCACTGATGTTTGCAGGCTCTGGCGGTCATTGAATCTGAACTGTGATTCCCAACTGGCCATATCCCTTCTGAAATTTGTATGGTCACGGTAACCATCACCCGATTGTTTTGAATAGCTGAAGATATTGTTGCGGTCTGCATTCCCGAGCCTTACCTGGGCATTGAGATTGAACAGGCCAAAGCTGCCGCCGGTATATCCCAGATCCGCACCCGCTTTGAAGTTGTCCGGGCGACTGTTGAGCAATACCGCCCCACCGGTACCTGCGCCATACAAACTGCTGGCCGGGCCACGCACGATCTCGATCTGCCGGATATTGTAAAAACTGAACTGGTTCAGATAAGTGCTTCCGCCAGGATCGGTGAATGGAATGCCATTCCAGTATACTTTTACGTTACGCACACCAAACGGTGAACGAAGGCTGCTTCCGCGGATATTCAAGCGGTAACTGCCGGGCGACCTTTCTTCCATACGCACGCCTGGCGTGGCATTGATGGCAGGCAGCAGGCTCATATTATTGTATCGGTCCAGTTGGGCAGGAGTGATAACGCTGACGGCCATACCGGTTTCCTTTAGTTGCCGGTTTTGGCCGAAGGCATGCACTTCCACTTCCTGTAATGTTTTGGCGGAATCTTTCGTACTGCCCGTCTGTGCTGATACAGAGGCGATGGAACATCCGAGGATCAGAGCTGTGAATAAGTGTTTCATACTGGAAAGGATCATCTAATTTACACCAATTGAACGGCAAATATTTTTTATCTTCCTAACATGAAGTCTTCCAAACTTGGTTTATTCGATCTCACCATGATCGTCATCGGCCTGGTGATTGGAATGGGTATCTTTCGCGCAGCCACGGACTCTGCCAAGGATGCGCTCACGCCGGGGATATTCTTTGCGGGATGGATATTGGGAGGATTGGTTGCATTGTGCGGAGCCCTTACCTATGCAGAGATCGGTTCGAGACACCCGGTTACCGGGGGATACTATAAGATCTTTTCTTATGCGTATCATCCTTCACTGGCCTTCTCTATCAATTGTATCATCCTGGTGAGCAATGCGGCTTCCGTGTCTGCTGTGGCCCTGATCGGATCAGGATATATCAGCAGGGTACTGTTCAATGAGCCGGCTACCGATGCCGTCAAAGTGATCATCGCCATCATTGCCATCGTGATCTTTTACGGGGTGAATGTGATGGGATTGAAGATGAGCTCGCGCACCCAAAACGTGCTGATGCTGATCAAGATCAGTATGGTATTATTGCTGATATCAGCTCTTTTTTTCCCGGAAAATTATGCAGAACAGGTAACCACGGTTGCGCCGGTTGTGGAACATTCATGGGGCGATAATATCAAGTCATTAGGCCTTTGCCTGGTGGCTATCTCCTTTACCTATGGCGGTTATCAGCAGAGCATCAATTTTGGGCATGAAGTAAAGAACGCTTCGCGGACAGTGCCGAAGGGCATCTTCATCGGCATAACCACCATTATCATTTTGTACCTCCTGGTGAATTTCAGCTATTACAAACTGATCGGATTTGAACAACTGAAAACCACCAATGAGATCGCATCGGTGGTAGCGGAAAAAATGTTCGGTCCAACCGGGTCAACTGTTTTTTCAGGGCTACTGTTCCTATCGGTGCTCGCATATGTGAATGTGCTGCTGATGAGCAATCCACGTGTGATGTATGCCATGAGTGATGATGGCGTGCTGCCGCCCATCTTCAAAAAGCAAACAGAGAAAAGAGAAGTACTGATCACTTCGCTCACTGTGTTTGCAGCTACCTGCATCGTGGTGCTCTTCTTTGCAAAGACCTTCAATGAGATCCTCAGCTTCACCATTTTCCTGGATTGTTTCGGTATGGCCATGTCTGCGGGCTCCATCTTCAAACTGAGAAAGCAGACCAAACACCTGGACGGCACTGGCATTTACAGCATGAAGCTCTATCCCCTGCAACCCATCATTTTCATTCTGGCCTATTCGTTTGTAGGCATCAGTATCGCTATCGACAAACCGAAGACAGCCCTAACCGGCATAGGGGTATTGCTTACCTTCATTGTCATTTACTTTTTGATGAGAAAGCCAAAGAAGTTAGAAAGTATCTGACCAAACCAATCATATGACGCCACAGGAAATATCATATATCCTCAATGAACTGGGGGAAGACAGGGAAGATTACTTTAATGCCGTGGCTCCTCCCATCATTCAAACGAGCAATTTTGCATTCAGGACCGTTGCTGAATTAAGACAAGCTTTTGAAGATGAATACAAGAACCTGATCTATAGCAAGGGGATGAACCCCACTGTCAATATCCTCCGGAAAAAGCTGGCTGCCCTGGACAATGCAGAGGATTGCCTGGTACTGAACAGCGGGTCATCCGCCATCTTTGCTTCGGTTTTTGCGAATGTGCAAAGCGGCGATCATATCGTGTCTGTGAACAGGCCCTATTCCTGGGCCAAAAGATTGTTCGACGAAGTGCTGCCCCGTTTTGGCGTGGCTACAACGTATGTGGATGGCAGGGAGATCGAATCCTTTGAACGGGCCATCCTTCCTTCCACAAAGATCATCTACCTGGAATCGCCGAAGAGGTGGGACTATGCCTTGCAGGACCTCCGTGCGGTGGCCGACCTGGCAAAGGCAGAAGGTATTATAACAATTTGTGATAACAGCTATTGCACACCGTTATTTCAGCGGCCATTGGATCTGGGTATCGATATCAGCCTTCAATCTGCCACCAAGTATATCGGCGGGCATAGCGATGTATTAGCAGGGGTGCTTACCGGTACCCGTAGCATGATGGCGCATGTGTTCGCCAATGCCATGCAGAATGCAGGCAACGGGATCTCTCCTTTCAATGCCTGGCTGCTGTTGAGAGGCTTGCGTACCCTGCCAGCCCGGCTGGATCGCTGTACAGCCACCACCCGGCAACTGGTGGACTGGCTGAAAGGGCATCCTAAAGTGGAGCAGGTGATTTTCCCCTTTGATCCCTCCTTTTCCCAATATGAACTGGCCCAAAAGCAGATGAGCGGGGCTTGCGGACTGGTCACCATCGTGGTCCGTGCAAAAAAAATGGAAGAGATTGTAACCTTCTGCGAAAGCCTGCGACATATTCTCATGGCTGTCAGTTGGGGAGGTCATGAAAGCCTGGTGATCCCACGATGTGCATCCTTGCAACCCGAAGCCTACGATAGCGCCGATCCGGAGCACCGGATGCTGCGTTTTTATTTTGGGCTGGAAGATGCGGATTACCTGAAGTCCGATCTGGACCAAGCTTTTATGGCAATGGTTTAACAGTAATTTTTTTCGCGCTTTGAGTAGTAGCTTGTAATTTGGTACTTACCAACTCCCCGACCGCTTATCAAAAAACAGGCCCCCGGCCTCTCATTACAATTACATTTGTTCTATGAAGAAATGGAAACTATTTCTGACTGTTTGTGCTCAGTTATGCTTTGTATCGTTTTCTTTCAGCCAGGATAAGTGGGACCTCAGGAAATGTGTGGAATATGCGCTGACCAATAATATTTCGGTGAAGCAAGCCGATGTGCAGGCACGCATCTCGCAATTATCCTTAAATCAGTCAAGACTTACGCAGATCCCTACACTTGGTTTCGACGGTAGCCTGGGTCTCAATGCGGGCCGCACGCAGAACCCATTCGATTTCAGTGTGAGTAATGAAAGCAATATTTCAGGATCCTTCAGCCTTTCCAGCTCGGTGACCCTGTTCAATTGGTTCCGGATCAGGAATACCATTGCGGCTAACCGTCTTGATGCCGAGGCCAGCAAAACAAATATCGATAAAGTAAAGAACGATATATCCCTGAACGTTGCTGCAGGCTATCTTCAGGCCCTCCTCAACCTGGAACAGATCAACACAAGCCAGTTGCAGGTGAAGCTCACCCTGGCACAACTGGAGAATACAAGGAAATTAGTGGCTGCAGGTTCGGTCCCCGAACTAAATGCCCTTGAACTGGAAGCACAGCTTGCCAGGGATAGTGCTACATTGGTAACCGCACAGGCTGCTGCCGCCACTTCACATCTACAACTCAAAGCACTCCTGAACCTGGATGCTGCTGCTCCATTTGAAATAGCTGCACCTCCCGTTGAACTGATCCCAGTTGAGCCACTCTCTGAATTGCAACCAGACGCCGTATTCAATCTGGCCAAAGTGAATATGCCACTGCAAAGAGTGAATCAATTACGCGTGGAAGCCTCCAATAAAACAGTGGCAGCTTACAGGGGAGCCATGATGCCAACATTGTCTGCATACGGAAGATTGGGTACAGCCTACAACAATAAATTGCAGGAAGTGTACGGAAGGTCCCCATACGCAGGTGTGGATTCTTCTGCCTTTGTCAAAATAGCCAACCAGAACTATAAAGTGTATGCACCATTCGTGGGTGTGAATAACCTGGTGAGGACGCCGGGCTTTTTCAATCAAATGGATAAATCCTTTGGCCAGTCGATCGGTTTATCGCTCAATATACCCATCTTCAACCAGGGACAATTGAGGACTCAATATAACAGGTCAAAACTGGATAAACGCAATGTAGAGCTGCAACAGGAGTTGGACAACCAGACGCTGAAGCAGGATATCTATAAGGCCTATACTGAAGCCACTGCTTCATTTCAAAAGTATGCGGCAGGCATCAAATCCGTAGAAACATCACAGAAGGCATTCGATTTTGCCACCAAACGATACAATATCGGATTGCTCAATACCATCGACCTGCTCACTAACCAGAATAATCTGTTCAAAGCCAAAATAGATAAGCTGACAGCTCAGTACGATTATGTATTCAAGCTGAAAGTGCTTGAGTTCTATAAAGGGCAGGGCATCAAATTATAATTTCGCAAAGCCGGTACTTAGCATAGACGCATCGGCTCCCCAACCAAACAGTTACAATATGAAGAAGAAAACAGTGGTGATCATTATCATCGTTCTTGTACTGGTAGCAGCATTACTGCTGGCGCTCAGCGTGTTCAAGAAAGATGAGGGACTCAAAGTAGCGGTAGAAAGAGTGGAACAAAGGACCATCATCGAATCTGTGAATGCCAGTGGAAAGGTATTTCCCGAAACGGAAGTGAAGGTAAGCCCCGATATTTCCGGTGAGATCGTGGAACTGAACTATAATGAGGGCGATAGTGTTCGCAAGGGAGCCGTACTGGCACGTATATACGCAGATATCTACTCTACACAACGTAACCAGGCAGCAGCGTCTGTGGATATGGAACGCGCCAATGTAGAAAATACCCGCGCTCAGTTACCCGGCCTGAAATCAGCCGTGGACCTGGCTCAGCGCGCCTTCGACCGTCAAAAACAATTGCTGGCCGAAAAAGTGATCTCCACTTCTGAGTTCGAGCAGGCAGAGAATAGCCTTCGCTCTGCACAGGCCAACTACAATGCAGCGCTTCAGAATGTGAAAAGAGGGGAGGCCAGCATCCAGGGCGCTCAGGCCAACCTGGCCAAAGCCGATAAAGACCTTGGCCGTACAGCTGTTGTTGCGCCACGCGATGGAGTGATCTCCCTCATGAGCGTAAAAAGAGGAGAGCGCGTAGTAGGTGCAGGCATGATGGCCGGTACGGAAATGATGCGCATCGCAGACATGAGCATCATCGAAGTTCAGGTAGATGTGAGCGAGAACGATATCCCCAAAGTGAAGCTCGGGGATTCTGCGCTGGTTGAAGTGGATGCCTACACCAATCGTAAATTCAAAGGCATCGTTACCAAGATCGCCAGCAGCAATACTACTGCCGCAACCGCTTCAGCTTCCAGCACCAGCACAGATGTGACCAACTACAAAGTGCATATTCGTTTGCTGGCTGAATCCTATAGTGACCTGATTTCGAAAGGGAACCGTTTCCCCTTCCGTCCCGGAATGAATGCCAGCGCCGATATTCAAACCACCACCAAAGCAAATGTTCTATCTGCCGCCATCAACGCCGTTACCACCCGTAAGAAAGGAAGTGATGAAGTAGCTGACAAGAAAGAGGATAAGAAAGAAGAGGAAGGTATCCAGGAAACAGTGAAAGCGGGCCTTACCAGTGATATGGATGAAGTGGTGTTTGTGCTGCAAAAAGACAATTCAGTGAAGAGAGTGAAAGTGAGCACAGGTATCCAGGACATGAATCATATCGAGATCCTCTCTGGACTTAAAGTGGGTGATTCCGTTGTTACTGCCCCTTACAATGTAGTGAGCAAGATCCTGAAAACCGGAACCAAAGTAAAAGTGGTACCGGTTGATAAGTTGTTCGAAGCAAAGAAGTAAGCAGTCAATTACTTACATTTGCCGCAAATAACTGATTCATGCGATTGGGAATCATTGGAAGCGGAAGCTGGGCTACGGCACTTGCCAAAATACTCACAGACAATAAAAATCCTATTGGCTGGTGGGTTCGTAACGAACATATCGTAAAACATATCAAACACCGCCGTCATAATCCGTCTTATCTGAGCAGTGCTTATTTTGATGCGGACCTGGTGGATCTCAGTACAGATGTCAATAAGGTTGTTTCAGACAACGAATACATTGTAATTGCCGTTCCTTCGGCCTATATCATCGATACATTGCAGCCCCTGGCAAAGAATGCGTTCGAGGGTAAGAAGGTGATCTCCGCTGTTAAAGGCATCATTCCCCAGTGTAACCTGCTGCTGAACGATTACCTGGCGCAGGAATACAAGGTAGACCTGGCCGATTACTACACCATCATGGGCCCTTGTCATGCAGAGGAAGTGGCTGCTGAAAAGCTGAGCTATCTCACTTTCTCCGGCGTTGATGCGGGCATCACTGAAAAGATCGCGGAGAGGTTCCATACAGAATATCTCAATACCGTTGTGAATACCGATGTGGTAGGGGTCCAATATGCCGCCATTTTGAAGAATATCTATGCACTGGGAGCCGGCATCGCTCATGGGCTTGAATATGGCGATAATTTCTTAAGTGTATTGATCGCCAATTGTGCGGATGAGATGGCTGTTTTCCTGAAAAAAGTAGGCATCCGGCGCATCGAGGTGGGAGTGCATGAAGGGCAGGATCCCGTCACTCACCGCAAAACACCGAACTATGCCGCTTCTGTATATCTCGGCGATCTGCTGGTTACTTGTTACTCTTTGTTCAGCAGGAATCGTACCTTTGGTAATATGATCGGAAAAGGATATTCCGTTCGTTCCGCACAGTTGGAAATGAACATGGTGGCGGAGGGATACAATGCCGCCAAATCCATTCACCTGATCAATAAAACTGTAGGTGCAGAGATGCCGATAGCTGAAACCATCTACCGGATACTCTGGGAAAATGTTAAACCTGCAGACGGATACAAACAAATTGAACAAGAGCTCGTCTAATTTGCAAAAGGATTTTATGCCATTATCTTTTCAATCATTTGGTGTTGCCGGGATCCTGATCATGATCGGGGTACTCTCTGTAGCAGAGCTGGTAAAACATTTGAAAAGCAGGCACCAGCACCATTAAAGAATGTTTGTGTAAAATAATAGAGGACGGTCCACAGGTTTGTGGGCCGTTTTTGTTTTGTGTGCCAGCCCCGTTCACTTCCCGGCTAGGCCGGTTCATCGCGGAACAGGTCGGCGGCGATGCCATCGGCAAAAAGCTTACCCTGCTGTGTCAAGATCAGGTGGCCATTCTCTTCTCTCATCAGTCCTTCCCGGATCAGGCGTTCACTGAGCCTTTTTAATTGTGTTGCTGTTGCTTCATCACTCAAAGAAGTCACTATGCCGAGGTCCATCCCTTCCATGGTGCGGAGGGAGGTCATGATGTATTCGTTCAACCGCTGTGTTGGCGTAAGTATTTCCTGCTCGAAAGGAACAGTCCCGTTCCTCAATGCCTGAATGTACAAGGCATTGTTGGCGATATTCCATTGCCGGTTGGCCCCATCGTAGCTATGGGCGGAAGGCCCGAGGCCCAGGTATTTCTTGCCTTCCCAATAGGCACTGTTATGTTTGCTTCGCTTGCCGGGCAATGCGAAATTGGAGATCTCATAGTGTTCGTAGCCAGCCGCTTTCAACCAATCCATGAGTAACAGGAACTGTCTTGCCTGGTCCTCCGGGTTCACTGGTTCCCGCTTATGGGTGCGGATCAGGCTTTCCAGGGCGGTCTTAGGCTCTACTGTCAGTGCATAGGCGGAAATATGAGGGATGCCCATATCGATAACCCGATGTACATTCGAGGCCCATTTTTCATCGGTGAGGCCGGGGCTGCCGTAAATGAGATCGATAGTGATATTGGGAAAGAATTCCAGTGCCAGCTTGAGGTTGTCGATGGCCTGTGAGGCAGTATGCGCGCGGTTCATCCATTGAAGGTCTTCCTCATAAAAGCTCTGGATGCCGATACTGAGGCGGTTGATGCCTGCACTGCGCCAGGCGTGGAGACTATTCCGGTTGATATCGTCGGGATTGGCCTCCAGGGTATATTCGGCCTGGGGATGGATGTTGAAATTCTCGCGAAGCGAATGCAGTATTTTGTTGAGGCTCTCCTCATTCAAAAGGGATGGAGTACCTCCGCCGAAATAAACAGTTTCTATCGTTTCTCCGGCCAGAAATCCCTGCTGTAGCGGGATCTCAGCCAATAAACTGTTGAGGAATTCGTTTTCCAAACCCCTACTGGTGGAAAAATGGAAGTTACAGTAATGACAGGCCTGCCTGCAAAAAGGAATATGTATATAGATGCCTGCCATATTGTTACGGATATTTTATCGAATATTACAGTTCAAAGGTAGCTGACAAAGCATTAAGTGAAAAACATCCGTTTACAAACGATATTGTTCCTCCTCTTCGCCTGGCCTATGGCCGCAGGCGCACAGTATGCGTTACATATCGTTCCCGTAGACCGTGATTCCACCTTCATCAGGGATTCCCTGAAATTACAGACCCATTTCAAAGACCGCAATCACTGCGAGGAATACGTTCGCAAGATCCCCCTGTTGTTGCAGCAGAGAGGATACCCGGTTGTTTCGGTTGATAGTGAACGTTATGATTCAACGGAGGCTGTCATCGAGCTATATATCGGCGCCTCCCTGCGATGGGCGTACCTGAACACCGACTCCATCGACAAACGCATTCTCGATGCCGTGGCCTGGAACAGGAAAGACTATGAGCATAAACGGATAGATATGCTGAAAGTACAGGCCCTGCAGGAGCAGATTCTCGATCACCTGGAGAACAGTGGCTATCCCTTCGCAAAAGTGCTGCTGGACAGTATCAGTGTACAAGGGGAGGAATTCTCTGCCATGCTTCGCGTGCAGAAGGGCCCGCAGTACAAGATCGATAGTATCCGCAATAACGGGAAGGCCAATCTTTCTCCCAATTATCTCCAGCATTACCTGGGGATCATGAATGGCAGTATCTATCAGAAGAAGAAGCTGCAGTTGATCAGCCAGCGTTTGCGGGAGCTGCCTTTTGTTGAAGAGGAGCGCCCATGGGACCTTACGCTGATGGGGGAAGGCTCTATTCTCAATGTTTACCTTCGTCCGAAGAAGAGCAGCCAGGTGAATGTGCTGATCGGATTATTGCCGGACAATTCCGCCACTGGGGCCACGCAGAGTAGCAAGCTCCTGATTACTGGTGAAGCCACCGTCAATCTCAAGAACGCATTGGGAGGGGGGGAGTTGATAGGGCTTAACTGGCAGCAGATACAGCCGAAATCGCCCAGGCTGAACCTGGCATTCCAGCAACCTTATCTTTTCAATTCTCCCTTCGGCATGAATGCTGCTTTCGACCTGTTCAAAAAGGATTCGTCCTTCATCAATATCAGCTTCCTGATCGGTGCTCAATATGCTGTGTCTACAGGTAATACCGGAAGTGTATTCCTGCAGAACACACGCAGCAACCTACTTACCGTGGATACCAACCTGGTGAAGAGCCAGAAGCGTTTACCGCCGGAAGCCGATGTAAGTGCTGTGAACCTGGGCATAAACTATGAATGGTACAATACAGATTACCGCTTCAACCCCAGAAAGGGCACGGACCTTTTTGTGAGTGCTTCTGCCGGAACCAAAAAGATCCGTAAGAACACGGTGATCGTGAAACTCAAGGATGCTGCGGATCCTGCATACGATTTCAATGCCCTCTACGATACTTTCAAATTAAGCTCGTACCAGTTCAGGTTGAAAGCGATTGTATCGCAATATGTAAAGCTCACGAGGGTGAGTACGCTTAAGCTGGGCCTGAATGGTGGCTGGTTCCAGAGCCCTGATATCTTTCGGAACGAATTGTTCCAGATCGGCGGGTATAAACTGCTCCGTGGGTTTGACGAAGAAAGTATCTATGCTTCTACCTATGCCGTGGGAACTACGGAATACCGGTATCTGTTAGGACAGAATTCTTTTCTTTTTGCATTCATAGATCTCGGATGGGCCAGGTCAGACTCCAGGAATATCAAAGTGAACAATACATTTTTGGGAACAGGGATTGGAATGGCATTTGAGACGAAGGCGGGTATTTTCAATATATCCTATGCGGTAGGGAAGCGTGATGACACCAAGTTCAATATGAGACAGGCCAAGATACATTTGGGCTACGTGAATTATTTTTAGTGGATGGTTTCTTTTATTTTTGCACACGCAACAACCTTTAGTGAAAAAAAGCTTAGTACTTCTATCCGGAATTTTATTGATCGCCGTACTGTCGTTTGCTCAGACAAAAGGCGATTCAGTAGTACCTCCCAAAGACACTGATATAAATAAACCTGCCCGTACGGTAAGGACCGATACGGCCAGGAAGGTTATACCCGTGCGGAAGGCTACGGATTCTATCCGGCGTACTACCATCACCGATACTGCCAGGAAAAAGCAGGTGTTTATCAGGGATAGCACGCCCAAACCGGTGATAGCTGCCGATACTTCCCATCTCAAAAAAGACACCATACCCGTGGTGCCCATCAAGGCCAGCGCCGATCAGTTGGCGCGGATCAGCCGTTTCCAGGATGCCCTCCGCAGCCATCCTTATTTCAATTTCTATGGCAGAGCCATCCGGATAACGGAACAGGAAAGAAAGCGGGAAGATAAGGATGCCCTTTTTTACTTCATTGCCGGTCTATTGCTGTATTACGCACTGATCAAGGTTGTTTTCCGGAAGTATGTGGACAATATCATGACCCTGTTCTTCAGGGTGACCATGCGCCAACAGCAGATCAGGGACCAGATGTTGCAGACACCGCTGGCTTCCCTTTTCCTGAATATTCTCTACCTGGTGAGTGGGGGCATGTACCTGGTATTTGTTGGAAGATATTACGGGGTGAGGATCACAGACAATAACTGGCTCCTGCTTGCCTATGCTTCAGGATTATTGTTGGTAGTGTACCTGGGTAAATTCATCCTGCTGAAACTGGCAGGCTGGATCTTCAATATTACCGCTGCTACGGACACTTACATTTTTATCGTATTCCTTGTAAATAAGATCATCGGCATTTTACTGTTGCCGGTGCTGGTGATGATGGCCTTTCCATACCCCGCATTTTTCCCTGTAGTGCTGACGCTCAGCTATATAATGC
>JAGIAP010000163.1:7378-11818 GCA_017744805.1 Chitinophagaceae bacterium | reverse complement strand
GTGTATCAATCCCGAGCTCTATCCGGCATCGGATATCCTTACCATGGGAGAAGTGATCCGCGTGCTCAATGAGCTTACCGGTGGCGATGCCGTAGTGGTAACGGATGTAGGCCAGCACCAGATGGTGGCCTGCCGTTATGCGAAGTTCACGCAGAGCCGAAGCAATATCACCAGTGGAGGCCTTGGTACCATGGGCTATGCGTTACCGGCAGCTATCGGCGCCAAATTCGGTGCTCCCAACAGAACAGTGGTAGCCGTTATCGGCGATGGCGGATTCCAGATGACCTGCCAGGAGCTGGGTACCATCATGCAGAGTGGTATCGATGTAAAGATCCTCATCCTCAACAATGAATTCCTGGGAATGGTGCGTCAATGGCAGCAGCTCTTCCACGACAAGCGCTATTCTTTCGTGAACATTACAAGCCCTGATTTTGTGGCCCTCGCCAAATCGTATTATATCGATGGCAGCCGCACCGGTGACCGTGCAGAGCTGAAAGATGCGTTGCAAAAGATGCTGGACCACAAAGGCTCTTACCTGCTGGAAGTGAAGGTAGGCAAGGAGAACAACGTGTTCCCGATGGTGCCACAGGGCTGCAGTGTTGCAGAGATAAGACTGAAATAAAATCAGGACCATTCAATTCAAACGTATGTCAACTTCGAAACAGGAATTCACAGTAACAGTATATACCGAGAACCAGATCGGGCTGCTCAATCGCATCGCCATCATGTTCTCACGCAGGAAAATAAATGTTGAGAGCCTCAATACTTCACCCAGTGAAGTGGATGGCATCCATCGTTTCACCATCGTGATCAACGAGTTTGAAGAAGTGGTGAAGAAACTGGTGCGCCAGATCGAAAAACAGGTGGAAGTGTTGCGTGCCTACTACAATAGCGGTGACGAGATCGTATGGCAGGAGCTGGCCATGTACAAGGTGCCAACAGACGAAGTAGCAGAAAAGGTAAAAGTGGAAAGACTGCTCAGGGAGCATGGTGCCCGCGCCGTAGTGATCCGTAAGGACTATACCGTGTTTGAGACTACGGGTCACCGTGAGGAAACAGATAAGCTCATCAGTGTGCTGGAACCTTTTGGCCTGATCGAATTCGTGAGAAGCGGCAGAGTGGCTATCATCAAGGCCAGCGCTGGTTTCCACGAAAAGCTCAAGGAATTTGAAGAGACCGCTCCTTCCGAAGAAGTGGTGGAGAACGAATTCCTCAACAGGAACGATGAAGTATTCACAATGTAATTCAATAAAAAGCAACCAAACTTTCTAACAACCATAAACAAATACGACAATGGCAAAACTCAATTTCGGCGGTGTTGAAGAAAATGTAGTAACCCGCGAAGAATTTCCTCTGGCCAAGGCACAGGCAATATTAAAGGATGAAGTAGTAGCCGTGATCGGTTACGGTGTGCAAGGTCCCGGACAGGCCCTCAATCAAAAGGACAATGGCGTGAACGTGATCGTTGGTCAGCGTAAGAATTCAAAGAGCTGGGATAAGGCCGTTCGTGATGGTTTTGTTCCCGGAGAGACCCTCTTCGAGATCGAAGAAGCGCTGCAACGCGGCACTGTGATCTGCTATCTGCTCAGCGATGCAGCACAGATCGCCATGTGGCCTACTGTAAAAAAATATCTGACTCCCGGTAAAGCCCTGTATTTCTCTCATGGCTTCGGTATCACTTATAACGATCAAACCGGTATCGTTCCTCCTGCCGATGTGGACGTATTCCTGGTAGCTCCCAAAGGCTCAGGTACCTCACTCCGCAGGATGTTCCTGCAGGGCCGTGGTCTGAACAGCTCTTACGCTATCTTCCAGGATGCTACTGGTCGCGCATTTGAAAGAGTGGTGGCGCTGGGTATCGCTATCGGTAGCGGTTACCTGTTTGAAACGGATTTCAGGAAAGAGGTTTATTCCGATCTCACTGGTGAGCGCGGTACCCTGATGGGCGCTATCCAGGGCATCTTTGCTGCACAGTACGAAGTGCTGCGTAAGAAAGGCCATACGCCTTCCGAAGCATTCAACGAAACTGTTGAAGAGCTCACCCAATCCCTCATGCCGCTGGTGGCTGAGAATGGTATGGACTGGATGTATGCCAACTGCTCCACTACTGCTCAGCGCGGTGCGCTGGACTGGTGGAAGAAGTTCCGCGATGCTACCCTGCCTGTTTTCACTGAACTGTATGAGAGCGTGGCAGCCGGTAAGGAAGCCGCCCGTAGCATCAGCAGCAATAGCCAGGTTGATTACCGTGAGAAACTGGAAGCAGAACTGAAAGAACTGCGCGAAAGCGAACTGTGGCAAGCCGGCAAAACTGTACGCAGTCTGCGTCCTGAGAACCAGGCGGCACAGCCTGCAAAAGCAGCGGCAGCCAACTAAGGATTTTTTGCAAGGGTTATGCGGCGGCTGCCTGTGGCCAGCCTGCGGAATGGGGGGCTTCAGACCCCGGACCGATGGTGCTGTTCACGGCAGTTGTCCGCCCCGCCCCTGCGGATCTGATGAATTGCCGGAAACGGCACCCAAAAATGGCAACAACCAATGAATACTCCTACCAACCTGATGACAGGTCTCGAATTCCACAAAGCGGCTATGCGACTGCGAAAAGTGGTGAACAGAACGCCGCTTCAATATTCGCACAATCTTAGCCGTAAGTATGGGGCACAGGTATACCTCAAACGCGAAGACCTCCAGGTGGTACGCTCCTACAAACTGCGTGGCGCCTTCAATATGATGAGCAGCCTGCCCGAAGCAGAACTGGCAAAAGGCGTGGTATGCGCCAGCGCCGGCAACCATGCCCAGGGATTTGCATTCAGTTGCAAAAGACTGGGCGTAAAAGGCGTGGTGTTCATGCCCATCATTACTCCCAATCAAAAAGTATCACAAACCAAGATGTTCGGCGAAGAGAATATCGAGATCAGGCTGGTGGGCGATACTTTCGATGATTGCGCGGCTGCAGCAAGGGCCTATACTGCAGCCAACAATATGACCTTCATCCCCCCATTTGATGACCTGCGTATCATCGAAGGACAGGGAACGGTAGGACTGGAGATCCTGGAAGATCAGAGCGAAATAGATTTTCTCTTCGTGCCGGTGGGCGGCGGTGGCCTCGCTGCCGGGGTAGGTTCCTACTTCAAAACCTATTCTCCCAAAACAAAGATCATTGGCCTGGAGCCGGAAGGGGCGCCCAGTATGAAACGCGCCCTGGAAGCGGGCCACCCGGTAACCCTGGATAATATCGAGAGATTTGTTGACGGCGCTGCTGTAAAAAGGGTAGGAGAGCTCACATTTGAACTATGCCGTGAAGTGCTGGGTGATATGCACCTGGTACCGGAGGGGAAAGTGTGCTCCACCATCCTGAAATTATACAATGAAGATGCGATCGTAGTGGAGCCGGCAGGGGCCCTGAGCATCGCTGCGCTGGATGATTATGCAGAGCAGATCAAAGGCAAGACCGTTGTTTGCGTGGTCAGCGGCAGCAATAACGATATCGACCGGATGCAGGAGATCAAGGAACGCAGCCTTCAGTATGAAGGGTTGAAGCATTATTTCCTGGTGAGCTTTGCACAAAGGCCGGGAGCCCTGAAAGAGTTCGTGAACCATGTACTGGGACCGAACGATGATATCACCAGGTTTGAATACATGCAGAAACACAATAAGGAGTATGGGCCTGCGTTGGTAGGAATAGAATTGAAGAGCAGGGAAGATTACGATGTGTTGCTGAAGAAAATGCAGCAATATCAGATCAATTACACCGAGTTGAACAAGAACGATACACTCTTCGGATATCTGGTGTAACAGGTTCCGGGGAGCCGGTATAACAAGTGTTCAAACAACACAATAAAAAAATATTCGGCAAGTATATGAAACAACGATAAGTCTCTATATATTTGCCACGTTCTAAGGAATAACTTATCAAGAAAGGCAGAGGGAAACGGGCCCGATGACGCCTTGACAACCTTCTATCAGAACAAACATTTTGCTACGTAGTTTGTGAACTGGTAGAAAAGGTGCCAATTCCTGCCCCTGATGGGGGAGAGATAAGTCAGAGTATAGCTTTGAATGGTGTTAATGCCTGCAAGGGCATTCCTATATAATTGAAGCTCGTCTGACTATATATCAGATGGGCTTTTTTGTTTGCGCCACCTCTGAAACACAGTGCCGGCGCGGCATGTAACGTTTGTTTAATAGTAGATTTTCTCATGTGACCGTTTGGTCTAACCAGGGATTGTTTTTACTTTCCCTGCTTTTTTTTAGTACCGGGTTTTCACGTAGGGGACAGTTATTTTTCAGGTATTACACTTTGGTCAGGGTAATACGGAAGATTTATCAGCGATACATATGGCAATGCCATTTGCTATTAACTGTCTGAGCTATGAAAGAACAATATCATCAACTGTATCAAAAAATGCTGGTTGAGACGGAAGAGTGCTTTAAACGGTATGCTAC
>JAGIAP010000163.1:0-7368 GCA_017744805.1 Chitinophagaceae bacterium | reverse complement strand
GCTTTGTTCCATCCGGAATCTGGCAGCGATATCCATGATATACGTAATTTCTGGAAAAAGGAACTGCGTGTGGCAGAAAAATTCCTTTCAGAGAATGAGCAGTTCTATACCTACTACAAGTCTGGCATGACTGAAATGGATGAGGTCTATTTCCTGCGCACCCCCGACCCCCGGGATCCCTCCGGTCAACCCATTCACCGGAATCATTATGCCGGTGCTTTCTTTCAGAACAATTCCTCGCATGATGGCATCTTCTCCGCTATTGTAGCCCGCGATAAATACCTCAACTACGTAAAAAGGAAAATTGAAATTGTTGAGACTCAGTCATTTTGATGTTTCCCCGCTATTTATTTGACCAAACTGTTATCCTGCCATAGGGGTAAACTAATTTCCGGTTGTCATATTAATAAAGGTCAATTGGGCGAAGCAATTATCTTTGGCGGCAGATCACAAAGTCTACGAATGGCAGTATCGGAAGCAGGGAGTACACACTTGCTGGGAACAGCATTTGAGAATGTTTTTAAAAGTCATTTTAAAAGCCTTCATGCCTATGCCTATACCATCGTAAAAGATGAAATGGCTGCCGAGGAAATGGTCCAGAACGTATTCTGCAAGATCTGGGAAAGGAAAGGACAACTCGATATCGAAACTTCGCTCACCGCTTATCTGTACAGGGCCGTCTACAACGAAAGCCTGAATCATATCAAACATCAGAAAGTGAAAATGGCCTACCAGGCCCATGCTTCTTATCAAATGAAGATGCAGACAGACTCTGCTTCAAAAAAAGTTCTATTGAGCGACCTTGAAAAGAAATTACGGACAGCCCTGAGCGAGCTGCCGGAACAATGCCGTACCATTTTCCAGATGAGCCGTTTTGAAGAGCTCAAATACCAGGAGATCGCCGATCGACTGGGTATCTCCATCAAAACCGTAGAAAATCAGATGGGTAAGGCCCTGAAATTGCTGCGAAGCAAGTTGATCGACTTTTTACCATTGTTATTGATAATCCTTACCAACCTCTAAAACTAAAACTGATTGAATGCCGAATTATACAATATGAATGATGACCTGCTGGTGAAATACCTGCTGGGTGAGGCTTCTGCCAGTGAGGAGAAGGAGGTGGAAGAGTGGATAGAAGCCGACCCGGAGAACCAGCGCTACTATGATCATTTCAAATTGATCTGGGACGAAAGCCAGGAACTGGCCCTTCAGTCGAAGGTTGATGAGAATGATGCCTGGAAGCGTTTCCAGCAACGTGTTTCCCGGGATCAGGGCGCGCCCGTGATGACCGTGGTGGAAGCTCCTGCCCGGGTGAAATGGTACGATACCCGGGTAGCCGCCGCCGTGATCATGCTGGTGGGCGTAGCAGCCCTGTTATTCTTTATCCTGGTGCCATTCAGGTCTGGCAAACAAGTGGTGCTGGCTGCCAAAACACAGGCCCAGGCAGAAACCCTGCCGGATGGATCGGTAGTTACCCTCAACAAGAACTCCACCATCACATACGCCGATGCATTCAGGGGAAACAGCAGAACCGTCAAACTCAACGGGGAAGCCTTCTTCCAGGTAAAGGCCGATAAGGCCAAACCATTCATCGTTACCATCAATGATATTACCATCACCGTACTGGGAACCTCTTTCAATGTAAAAAGCAATAACGGTAAAACGGAAGTGGTGGTGGAAAGTGGTTTGGTGAAAGTGGAACATGCCTCCAAAAGCATTCAGGTGAAACAAAAGGAAAAACTGGAAATAGAGAATGCCGATACTGCCATGGCTGTAGAAGCTGTTACTGACCAGTTCTACAAATTCTACCGCACCAAAGAATTCGTTTGCGACGGAACCCCGCTCTGGAAGCTGATCCAGGCGCTCAATGAAGCATACGATGTACATATCGTTATCGAAAATCCAGCTCTGAAAACCCTACAGATCAATACTACCTATTACGACCTGCCGGTTGACAGGATCCTTGATCTGATCATCAGCACCTATCCCGAAGAAGATATAAAATTAGAAAAAAGGGATTCCACCATCATCCTGAAATAGGCATAGTACTGAAGAGCATGACAACAATAACCACTGTGAAAAAGACAGGCCTTTGCGCTTTGATCTCCCTCTTATTCCTTTTCCTTTTCGATTCCGGTAAAGCGCAGACCCCGCTGAACCGAACCGTAACGCTTGAAGTGAACCGCCAGCAACTGGCCCATGTACTGGAGATCATCAGTAACAAGGCCAATTTCTATTTTTCCTATAACAGCAATATCGTAAAGAAAGATAGCCTGGTCACCTTCAATGTGCACAGCAGGTCCGTAAAATATATCCTCGATCTTCTTTTCAATGAAGGATACGAGTTCAAGGAAAGCGGCAACTATATCATTATCCGTCGCAAGCCCATACAGGTGCAACTGGTCACCAACCAGGCCGTGAGCGAAGAGAACCAATACTATGTGTCTGGTTATATCTTCGATGATCAAACGGGCGACAAGGTAGTGAATGCGAGCGTTTTCGAAAAGGATCAGTTGGCCTATGCGCAAACCAATACGGAAGGGTATTTCAAACTGAAGCTGAAAAGCCGTTACAAGCAGGCTAGCATCACCGTTAGTAAGCAGTATTACGAGGACACCACCATTACCATTCGTCCGAAATACAACCAGCAGCTAAGTATCACCATCATGCCGGTGGAGATCTCCGATCAAACCACCATCATTGGTCCTTATACATTCCAGGCACCGGATTCCATCGTAATCGCTGTACGTAGCCCGGACAGTACGCACTGGCTGTACACCTATCGCAAAACAGATTCGGTGATGGTAGTGGAAAAAACTGCCATGGGCAAGTTCCTGGTGAGCACCATGCAGCAGATACAAAGTATCAACCTCAGCAAATTCTTTACTGTAAGGCCTTACCAGGTATCCCTGGTGCCGGGCATGAGCTCCAACGGAAAACTGAACAGCCAGGTGATCAATAATTTCTCCTTCAATATACTGGGCGGTTATTCAGGGGGAGTGAATGGATTCGAGCTCGGTGGCCTCTTCAATATCGATAAGAAAGATGTCCGGTTTGTACAGATCGGAGGTTTGCTGAATATCGATGGTAAAAGCTTTACAGGGGTGCAGATAGGCGGTATCCATAATACCGTGCTGGATAGTGTGATCGGTGTTCAGGTGGGTGGTATCGGCAACTTTGTAAAGAGAAATATGAACGGATGGCAGATCGGTGGCATCTACAATCATACAGGCGGGCGTTTTACCGGGGCCCAGTTGAGTGGCTTCGCCAATTTTGCTGGCAAGGAATTCAAGGGCATGCAGGGGAGCGGCAATTACAATGTGGCTGCCAGTTCCTTCAGAGGCGCGCAGGTTGCGGGCTGGGGCAATTTTGCCCGGGGCAATACCCTGGGTACGCAGATCGCCGGGAACCTGAATATCAACTGGAAGGATTTTGAAGGAGCGCAGATCAGCGGCCTGGTCAATCTCAATGGCAGGCATATGAATGGTGCACAGATCTCGGCCATGGGAAATATCAATGGTGGTGAGATGCGCGGCGCTCAGATCACCACACTGCTCAACTATACAAAAAGACTGAAAGGGTTTCAACTGGGGCTGATCAATATTGCCGATACTTCCGATGGGTACAGTATCGGCTTGATCAATATCATCATGAAAGGATACCATAAGCTGAGCTTATACACAAATGATGTGCTGCCTTTCAACGGCGCCTTCAAAACCGGTAACAGCAAATTGTACAGTATCCTCCTGGCGGGTGTGAGTGTTGGTTATGGAAATGATACGCTCGACAAGGCCTGGAGCTTTGGGTACGGTATCGGCCGCGAATGGCCGGTGGCCAAAAAATGGGCCCTGAATACTGAGCTGACCTCACAACATATTTACCTGGGCGACTGGGACCATCTCAACCTGCTGAACCGTTTGAACATCAACGCATACTTCAAGGTGAATAAATATATCAGCCTTTTTGCGGGCCCTGCTTTCTCCGTTTATTATTCGGATCAAACAATCAAGAATGAAGGGTACAAGATGGATATGGCGCCGGAAAGCAATTTCAAATTCGGTGATAAAGTGAAGGCATGGTTTGGTTTCAGCGCAGGTATCGATTTCTTCTGATCCTAACCAAACATTAACAATTCGATTGTTTGATTTCCATAATTTTGGGCTATGCCCAAAAGCGAGTCTATCCAGGATTTCCTTAAGCGTACCAATCTTCCCTACACCCCGGCTTCCTGGGGAGATGGACCACCCAGGCATGCCCTGGGACAGATCAATGTATTCCGTCGTCAGGACCTGGCTTGCAAGCCACCTTCTCCTTACAACAGGCGCGACTACTACAAGATATCCCTCATGATCGGTCAGGGTGTATTGCACTATGCAGACAAGAGTATCCTCATAGATCGTGACGCACTTATCTTTTCCAACCCGAACATCCCTTACAGTTGGGAGGCACTATCTGAAAAGCAATGTGGGTTCTTCACTTTGTTCACGCAGGATTTCATTTCCAGGACAGATAGTTTACAGGACTCACCCATGTTCAGGATCGGCAGTGATCCTGTGATGTTCGTGAATGAAACGCAGAAGGCATTTTATCATGATCTGTTCAGCAGGATGCTGGCTGAGCTTGAATCTGATTATATCCATAAATATGATGTGCTGAGGAATTATGTGAACCTCATTTGCCATGAGGTGATGAAGACCCAACGTGCCAGTACATCTTTCCTGCACACCAATGCGGCTACCCGTATCGCTTCTCTTTTTATCGAATTGCTGGAGCGCCAGTTCCCGATCGATAGCCAGGATCATGTGTTGACACTGAAAACGGCAGGTGATTATGCGAAGCATATGAGCATCCATGCCAATCATTTGAACAGGGCGGTAAAAGAAGTAACGGGAAAGACCACCACCGAGCATATTGCTGAACGTATTACGCAGGAAGCTAAGGCGTTACTGATGCATACCCGGTGGAATATATCCGAAGTGGCTTACAGCCTTGGCTATGAACATCCGGCTTACTTCACCAATTTCTTTAAAAAACAAACAGGGGCCAGTCCCAATATCTTCAGATCGGAACATGCCGTTGTTTGATTTTTATAAGTTATTGTTTGAATAATTCAACTGATTTGAACTTCATCCTCCTTAATTTTACTTTTTTAAAACACGCCGGCGCCACACGCCGTAACTGCAGTTCCTGATCCCTTCTGAAGCAGGCACCCAGCGAAGCTGCAGCAAAAAGGCCGGCTGAGAGCATCTTGCCATCTTGCATCCATTTTAATGTTAATGTGTAAACAAAAAACATGATCCTGCGGATCGGTGGATTGTACTGTCCCAACAATACAGCCGCTGTTCAGCGGATCTTCACAACCAATTGTTTCGACGCATGTCAGCTAAACACCTGAAGAACCTGGCCGGAGTTGCCCTGTTGCTTTTCAGCACAGGGGGTACGATGGCGCAGACACTTACGCTCAAAGACGCTGTGCAGACAGCCATGAAAAATTACGGCACCATCAGGGCGAAGGAGCAATATGCAAAAGCTTCCGGAGCCACAGTGCAACAAACCAGGAAAGAGTATCTCCCTGATCTGAACCTTAGCTGGCAACAGGATTATGGAACAGTGAACGGACAAACAGGCCCACTGTATGGCTATCGTGGCGGGGCAGTGGCCTCTGGCGGACCGGCATTGTCGTCCCAGAATTACAATGCCGCATTTGGCGCATTGTACTTAGCCAATGTAAGTTGGGATTTTTTCAGTTTCGGAAAGGCAAAGGAGAAGATCGAAGTATCGAAAGCCACCATGGCCCGCGATGAAAGTGATCTTCACCAGGAAGAGTTCCAGCACAGCATTCGTGTGGCAGGAGCTTACCTCAACCTGCTGGCCGCACAAAGGCTTACCGGTTCCTGGCAGCGCAACCTGGACAGGGCCCTGCAGATCCGCGAAGTAGTACTGGTAAGGGCACGCAACGGATTGAATGCCGGGGTGGATTCATCCCTCGCCAATGCTGAAGTGAGCAATGCAAGGATCGCGCTCACCAGGGCAAAGGATATCGAACAGGAACAAGCCAATATCCTGGCAAGATTTCTCGGATTGCCCGCTCAGGAATTTTCACTGGATACCCTCTTCATTGCACGTATTCCCGTTGCATTGCAAGACCAGCCCTCTTCTCAATTGCACCCTGTGCTCGAATTCTACAAAAAGCGGATCGATCTCAGCAATCAGCAGGAGAAATACCTGAAGAAATTCAATTACCCTACCTTCTCTTTGTTTGGCGTTTTCCAGGGAAGAGGGTCGGGCTTCCACAACAATTATGGACTGTTGGATCAGAACCTCGATGCCTATTCCAAGGACTATTTCAAAGGAGTGGAGCCCACCCGGTATAACTATCTCCTGGGCGTAGGCATGTTCTGGAATCTGACCACGCCTTTACGTATACACCAGCAGGTTAGTTCGCAGAAATTCATTTCGCAGGCATTGCAAAGCGAATACGAACTGGCGGATCAGCAACTGAAAGCACAGTTGGCATTGTCCGGTACGCGCATCAGCAATGCCCTCGATAATTACAAAGAAGTGCCGGTACAACTGAAAGCTGCAGGAGATGCTTATCTGCAGAAATCGGTGCTGTACAGGAATGGGCTCACCAATATGGTGGATGTAACGCAGGCATTGTATGCGCTCAACCGGGCGGAAACGGACAGGGATATCGCCTATAACAACGTATGGCAGGCGCTCTTGCTGAAAGCTGCTGCCAGCGGGGATCTCAACCTGTTCATGAATGAATTCTAATTGACAAGCTGATCTATAAAAAATTATTATGGGCTTAATCAGAAGCGGTTTAAGAAAACCGATCTCAGTACTGGTGATCGTAGCAGGATTACTGTTCTTCGGGATCAGCGCTGTGAAGAAGATCAAGGTGGATATCTTCCCCAATATGAATCTCCCCGTGATCTATCTTTCACACCCCTACGGAGGATTCACTCCTGCGCAGATGGAAGCTTATTTCGGTAAACAATACATCAATATCCTCCTGTATGTGAATGGTGTAAAATCCATCGAAACAAAGAATATACAGGGCCTCACATTGATGAAGATATCTTTCTATCCGGGCACCAATATGGCGCAGGCAGCGGCGGAGCTGAGCGCTTTCAGTAATCGTGCACAGGCTATCTTCCCCCCGGGATCGCAACCTCCCTTCATCATGCGTTTCGATGCCAGTACTCTGCCTGTGGGGCAATTGGTGTTACGCAGTGAGGTGCGGAGCAATAACGAACTGATGGATATGGCCAACGTGTATGTGCGCTCTGCCTTCACTTCTATCCCTGGCCTGGTGGGCTCGCCTCCCTTTGGTGGTAATATCCGTACCATTGTGGTGAAGGC
>JAGIAP010000162.1 GCA_017744805.1 Chitinophagaceae bacterium | reverse complement strand
ACGGGCCACGGGCTCTTTCTCAAGGGTAGATAATAAAACATTCAACAGGCAGGTTTCCACCGATGTGATCACCAGGCTGAAAGGGATAGCGCCCTCCATTCTGGTTGATGAACGGGGCGCAAAGCCAAAGTTGACCATCCGCGGCCAGGCTACCATTTGGGGCAATGATCAGCCGCTGATTGTAGTGGATAATTTTCCCTATGAAGGTGATCTCAATAATATCAATCCTAACGATGTAGAAGATATCAGCATCCTGAAAGATGCGGCGGCGGCTTCTATCTGGGGCATACGGGCAGGCAATGGCGTGATCGTGATCAAAACGAAACGGGGCGCTTACAATAAGCCGATGAACATCAGCTTCAACGCCAATACCACCGTGGGAGAGAAGCCAGACCTCTTCTACATCTCCAAAATGAACCCTTCTGATTTCATCGATATCGAAAAAATGCTTTTCGATAAAGGGTATTACAACAAGATCATCAACGATGCGTCCTTTCGTCCTTATTCACCGGTGGTGAAGATCCTCGATGATCAGAAGAACAACAGGATCACTGCGGCAGAAGCCGGATCCAGGATCGATGCATTGAGGAACTTTGATCTCCGGAAGGATATGGAGAAATATCTTTACCAGAACACCATCAGGCAACAATACTCTTTGAGCCTGAATGGTGGCGGTCCTAAGTATTCCTATTATTTTTCTGCCGGCTTCGACAAGAACCGGGAGGCGCAGGTGGGTAATCAATTCAACCGGATCAGCCTCAACAGTAACCAGGTATTCAAGCCAGTAGAAAAGCTGGAATTCACCGTCAATCTTGCATACAACAGGAGTAACCGCTCGTCTGCCGGTGTGGTGCAGATGCTTAACAATATGGGCTCGGAGATGATGTACCCCTATGCCAGACTGGTGGATGATAATGGAGCCCCTGCGGTAGTGACCAAAGGCTTCAGTTCCGTTTTCAAGCAAAAAGCGTTGGCAGATGGATTGCTCAATTGGGATTTTGTACCCTTGAAGGAGCTGGCATTGCAGAACAACAAAAACCTGCTTACCGAAACCAGGCTCAATACGGCTGTTAAATATTCCCTGCTGCCCCAATTGTCTGCTGAAGCCCGATTTCAGTATGAGAACCAGTGGAGCAAGACCAGGAATTTGTACGACCAGGATACTTACACGATGCGTGACCTGATCAACAGTTACACCACCTTCGAGAATGGGGTATTGAAAAGAAATATTCCTTTGGGAGCAAGGTTGGACAATTCCATCGATGAATTGAATTCTTTGAATGGACGATTGCAGTTGAATTATGATCAGCGCTGGAACAAACACCAGGTACATGCGATTGGTGGCTTTGAGGTCAGGCAGATGAGAACCACCGGGAATTCCGGCAGGTTATACGGTTTTGATCCGGCGGTTGGATCGAGCATACCGGTGGATTATGTCTCCACCTTCAAGCTGTATGGGAAGGGTTACGCCAGCAATATCTCCAATTACGATGATTATTCGGGAACATTGGACAGGATCCGTTCTTATTATGTCAACGGCGCATACGATTATGACCTGAGATATATTCTGTCCGCGTCTGCCCGTATCGATCAATCCAATGTTTTTGGGGTGCGTACCAACCAAAAATCAGTGCCGCTTTGGTCTGCCGGAGCCAGGTGGAATATCGGCAAGGAAGCTTTTTACAAACTGCAATGGCTACCTGAATTGAGTTTACGAACCACTTATGGATACAGTGGGAATGTAGATAAAACGCTGACGGCATTCACTACTGCCAGGTTAGACAAAAATTACAGCAACTCCCTGCCTGCTGCCTCCCTGGCAAATCCTCCCAATAAAGACCTACGGTGGGAGAAGAACGCCATGTGGAATATTGGGATCGATTTTGCAATGAAGGGTAACAGGCTGTCGGGAAGCATCGAGTATTTCAATCGAAAAGGCACTGACCTCATTGGTAATGGCGATATCGATCCTACCACGGGATATATTTCTTACCGGGGTAACCTGGCAAATATGACAGGAAGGGGAGTGGATATCGAATTGAATTCAATCAATGTGCAGGCAGGCGATTTCTCCTGGAAGACTACCGCCATTTTTTCTTTTGCAAAGGATAAGGTCACCAAATATCAGCGGACCACCACCCTGTATAGTTTTATCAGTATCAATGATAATACCATCATCCGGAATCCCGTCGCGTATTTGCCTGTTGTAGGCCGCTCCTTATTTGGCATCTACAGTTATCCCTGGGCCGGGCTCGATCCCGCAAACGGGCAACCCAGGGGATACCTGGATGGCAAACCATCTACGGAATATAGTAAGATCACGCAATACCTGGCAGAGGATCCTGCCAATAACCTGACATATAATGGTAATGCCGTTGCTCCTTATTTTGGGGCCTTGCGCAATACTTTTGAATACAAAGGCATAGAGCTCTCCTTTAATATCACTTATCGCTTCGGGTATTATTTCCGTCGGAATACCATCATGTATGGGGCATTGTACTCAAACTATTATGGTCATGGGGATTTCTACAACCGCTGGCAAAAACCAGGTGATGAGTTGAGGACCAATGTTCCCGCAATGCTGTATCCGGCCAATAATCTGGCAGACGATTATTACAGGAATTCGGAAGCGGTAGTAAGTAAAGGAGACCATATCAGGTTACAGGATATGAATCTCGCCTATACTTTCAACCCTGCAATATTGCGGCACCTGCGCGTCAAAAATATCCGTGTATTCGCATATGCCAGTAACCTCGGCATCATCTGGCGCTCAAATAAAGAAGGGCTGGATCCTGACTTCCCCACACAAAAACCTGTACGCTCCTTTGCATTCGGTTTCAATGCTGGATTTTAGGACAGGTCTGTGTTTCTATTCAATAAAAGTGTAAGGATGAAAAAGAAAATTCAAGGAATACTGATAATACTGAGCAGCTTGCTGGTGAGCTCCTGCTCTAAAGGCTGGTTGGAAGAAAAGCAAAACATCAAGCTGATAGTACCCTCCACGCTCAATGATCTGGGCCTGTTGTTGAATTCAAGCGAGTTCGAGTACGACGGAAGAGGTGCAGGAGAAACTTCCTGCGACGATTATAGCTTTACTCCCGAACAAATGGATCAATTGTATTTCAATTCAGACAGGGACTTCATTACCTGGAAAAAGGAACGGGACCTGGAAAAGGGACCAGCCCAGCTTGATGAATGGGTGGCTGCCTATGAGCAGATCGGCATATGCAATACAGTGCTGGAAGGACTGGAAAAGATAACCAGAACAGACAATAACAAAGCTGTCTACGACCGGATCAAAGGCTGTGCCTTGTTTTACAGATCGAGGCAGTTCCTGAATATTGCCCTGGATTTCTGCAAACCCTATGATGTCAGTACAGCCAGGTCCGACCTCGGCGTTCCCCTTAAACTGACGGCAGATATAGAGGAGAAGATAACCAGGTCTAACCTGGAAGACAGTTATCAACGGATCATAACAGACCTGGAAACCGCTTCGAAACTGCTGCCTGTTGAACAGCCCCTCCGTACACAGATAGCCAGGGGCGGCGCTTATGCGATGCTGGCAAGAGCGTATCTTTTTATGGAGAGGTACCAGGATGCACAAAGAGCTGCAGATTCCAGTTTGAAGAACCATCCGTATGTGGAAGATTACAACCCGGTATACAATACAGGCAACGCTTCGCTGGTGTTGGAATCGAAAGAAATGCATCTCAGGATCTCTGTGATGGTGCGGAGCTCATCCAGTCCTTCTATCGGACGGATTGCGGACGAGCTCTATGACCTCTATGAAAATAATGATCTGCGAAAATCACTGTTCTTCAGAAAGGAAACTGATAATAAATACACCTTCTATGGATTATATACGAGACAACAGTTTTCAGGCACCACTACTGCAGAAGTGTTGCTGATACTAGCCGAAGCAAAAGCGAGGCTTGGTGATAAGGATGGCGCCCTGGATGCCCTCAACAGTCTTCTTTCCAAAAGGTATATTTCCCAATCCTTCGTTCCACTCACTGCACAGGATGCAACGGAAGCACTGGACAGGATATTGATTGAAAGACGTAAAGAACTGGTGGCAAGGGCCCTCAGGTGGCAGGATCTGAAAAGGTTGAACCGCGATCCCCGGTATGCGAAAACGCTTACCCGTACCATTGGCTCCGAGACCTATACACTGCCTCCCAATGATCCCCGCTATGTATTGCCCATTCCACAATTTGTGATCAACTACAACGGCATCACACAAAATCAATATTAATTAACTGAGTTATAAAAATACAATGATGAAAAAACTGATATCGATCATACTGACCATTTTCATATCCTTTGCGGCTACTGCCCAGGGTAATACTAAATTCACCGGGACCATTGCTGGTGCACAGGACAGCCTTGTGAAAGTTTCCCTTCACGTGTTCGATCCACTCCTCGTCAAAAGTTCAAAAACGACCTATGAAATGGAAGTGAAGAACGGGAAATTCGAGTTTGCTTTCAATATCAGCAGGCCCACCGAGATAACTATATTCCTCAATGACAAGTATCTTGTTTTCCCCGGTGTTTATGAAATGCTGATAGAGCCTTCAGATAGCATTCATGTGACCGTACCGGAGATGAGAACTGCCGGGTTCTATGGATTTGGGATCGTGAATATAGGGTTCTCAGGCAGGGGCAGCGATAAGTTGAATTTGACCAAAGCTGCAACAGCAGCCATGTTGGAGCTTTTCAAGAAAGATCCACAGTATGCATTGCAATCCCTGACCTATAAATATGAGTCCAGCGACAAGAAATTCAACGCCATCGATGCTGTGTTTAAAACATTCAAAGGAAATATTTCTCCCAAAGCAAGGGATATTATCAAGGCGCAACTGTACGCTAACGTTTTTTATATGCTATCGATCAGCTCGATACAAAGTGAAAATGATTCCCTGAGATACCTGTTCGATAAGTATATCGTAAAGAAGAACCGGATCGATATTTTCTTCAAAGATGATGTGATCTACTATCATGGTGGGGAAACCGTACCGAAATATATTCTATTATCGGAGTTCAAAAACCCTTACTATGTAGGGGGAGATCTTTTCAGGAGGGAAAGAAAACTGGAATTTGCCAAGATGGAATTGAAATACCTGAAGGATAAGCCAATTGTCAGGGATTACCTGTTATCGCTCCAAACCCAGGATTATATCGAAGA
Source organism: Chitinophagaceae bacterium (assembly GCA_017744805.1). GTDB lineage: Bacteria > Bacteroidota > Bacteroidia > Chitinophagales > Chitinophagaceae > Pseudobacter. The sequence continues at coordinate 6,716 of JAGIAP010000162.1, read as the reverse complement.
CAAAATGGACAATCCGGATGTGAGGAAACTGTACCAGTTTTATGTAGATCAGGTAGATATCCATAACCCTTTTTATAAGCAGGTAAAGGCAACCTATGATCATGCGCAACTCAATTTCAAGGCCGGTACGCCATTCTATAAGTTTGCATTGCCGGACCCTACCGGGAAAGTATACCAACTGGCCGATTTCAAAGGCAATGTACTGGTACTGGATTTCTGGTTTAATGGTTGCGGAGGCTGTAAAGCAATGGCGCCTGTAATGGACGAGCTGGAAGAAGAAATGAAGAGCGAGAATATCCGCTTCGTTTCCGTAAGTGTGGATGATAAGAAGTATTGGTTGGAAGGGATCGGTAAATATTCAGGAAAGAATACATTGCAATTGTATACGGAAGGCAAGGAGCAACAGCATCCGTTTATCAAACACCTCAACCTGTATGGTTATCCGCAGTTGATAGTAGTGGATAAAGATGGGAATATTGTGGGTGTTCCGCCAGATCCGAGGCTTGATAAAACAGGGTTCAGGAATTTTGTGAGGAAATTCATGTGATAGTATTGAATAGTCAATGGCTGGTCTTTTTTAGGGACCAGCCATTGTTATTAATTTCATGCTAATATTATTCTGATCACCTATTCCATCACTACCCGGAATCCCAGGTCCCTGTACGCATATCCTTTATCGTCACTATTCCCCCTTAACGCAATGCGACTGAATTTTTCCGGCTCTATACAACCAGCTCCGCGGAATTGAAGGGGATTGCTGGTTTTAGTGCCCCGGGGATTATCAACCGGCGCAGCGGTAAAGTCTTCATACGGATCGAGGATCCATTCCCAAACATTTCCAGTCATATCGTACAAGCCCAGCTCGTTTGGTTTCTTAAGGCCAACGGGATGCGTTGTGTTATTGCTATTTGCTGCATTCCACGCTACGGAATCGATATGGGATGAACCGGCAAATATGCTCCCGTTGGATTGATTACCACCTCTGGCAGCATATTCCCATTCGGCTTCGGTAGGCAGTCTGTAGGTCTTGCCGGTTTCCTGGCTCAGCCATTTGGCATACTCCATTGCTTCGGCCCATTTGATATTGGCGATAGGGTGCTGATCATATTTCCCTCCCTGTAAGGAGTCTGCCAGCTTGCGGCCTGTAGCCTTGCAAAAGGCCTTCCATTGCTGCACGGTGGTTTCAGTTTTGGCTATATGAAAATCACGGAGGGTTACCTGGTGCAATGGTTTCTCATCGTATTGTCCCACCCCTTCAATATCTCCCATAGTGAAGGTGCCGCCTGGCACTTTGATCATTACAGGGTAAGGCTTTGCACTGAGACGTGCTTCCAGTTCTTCCTCCAGCTTTTCTTCCCTGAGGTTCTTGGCTACTATCACTCCATCGGGATTGATGAGATAGGTCTGCGGCACAGAACTGATACCGTACAATGTAGCAGCTGCATTGTTCCATAATTTCAGATCGCTCACATGGTGCCAGGGGAGTTTGTCCTCGATGATCGCTTTGGTCCAGTATTCTCTTTTTCCATCCAGTGAAACACCCAGGATGGTGAAGTTCTTATCCTTGAACTTTTCATAGAGCTTCAACATGGCAGGGTTCTGTGCACGGCAGGGCTTGCACCAACTGGCCCAGAAATCGATCAATACATATTGCCCTTTGAAGGAGGCAAGCTCAATGATATTGCCGGATGTATCGGCCTGGGAGAACAACGGCGCCGGCTGGCCTACCATCAGCTTCTTTTGGTGGTCGATGGTTTTCCTGAGCTCCGTGAATTTCTCGTTCTCCTGCAGGTTGGATGGAAGCGTATTCAATACTTTCTCTACTTCAAGAGGGTTTTGATAATCCAACATACCATAGATATCCATGGCATAGCTGGTCAATGCCGGATCCCTGTTCTCACGTATGATCTTTTTGTACAGTTTTTCTTTTCTGTCGGTTTCTGCCTGCCTGATCTTCTCTTCTGTTTGGGCTACCAGTGTTTTATTCTTTTGTTTCCTGTACTGTTCCAGGCTCCTGTTGAGTACCTGTATCTTTTGTATCAGGGCTTCATCTTCCGCCACCAGTTTCTGATATATCTTTTGACCTTCCGCTGAAGCGCCTTTGAGTGTGTTCTGTGCCTGCGACTGCAGCATGCTTCCGGAAACGATCAAACAGATGCCAATTATTCTTTTCATTCGCTAACCAATATTTAAGGGATCATTAATCAAGGTAAAATGCGGCGGTTATTTTCCTGCCGGATATCGAAGAGGTATTTGTCAGGATCGATTGCTACCTCTTTGATATTTTCATAAGGATGAGGTACCACCAATTTGTACTCAGGGTTTGTCCAGGACCAGGGCTTTTCAATCACCCATCCGTTCTCTTTTTTGCTGCCATACATGGATACCAACGGGATGGTATAGTTGATGATCTGTCCATTTTTCAATGTGATCCTGAGATCTACCGGCATGGGCATATCGCCCTTGCGCAACAAATTGATAGTGGTGGATGATCCGTTCTTGTTGATCTCTCCAATGCCATAGTCGATATTTTTAGAGGTCTTTGTCCAGAGGTCCAGGTACCATTTCAATTGAATACCGGAAGCCAGTTCCATGCAGTGGATGAAATCATCACCATCGGGGTGTTTGAACTTCCAGCCGGCATAGTATTTTTTCATGCCTTTCCAGAATGCTTCTTCCCCGATGATGTATTTGAGCTGGTTGAGGAAGATGGCGCCTTTATAATATTCTACTACATCGTATCCCCAGTTGGCATCAAAATAATCGGAAGGTGTGCTCATGGGCTCGAGATCGTTCAATTGGGCAGGCGGCAATAGCCGGTCGTAGGCCTCCCGTATCGACGGCTTTTCTGTATTGGCCGGGCCTTTCAAATGATCGGAATACTCATACTGGAAGAACAAGGCAAAGCCTTCATCCAGCCAGGCATTCCTGTTCTCGTCATTGGCTACTACGGCATACCACCAGTTATGCATGATCTCATGGATAGCCAGAGTGAGCACAGAATAACCTTTGGATATTCCTTTTGTAACAGGGCGGTGACCGAGTATCATGGATAACATCGGATACTCGGTCCCTCCGCTTCCGCCCTGCACCAGGGAATATTGGGGATAGGGATAGGGGCCCACTTTTTCATGCATCCAGTTGAAGATCTTTTCTACCTGGCCGGGCATTTCATTCCAGTCTTCCACCGTTGCCGTGGTGGGTTTGTAAAAGAGATGGAACCCGAGTGCATCATTCATCTTGCGATTGATATGTGTATACCCGGTATCGGCGGCCCAGGCAAAATCATGCACGCAGTCTGCTTTGAATCGCCATACTAGTTTTTCCGGCTGTTGCTTACCGGTAGTGTTGAGCTCCTGGTAACCATGGCCAATCTCTTCGGGATTCTGTAGCTCGCCGGTAGCGGCGATGGTATAGGCGGGGTCGATGGAAATATTCACCTGGAAATCCGCAAAGTTCCCATAGAACTCCCTTCTGATATATTCATTGGCATGCCACCCCGCGCGGTCATAGGCCGCTATCTTGGGATACCACTGCGTCATGGTGAAAGCCACCTGCTCGCTGTTATTGCGACCTGTACGCATGATGGTGACCGGCACCTGGCTCTTGAACCATAACTCGATAGTTGCCGTGGCATGAGGGCCGATGCTGGTAACCGGACTTATCTTCAGTATCGTTCCTGTAATGGAATACGGCTGTGCCACACCGTTGATCTTGACGGAATCGATATGTTGCCATCCCTGTTCAGAGGGTTTCAGGGCGCTGATATTATGCGCAAATAATTCCTGGTCCCTAATGAACATTCCTCTTTCTTCCATGGCCGAGCCCGGCTGAAAGGCGTTGTAAAAAAGATGATAGAAGATATGCTCCAGTGTGTCTTCGGAATTGTTCTCATATTTCACCTGCTGGTAGCCGCTGAACGTATTCTGCGGCGCATTGAAATCGATATCCATCCGGTAGTTAAGCCTTTGATGCTGGTCCATCTTACTGGCATCCGGCACCTGCGCTGTAACAGCAGTACTGATCAACACCGCTGTTACAGGAAGCACTCTCTTCAAAAAATAGTTCTTCATATTTGTTTTGTACGGTTTTACTGTCGGGCCATTCTCTCGGGACAATTCTCCAGCACATACCGGATCCTGGCCGCCTGGCCGGCTGTAATGGTATTCACCCTGGATACGAGGTATTGGCCTCCTTCAATATTCCAGTCGAGATAAGTTGCGTCCATGATATTCTCTGCTCTGAAGAGAATACCATCGGGTGATTTCTTGTAAATATCGCGGTACTGGCCAATGGAGAACTTCTCTGTGTCGTTGCAATAGTCGGTCATGGATGGGTCCCAGTCGTAGGTATAAGTCTGGAAGAGCCCGTAAAAAGTACCGAAACGGTAGGCGAGGTTAGGGGCAGGGGCTCTCATGGTTGAGTTGAGCTCATCCCTTCCGATCATCAGTCCTACGCCTTCAGGTTCCGTCAGTGGTACTTCTGAAGCCGATGCTACTTTTTGCATATCGATGCCTGCGAGGGGGGTATTGGAAAGCGTATAGGCAGGCCTGGTAGTGCTGATACCGCCATAGTATACGGCTGATGGCAGCACCCAGATGTTCAGGTAACGGGTAGGGTCCCAAAGGAGGGTGGCGCTATTGTTCTTTACCAGGTTGGCCGCATTGTAGGTGCTCCATCCCCAGTCGAACGTACTTGCATATCCGAAATTGTCATGGCCAGGTTGAGCCAGCATAGCCCCTGCCGGTGTTTTGGTGGCCAGTACAAATTCGATATTGGCACTGGCGCCATTGGGTGCATGTGTGCCCTGCCTGTTGAAGATGGCGTTCATGCCTGTGATCAGTTGTTCCAGTTTTTCCTGCTTCAGCTCCAGGTACCAGGGATATCTTTTCGAGTCTGTTTTATTCAACTCGAATACATGGAAGATAACAGGGATCACTATTTTGGAATAGGGTGCGCCCGGGGCCTTGATAGCCACCGCCTGCGCGGCGGATTTTGTATTACCGATCTTTGCATAGAAAGAAATGGTAGCGGGCGATAAGGATTTGGTAGAGAATTCCGGTCCTGCTTCAGTGCCGTTATTATAGAACACTTTCTTCTCCGAGGCAGGGATCCTGTCTTCCGGGATCAATACCATACTGTCTTTCTCCACGCCGTTGATGGTTACCTTTCGTTTGCTGTATGCCTGAATGATGAAACTGAGGGCGGATTCTCCGTCGGCGATCAGGGAAGTACTGCCGGTGGAAAATGCAATGGAGTCTACTTTCATACCCGCGCCCTGTTCTATCTCGTATTGAAAATGATCCTTGCTGCATGCCGACAGCAAAAGGGTGCTCATGATCAATCCTGACAATGTTTTATGTATGGGGAAGGAGCTCATATGTCAAAATTTGTTGATCGTTAAAAGATGATTTCAGTCCAGGAAGGATTGGGTGTCATTTTCGGATTCAGTTTCAATTCCTCATCCACCGGTACCGGTAATGCAAACTGATAGCCATTAGGCGCCACCGTTACATTGAAAGTTTTGTTGTAGATATGAAGATTGCTGCGGGTTGTGCCTAATCCGTATCGTTTCATATCGATCCAGCGGATATCCTGCTGAAAGCAGAACTCCCTTCTTCTTTCATTGATGATCTCCTGCTGCAGATCATTGCCGGTATAATCTGTATTGATGCCCCGTTTGTGACGGAAAGCGTTAAGCAATTGCCTGGCGGTGGTGGCTGAGCCTCCTGCATTGTCTTTCATGGTGGCCTCGATATTGATGAGGTAGGCTTCCTCTGGTTTGAACAGGTTGTAAGCCGCCGTGAAAGATTTTGGCCAGTCGTTCAATGGCCTTACGATGGTTTGATCAGGCTGTATATAAGCCTGGTAACGGATATCATTGGGATCGAAAATGGACAATAAGCCCGGTGCTGCATGTGGCGTAAATGGCGTCATGCCCCAGGGTTGGCCATAGGTCTGTTCATTGAAACCACTATACCCTCCCCATCGCTGGTACACGATATAGCCGGGGAATTCTCCATTCATGGCTTTGATATAATCCGCCAATGATGCTGGCATAGTAGTTTCCTGAATGGCAAGGGCCGCATATTTACGGGCATTGCCATAATCACTGGCCTCTGCTGCTCCCGATTCGGCCTTGTACCAATATACCTGCGCCAGCAGGTTGTTCATATACGTTTTGTTGAAGAAGATATTGTAATCAACATCGGGGTTGGTAGTTGCATTAGCGGCTTCCGTCAGTTGTTCAAGGATGAAAGCAAATACTTCTTTCTGCGAGCTGCGGGGAGTGGCCAGTCCTGCAAAAGGTCCCTGCACGCCTGTATACACGGGGATCCCTTCCTGGTTATTCTTGTAAGGAGAAAAGTATTGTAAGAGCTTATAGTAATAGAGTGCACGGCAGACCATCATTTCATATTTCAGTTGGTCCTTTACAGTCGTATTGCCTGTTGCTTTATCGATGGCATCCAGCAATACATTCAGGAAACCGATGCTTTTATAATGCTGTACCCAAATAGTGCCGGGGATGCTGAGGTCATTGATCAGGATCAGCTTTGCTTCTGCTTTTCCTGATGGCTCCGCCGCCGTGATATAGGTACTGTAATCCCTTTCGAAATCTATATTGTCCGAATAGAATTCAAAGAGGCTCCAGTAGCTCGGCACAAAAAATAATACCTCGCCAACAGAATTATGAGTAGTATTTGATTCTCCTGGCT
>JAGIAP010000161.1 GCA_017744805.1 Chitinophagaceae bacterium | reverse complement strand
TATCGAATTCGATCAGAAGAATGAAGTGTTCAGCCATTACCTGAAACTCGACAGCAATTTCTATAAAACACATAGCACGGGTGACCTCATGAACCGCATTGCGGAAGATGTGAGCCGTGTGCGTATGTACACGGGCCCGGCCCTGATGTATTTCATCAACCTGGCGGCCACCATCGGGTTCAGCGTGTATTTCATGCTCGCCACCAATGCGATGCTGACCCTGTATGTGCTGGCGCCATTGCCTTTACTGGCCATCACCATCTACTTCGTCAATACCATCATCAATAAGAAAAGCGAGCGCATCCAGAGCCTGCTCTCCGATCTTACCACCAATGCGCAGGAATCCTATTCCGGCATCCGTGTGATCAAGTCGTTCGTGCAGGAAAAAGCAATGTTCTCTTTCTTCAATAAGAATGCGGAAGAGTACAAGCAGAATGCGATAGGGCTGGCCAAAGTGGAAGCCATTTATTTCCCTTCCATGGCCCTGCTGATCGGACTGAGCACCCTGCTCACCATCATGATCGGTGGTATCTATGCCATCCGGGGAGATCAGTCCATCACCATCGGCACCATTGCCGAGTTTGTGATGTATGTGAATATGCTCACATTCCCGGTGAGCGCTATCGGCTGGACGGCCAGTATGATCCAGCGCGCAGCGGCTTCGCAGAAACGTTTGAACGAATTCCTGGATACGACACCTGCCATCGAAGAGCCTGTGGCGCCCGGCAAACCATCCCTGGATGGTGTGATCGATTTCAATAACGTGGATTTCATCTATCCCAATACCGGTATCCATGCCCTGAAAAGCTTTGATCTGCATGTGAAGCGCGGAGAGAAGATCGCCATCATCGGTCATACCGGATCCGGTAAAACCACCATCGCGCAATTGCTGCTTCGTATGTACGATCCCAACAGCGGCACCATCGAAATAGACAAGACCGATCTCCGCAGGATGGACCTCCAAAGCCTGCGCAAACAGATCAGTTATGTGCCGCAGGACGTATTCCTGTTCAGCGATACCATCACCAACAATATCAGTTTTGGACTGGATGGTGAGCCGGATACAGGCAAGGTGCAGCAGGCGGCCCGCTATGCCAGCGTGGAAAAAGAGATCGCGGGCTTTCATGAACAGTACGATACCATGATCGGGGAGAGAGGGGTTACCCTCAGTGGCGGCCAAAAACAACGGATCTCCATAGCGCGCGCGTTGATCAAAGATCCGCATATCGTGGTGTTCGATGACTGTTTGAGCGCAGTGGATGCCAGGACCGAAAAAGAGATCCTCGGCAACCTGAACCGGTTCCTTAAGGACAAGACTGCTATCATTATTACGCATCGTATTTTTACTCTATTTGACTTTGATCAGATCATCGTGATGGAGGAAGGGAAGATGGTGGAAAAAGGCACTCACACTGAGCTCCTGGCCCGGAACGGGTATTACTCATATTTGTATGAACAACAATTATTGGAACGCTCTGATGCTCCTGATGACAATTAAGTAGTTAACTTACTATTCTCCGGTTAAAGAAAACCACGTAAATTCCGCCCGGAAATTTTGCCGGTTCAAAAGTAATATTATATTTGTGCCTACTTTTTTGTAAAACTGCCAATTATTAAACTGCAAAAATTAAAATGACTGTGGCGTACGAAAACAACGACAAACGAATGGAAAGCGTTTACAGTAAGCGCATCAGAGCTGGGAAAAGAAGAACATACTTCTTCGATGTGAGAGCTACCCGCGGCAATGACTATTACATTACCATCACGGAGAGCCGGAAAAAATTCAACGAGAACGGTTATGACAGGCATAAGATCTTCCTCTACAAAGAAGATTTTAATAAATTCCTGAAAGCGCTGACCGAAGCTGTTGATTACGTTAAGACCGATCTGATGCCTAACTTTGATTTCGATGCTTACAACCACGACCAGGACAATGAGCAAGGAGGTGAAGGTGATGGTATTGAAGAACAAGTTGACACTGCTGAGGTGGTTGTTGTAGCTGCTGCTGCCGCTCCATCACACAGTGCATCTGCCGATACAGGTGAAGAAGTTGACAAGTGGTAATCCAACTGTAGTCTAATCTCTTTTACGATAAAAGCCTCCGGGATCCGGAGGCTTTTTATTTGTTGTTTTAGCGTGTACCCCTTACCTAATCCTTCAGGAAGCTCCTGGTGATCACCCCTCTTTCCCGATGGATGGTAACAAAGTATACGCCTTTGGATAAATGCTGTACATCAAAAGTGTACTGATTCATGCCACTCCTGGCATTGACAGTTTTACTGATCAATCGCACCCCTCTGCTATCGGTTACCATTATCCGCAATTCTTCGCGTTGATCTGTGATATACTCAATATACAGTGGCCTGTTCCTGACCGGGTTGGGACGAAGGCGCAGCATCATGTCATCATCCAGCTTTGCGGCCCTGGCAATGGTGCTCATCAGTTCCTGTTTATCCAGTTGCACCTGGCGCACCCTGTAATAATTGTTCCCGTCTGCGGGCGAATTATCGGTATACGTGTAATCGGTAGGGGTATTGCTGGTGCCTTTCGCTTTCACCTGGCCCGGCAGTTTCTGGAAATTGCTGCCATCGGTGGAGCGATAGATCTCGAAATAATCGGCCCCGTTCTCGGATTGGGTAGTCCATTTCAACACTACCTTATCGTTCATGATGATGGCGCTCAGCGGCAGCAGTTCGGGAGGGCTATCGCCCTGGATGGTCACCAGAACGGAATTATCGCTCAGGTTGCTGCAAAGCGTTCCGGGGTTGTTCAGGATCGCCTGCTTGAACGTTTCGAAACTACCCCCAACATAGGCGTTCAGAGTGGCTGCATTGATGCTGCTGGCATAGGAAAGCCCATACACTGAATAATTGCCTTTGGGATAGCTGGCAGGATTGCTCAGGTTAGCGCCTGCATCAAAGGCCTTGATCTGCCCGGAAGTATTGGACACTATCACATACGTATAACTGAAGCTACCTGCCGGTGCCGGGTAACTGCTGTACAGGTTCCCACCCACCGTATTGCTGCTGGTGATGGTATAACCAACCGGAAGGGCCGGATTGCCGGTATTGAAAGTGCCAATGGTAAGCTCGTAATAAATGCCGGGCGACAAGCTCTGCGTGAGGCTGGCACCTACCACCACGCTGGTAGTCAGTTTGGTGCCATTCGAGTTCAGGAAGTTCTGGCAAGGATTGGAGGGGTCATAAACGTTCTGGTAAAGATTCAGGATAGCAGGGTAGGTAGAACCGGGAACGGTGAACGTATAATTCCCTGCCTTGTTCACCATGAAGCGATAGCGATCGTACTGGTATACATTGGATGACAGTTGGCAATTGCCCGCCGCCACATTGTTGAACACCAGGCTGGATTGGGGATCGGTAGTGGTGAGCTGTCCGGAAAAATTAGTGATCTGGGTGCCGAAGCCCGGGCTCAGGCTGAGGTCCAGTGCAGGGCTGCCCGCCACGGCCGTTACCGGTGTGGAAGGAGCGATGACGGCGCCTTCCGCATTACAACCCGAACTGATGGTGATATTGGCATTGTTGAGATCGAAAAAGATATTACCTGCTCCCTGCACCTTGATCCTTCCTGAATTGGTAGGGAGATTGGGGATCAATATCTGTGCAGTTCCACTGTTGGGTAGGTTGCTGCCTAACTGATATGGATAGGTGAACCCTCCATCCGTGGAGAACAGGATATTCACATTGCTGCAATTGACCGGGGCAGCATTGGTATTGCCGGGGTTCCAACTGATGGTGGTGGTATTGGATCCATTGGCCGTCCAGTTGGTAGCCGTGTTCTGTGAGGTCACCTGAAAGGGCGTGGTACCTGCAATGGTAACGGTAACATCGGCCTGGGCCGTGCAACCTGCTCCCGGAGCGCCATCCCTCAGCGTTACCCTGAACTTCATATCGCGGGCCACCAATGGCAGCACTTCATAATCAGGATTGGTATTGGTGAGCACGGCAGAGATATTCGGGAATACCCTGGTGGGCTTGTCGTTGGGAGGGAACGACCTGAACTGGGGCCCGGAAGCCGCATTGGCGCCGGGTTTGGAAGAGGTGAGCGGGCCCGCATCCAATTGTTCCCAGGCATACACCAGATTGGAACTGGCATCCGACGCCGTTACACTGAGCTCGAAAGGTGTGCCCGGTGGGATTGTATAACCCGGAGCAGCAACCGAAATAACCGGTGCCGTATTGTTACTGGCCGATACCGATGCGCAGGTACCGGCTGTCTGTACAAAATTGTTGATCTGCTCTATATTGCCTCCATGGAAGTAGAGGTCGCTATTGTTCTGATAACTATTGCCCACGCAGCTACCTGCATAGGCCATGATAGTAGAACCACCGCCGGGCTCCCATGCGGAAGGCTCGGAGGAGTTGTTCAGGCAGGAGCCATTGGTGGCAGCAAAGGAATGCGTGGCGCTGAACTGGTGCCCTATTTCATGCGCTACCGTACCGATGAACACCGGCCCCTGCGGGCCTGCCACCGGGTTGGAGCCGGTACCGAAACTGAGGCCTGCAGCATTCCTTCCTTTGAAACTATTGCAAACACTGGAAAGATTGGCCAGCCCTCCATCCCAGCCTGCGTTGAACACCATGCCCAGATCGTAATTGGCGGAGCCGATATTGGAAATGAGCGTGGAGTTATTGATGTTGAGGATATTCACGTCAGGGAAAAGAACAGTAGGGTATGGGTCGGTGGCAGGATCTGCGAATACCACATTGGTATTGTTCACCAACACAAAGTGTATGGTGGCATCCCGCTCGTAGATGGCGCTCACGGCATTGATGGTGGATGTGATAGAGCTCACGGCATTGCTTATACTGCCTGCCCATTGCGTATACTCGCCGGTAGCGGCTACTGCTACACGATAGGTACGTAGCTGACAATCGCCACCCAACGGTTTCCCGGAGCCGGGCGTTTCATTGGTCTGCGTCCTGTTCAGTTCCTGGAACATATCGCAGCGCAATGGCTTCGGCAGTTCGATATCTTTCACGTAGTACACTATATGCACATCCTCTCCGTATTCCGGCGCCCGGGCAATCCAGGCTGCGCCGCTATCTGTGAAGATGAGACCGCTTACGCCTTCGGGCGTGATGGTGATCCTTCCTGTGAATTTTTTCGTTCTTTCATCCCTCAGCCGGTAGGTTTTGATGGAGGGATAGAGCAACTGCATATCGGGCGACAATACCGCCGATTCAGTAATGATATCAGGATGCATACCACCTTCCGGCAGCGGGATACCGAATGGCACGGATGTTACAGGAAAAGGCGCCTGCGGATCTTCCATAGGCGCCAGTTGCTGCAACTGCTTTGCTATTGAGGTATTGAGTTTGATCAACCGGTGTTTTCCCGGCCAGGGCGAAGCTGTCAGACGACGTTGGGCCAGGCCAGGGTCTGTAGGGTTCAGATCGTTCCAGAGGCGCTCCTGGGCCATACCGTACAGTGAAAGGCAAACACTGAACAGCAGCAGGAGTGATGGTTTGTTTTTCATATGATGGGGTCATGGGTTTCCGGGCCGGTAAAATAGTAATTAATATTTTATCCGCGCATTTTTTTGAAGGCATTGATAAGGCCGTTCGTACTGGAGTCGTGCGTACTGACCGTCTTATTATCCTTCAATTCCGGCAGGATGGCATTGGCCAGTTGCTTGCCGAGCTCCACGCCCCATTGATCGAAGCTGAAAATATTCCAGATAACGCCCTGTACAAAGATCTTGTGCTCATAGATCGCGATCAGTTGCCCGAGGGTATAGGGAGTGATCTTCTTGATCAGGATTGAATTGGTAGGCCGGTTGCCGGAGAATACTTTGAAGGGCAACAGCGCCTTGATCTCATCATGGCCCTTCCCCGCAGCGATCAGTTCTTTCCTGACCGTATCCTTCGATTTACCATTCATCAGTGCCTCCGTTTGTGCGAAGAAGTTAGATAACAGTTTCGTATGATGATCCCCGATGGGATTATGGCTGATGGCCGGTGCAATGAAATCGCAGGGGATCATGACGGTTCCCTGGTGGATGAGCTGGTAGAAAGCATGCTGCCCGTTGGTGCCGGGCTCGCCCCAGATCACGGGACCGGTGGCATAGTTGATGGATTTACCGCGACGGTCGGTGCTCTTGCCATTGCTTTCCATATTGCCTTGTTGGAAATAGGCGGCAAAGCGGTGCATATATTGATCGTATGGTAAGATGGCTTCCGTTTGGGTGCCATAGAAATCGGTATACCATAATCCGATCAGGGCCAGGATAACGGGGATATTCTTGTCGAAAGGCGTATTGCGGAAATGCAGATCGGTAGCATGTGCGCCGCGCAGCAACTGCTCAAAATTATCATAGCCGATAGTGAGGGCAATACTCAGACCAATAGCGCTCCATAGGGAATAACGGCCACCAACCCAGTCCCAGAATTCGAACATATTGGCGGTATCGATACCAAATTTCACCACCTCTTTTTCATTGGTGCTGAGCGCCGCGAAATGCTTGGCCACATGCGCTTCCTCTTTTGCAGACTGCAGGAACCAGTCGCGCGCTGTAAGGGCATTGGTCATGGTTTCCTGCGTAGTGAAGGTTTTGCTGGCCACAAGGAACAGTGTTTCTTCGGGATTCACTTTCTTCAGTGTTTCGGCGATATGGGTGCCATCCACATTGGAAACGAAGAAGGGCTCGATGCCTTCCACCCAATATGGTTTCAGGGCTTCAGTGACCATATACGGTCCCAGATCACTTCCCCCGATCCCGATATTGACGATGTACCTGATCTTCTTTCCTGTATAGCCTTTCCATTCACCACTATGGATCCTGGCGCAGAAATCCTGCATTTGTTTCTGTACGCGTTGTATATCGGGCATTACATTCTTCCCAGCCACTTTCACCGGTTTGCCGGAGAAGTTGCGAAGGGCAGTATGCAATACGGCACGACCTTCGGTCTCGTTGATGGCTTCGCCCGTGAACATGGCTTCTATGGCGGCTTTCAGCTCAGACTGCATGGCAAGCTCTTCAAGGAGCGACAATGTTTTTGACGTGATGCGATTCTTGGAAAAATCAACCAGTATATCTTCCAGTTGCAGGGAGAACTTGCTGAATCGTTCAGGGTCATCCGCAAACAATTCCCTGATCTGAACGTCTTTTGTTTTTTTATAATGCGTGTTCAGCTTCTTCCACACTTCGGTACGCTGAGGTTTGATTTTCGGTAGCATCTGGTTAGAATTATGGTCAAAAATATAATGCTTTCAATATTCTTTACTTATCAAGATGTAAGGGTATACATGTAGGTTGTGTAAATACTGATCTTTAAATATTGCGGGAAGGTGAAAAACCCTTCTCTTTACATAGTTACAATTTTTACCCTACGTATTTCCCCTAAACCCTGCAACCTACGTGAATGAGGTAAAGTTCGGGCAGCGAATAGCTGCCCGTTCTGCGTTTATACATCCTTGCCAATCAAGTTTCGTATGGTATTCGCCGTTATAGCGGCCATTTCAGGCGTAATGCCCAGGTGAACCACCATCCTGATCTGGGTGGATGAAACGGGTAATGTCAGTATCTGTTTCGCCTTCAGCATCTCCGTGATCTGTGCCGGCTTCCACGGAGCCCTGATGCTGGCGATCACGATATTGGTGCTCACCGGCAGCGTGCTCTCCACATACTCCGTCTGCAGCAGCGCCTCCGCGATCTGCCTGGCATGGCGATGATCCTCTTCCAGCCTTTCAATATGATGATCCAGCGCATAGAGGCCAGCCGCAGCCATATAGCCTGCCTGCCGCATTCCGCCACCCAGCACCTTCCTGATCCTCCTCGCTTTTTTGATAAAGGCCGCACTGCCCATCAGCACGCTTCCTATCGGGCAACCCATGCCTTTATTGAGGCAAACACTGATGCTATGAAAAAGCGGTCCATATAACGCCGCTGCTTCCTTTCTTGCCACCAATGCATTGAAGAGCCTGGCCCCATCCAGGTGAAGCAATAATCCATGCTCATCGCATACCTTCCGGATCCGCCTGATCTCTTCGATATCATAACAGCTACCGCCACCCCGGTTCGATGTGTTCTCCAGGCATACCAGGCTGGTCCTGGCACGGTGCACATCATCCGGATTGATGGCATTCACCACCTGCTCCGCGGTGATCCTCCCCAGGTTGCCCTCCAGCGTTCGCACCTGTGACCCCGAATTGAAAGCAATGCCTCCGCCCTCATACACATACACATGGGCCGACTGATCGCAGATCACCTCATCACCCGGCTGGGTATGCGCTTTGATCCCGATCTGGTTACTCATGGTGCCGGTAGGGCAATACAAAGCTGCCTCCATATTGAAAAGGGCCGCCATTCGGGATTCCAGGAGGTTCACGGAAGGGTCTTCACCAAAAACGTCATCGCCCACAGGCGCCTTCATCATGGCTTCCAGCATGCCGGGAGTGGGCAGGGTGAAGGTATCGGAACGGAGATCGATCATGGAAAAAATATTAGGGTACGAATGTACACATTGCTCGTTGCAATCCAATTGCTGAAATATTACGTATTTATGGGGGTAGAAAGGTTGCCGCTCAGGAACCAGCACTCTCATTACCCGAAAAGAAAATTTTGATCCGTTCTCTGGAAACGGCCGGTCGCGCATAGGTTGGGCGACCGGCTTTTTTATTATTGGGAAATATTTTTTTGGGGGGCCGGCGGGGGATATGAAAAGCGGCTAATGAAATGAACCGCCGCGGGAGAATAATGATGGGGCTTTTGAAGGGAGAGATGGGACGGAAGAATAGGGCCGGGCTTTTTCGCTTACATTTCATAGGCCTTTCTTCATATCCCCACGCCGGCCCGAAGATTAAATGCAAGAGCCAATAAAAGCAAATCAAAAAGCTGCGGAATAGGAGGGCAGGATAAAGAGAACAGCATTTAAAAATTTCAAACAAGTAAGGCCGATGGTGCCGTTCCTGAGCGGCCGGAGGGGTGGGGATGGGGAACAGGTGCATCCCCAAAAGTTATGGCAGGCATTGTATTCCTGATGGGGAAGGCTGAGAGAAAAGGGAGGAAGAAATGATAATTGAGAAATGCCAGGTGCGAATTGAAAAGAGAATTAAAAGAAGATGAGAAAAAGAAAAATGAACGACAGCAAAAAGAATAAGATATGAGCTGTTTGGCTATTGAGATCAGTAGTACAGAACTGCTGCACTATCAAGGTTATTAGCGAAGGGGTTGCTCGTTCAGGGCCTTCAAAATATAAGCGATAAAGCTGAATAGCATTAACACAGCCTCATCTCACCAAACAGGAGAAGAAGATATATTCTCCCGCGGCGGTATATTTTACAGACCTGAATGAGCAACCCCGAAGCGGGATTATTTTTCGATCGTTTTCGTCACTTCAAATCTCGCCAGCGTATCTGTTCCTTTGAGCAGTGCCAGTCGTTTGCCGCTGATGAAGTATCCATCGGTATTATTGAAGGATTGCATCAGTCCATCTTCCACTTCCATGGCACCCTGGCAGAACATCTTGGTACTGGCCACCCCGTTGAATTTGAGGGAGGAGCCATTGAGGGTGTAAGCCCCGAAGTACCTGTTACAGCCGCCGCTTCCATAGACCCTTCCGGTATCGAGGCGCATGGTCACTTCCCTGGGCGTTTTGGGCAGCTCACCGGTGATGGTGCTGAGGCCCGTGAGTTTCCAGGAACTACCTTCCAGCTTGTGACTGGTGCCGCCGGTAGCATTCATGCTGCTATTGCATGCTGCTATTGCGAGGGTAACTGCGATACCGGACAGAACGATCGATAAAATTTTCATGCATTTGAATTTACAGATGAAAGATGTTTTAAGTCATCTTTCTACGGTATTCGGGATGCCGGCCTTATACTGCATCAAATACTACCAGTAATGCATATACTACACCAGGGATCCAGAAGAGCAGGGTGAGGATAAGGCTGATCCAGAATTTGCTGTTCACTTCACCTTCTTTCAGGTACACCGCCAGTGGTGGCAGAAGAATAGCCAGGATGGCCAGCAATACCTGATTGGTTTCAGCATCATTACCTGCGCGCTTGGCTGCTTTGTACTCTTTCAGCATCTTTTTGGCATCGTGAATTCTTTCTTTCCTTTCCTTGCGGGGAAGCGCTCTGAAAGATTCCATCGCTGCTTTCATCTCTGCGGGTGTTGGCTCAGTAGAACCAGGTGTTGATACCGGAACGGGCTCAACAACTGTGGCTGCCAGAACAGGAGTGCTGATGGTTGTAAGAGCAAGGGCTGCACATACAAAAAGACGTGTGGAAAGTTTTTTCATAGTGTTTATTTGTGTTGATTAGAGCACAATGTTAATGATTTTGTAAATATGAATAATAAAAAAGCTACCGCCTGTTATTCACAAACGATAGCCTATAGCTTTTCGGTTACTGTACCATTTACAGGGTAGCCTGTTCTCTGATATTATTGCCACTTGCTTTGGTTGCTTTGATCAGTTGAAGGACCCGCTCGCGCACATCATCTTTCAACCCCGCAATTTCGGTGGAGAATACATCTTTCAATTCATCCAGTTCATCGGCAGATGCCCCGATCAAACGGTTGAATTTCTTCCTCAGGTTACCTGCGCCGTCCGCAATTTTCTGACGGGTCTCAGCTCCGGATGCAGGGGCGCATAACATTCCAATAGCAACTCCCGCCAATACACCAGTAAGTGTGCCGAGCATAACTTTTTGTGTACTCATAGCATGCTTATTTAATTGATGAATAATACAAATGGATAATACCTGGATTTTTTCAAGAATCCTGCCAGAACGGCCCGGGTAATTAAAGGGGAATTAAATCTGTTACAGCAATTTACATATAATAATTGTACAACGGTTTCCCCAGCCTCCAAATCATTGAAATAAAAAGGCTTTCCCGGCGTTACTGTTTCCGTTCAATATCCTGAAAATTACCAGATATGCAAACCAGCGGCCAGGCTCTGATCCGCCAGTGGAAATCCCTAAGATCCCGGGGCGTAACTGCCGGCATGGACGATTATGAACGGCGTAAGCTGATCATTTTCAACCAGCTCAACTGTATCAGCATGCTGGCTGGACTGTTGCTTATCGGGGCCGGCCTCATCAGCCATCAGCACCTCCCGCCACTTACCTGGTATGTGGCCCTGGCACCACTGCTAATCTGCACCCTGGTACTCTGGCTCAACCAGGAAGGGCTTTACAGGAATGCCCGCTTCGTATATTTTGGGCTCTACCCTCTGGTCACCTGTATCGTGTACCTGGGAAAAGTGAATGTAGGCGTTGGGCTCTTCTTCCTCCTCTATGTGGTTACTTCAGTCTTTTTCCTGCAAAGGATGGTAAGCATGATCTTTTCCTTCCTCTGGAGCAGCAGTTGTTACCTGCTGGCAGTTGTTGTTCCCCGTGAGTACTATTTCCAGTTGTCCGAGATCAGTTATTGGGTATATGCCTTCAATCATATCCTGGCCCTTGGCTTCATCTTCTATGCGCTCTATCTCATCAAGCAGGAGCACCTGCGATACCAGTTCACCCTGATGATGAAGGGGCGGGAACTGCATCAGCAGAACCTTGCCATCGGTAAGCAAAAGAAGGAGATCGCGGAAAAGGCCGCTCTCCTGGAACAACAAACCTTGGAGCTCACCGAGCTCAATCAGCTTAAAACAAAACTGTTCTCCGTGATCGCCCACGATCTCAAAACGCCTATGTACGCCTTGCGCAACCTCTTCCTCAATATGCAACAAGCCAAATTATCCGCCAAAGAGATCAGGGAACTGATACCCGGCATCACCAATGAAATGAACTATGTTACCAGCCTTATGGAGAACCTGCTGCTCTGGGCAAGATCGCAGATGAAGCAGTCCGCTGTTCAACCTGAATTGCTGGACCTCCATCATATGATCAATGATACGCTGGCCCTGCTCCGCCTGCAGGCAGACAATAAGAAGATCTGGCTGGAAGCCAACCTGGAACAGCCTGTGTATTGCTTTGCCGACAAAGAGATGATCAGCCTGGTAC
>JAGIAP010000160.1 GCA_017744805.1 Chitinophagaceae bacterium | reverse complement strand
GTATATCACTGCCATCCAGCTCCATGGCCCAGTGTTTCTCGATATGCTTTCCATCCCATCTCCAGTATGTGATATTGTAACCATCGGAAGCTTTGAGGAGCTTATTATTGTACCGGTTATTGTTGCTTTGAACAGATTGCCGGGTGAGGATCACCACATGATTGTCCTTCCCGAAATAACGGGCCAGCTCCTGGCCGATGAACCCGGTTCCGCCGGCAATGATGATCTTTTTATTTTTCATAAGTTCAAAAAGTTTTGAAAGTTTATGGTTTTAAAAAAACCGGGATCCGGTTTCGTATTGGAAAGGACACTGAATGTTCAGTTGTCCTGTGCAATCGGTCCAGTGGCAGGCGTGCTGCCATCATTCCCTACAAGTTCGATCGGGTCATTGCCTGGTTTAGCCTGGTAAACCAGCAACTCTTTGTAGCAGGTGAACACGTAAAAGAAGGCCATGAAAGGAGAAAAGATCAACAAGCCGAACAACGCATAGATGATCCCTTCCTTAGTTGCCAGTGAAAGAAGGAGGGCCAGTATCACAAACAATAACATACCTAAATAGATCTTCCTTAGTTGCCCCATCCGGGTTCCTTCACCTACGAGGTGAACGATCACGCTGAAGATCTGCCAGCCGCCTACCAGGAAATAAGGGAAGAACATATAATCGCTGTGAATAGAATTGGTCATCACGGCCAGTCCCAGCGCCAGCCCGCTGATGATCAGGATCACCTGGATTATTACATCTAATCTTGCAAATGCTTTCATGAGGAATTTTTACTTGAAGAATTTCATCAGGCTACCGATGAACCAGTTCTCATCGGCCTTCACCATCACATCCATCATCCTGTCTGCCTGTCTGCCAAAAGTCTTGATACTACTGATGGTCTCCGTGAATTGCTTATGGTTCTTATCTTTCTTATCTCCTTCGATATTCTCGAGTGATTCCACTGTTTTCATCATGGGATCGAATTCCCTTTTCTTGCGCTCACGTAGTATCTGGGTAGCTACTTTCCAGATATCTTTCTCGGCTACAAAGAATTCCCTCCGCTCTCCGGGAATGATCACACGCTCTACCAGTCCCCAGTCCATCAATGCACGGATATTCATATTGGCATTGCCGCGGCTCACGTTCAATTGTTCCATGATATCATCCTGGCTGAGCGGGTCTGCGCTGATCAGCAGGAGCGCATGAACCTGCGCCATGGTGCGGTTGATCCCCCAATGGGATCCGAATGCGCCCCATTTGGTAATAAATTCAGTACGTGCTTCTGCTAGTTTCATATGTTGCGTTTGTAATTTGACCGTTACTCAAAGTTAGTGTCTGTTTCTGAATTTTCAAAACTTTGTGAAAGTTCATTTAGGCCGGGCGGCATAATTTTTTAGGATTACCTTCCATAAAATCAATTCCCATGAGCCATCCATCACCTGCAAGAAAGGATTCGGCATCGCTACTGATAAAGGCTTCAGCCGAAAAGATCTATGAAGCTTTCCTCGATCCCAATGCCATTGCTGCCTGGCGGCCACCTTCGGGTATGAGCTGTGAAATATTCGAGTTCGATGCCAGGGAGGGCGGAAAATACAGGATGGCCTTTCGTTACAAGCAATCGCAACATGCCGTTGCGGGAAAGACCTCGGAGCATGAGGATCAGTTCGAAGGCAGGTTCTTACGGTTGGTGCCTCATCAGCAGATCGTGGAGGAGGTGGTCTTCAAATCGGATGATCCTGCCTTTGCAGGCGCTATGACCGTCACTACGCTACTGAAACAAGTACCCGGAGGTACAGAAGTGAGCTTCATCGCCGAAAATGTTCCGGCTGGGGTCAGGCCGGAGGATCATATTGCAGGCATGACATCTTCCCTCAGGAACCTGGCGGCCTGGGTTGAGCCGGAAAAAGACATACTGGTCTAAAACACCGGGCACTGGTATTGCTGCATTCTTCGATCCTTCTTTTCTCTCGTCACTTCTTTTTTCTTTCCGGGCCTGATCACGATGGCCAGGTAACCGCCACCATTCTGAAGGCTTTTCTTTGAAAAGATATAGCCCAGGTTATGCAGCCCCAGTAATACAGGGCCAGCCTTCACCGCTGCTCCCACCCAGAATTTCTTTTCATTGTTGAATTGTGCAGGCAGGTAGAATCCGAATTTTCTTGTTTCCCACCTGGGCGTTACCGTGATGAAGTTGAGCTCTTTGGCATAGAGGCGTTGATCGCCTGCCAGTGGACTTAGGTTAAGGGAAAGCTCTGCATTCACATAGAAAGCCTGGGTAATGAATCTGTCTACATTCAGCACGGCCCGCATCGGATCGATCACATTGAAGAGCCCGTTGGGCACGCGGACTGAATTGAATAGGGTAGCAGCACTATCATTGAATCCGCGTATGCCGTTCACTGTCCCGAATTTCTGATCGAAGTCGGTGGCTTCCACTCCCTGCTTCAGCCCGCTAAAGAGCCGGCTGTTACTGCTGTACTTGTACTGGTTGTAACCGATATCCAAAACCGATGCGCCGATCTTCCAGGTGTAGTCCCAGTATTCATCATCAGCGTCGTTGAACGACCGGATACCGCCTTCCTTGAGCAACCACTCTACCCCCAGGTCGATGGCGATACCGGCCCTGGCATTGGTGATGAAATTCCGGATATTGGTGGATTGTGAAAGATCGTTATCCCATTTATCGAAATTGGAAGAGTAGGCATAGAAGGCGTCGAGGCTTTTCACGCCATATTTCGTTTCGGGGCCTGGGATCAGCTCGAAGCTGCCATTACGGAGATTGCCATATCCTCCTGCTAATCCGCGACTGATCCTCACCGTTATACCGGCATTCAGTCTGCTTTGATCGTTATCCCAGATGGTGCGGGCATAACTGCCGTACACTTCTATCCAATGGCTGCTGATCACATCGGCGCTGAGCGGGATATTTTCCTGGTTCTGAATGAGGAACTGATCAAGATTATGAAGGGTATCGACATAAGCGAAGCGGCTGGATCTGGCACGGGTATAGCCACGGATATTGATGCCTGCCGCTACTGCATTGTTCCGGTTGAATGCATAACGGGCATTGAGCAGGTTGATATTGTAATTGGTATTGGCATACCTGGCTTCGTTCTTATTGCTGATCTGGTACCTGGCCTCGGCAGGGGAAGTGAGCAGGGAATAATTCCGTACGGTAAGGATATTGGTAACGGCCTTGGCCTGTATGCCAAAGAGGGTGATGTCCCATGGCCATGGGGTATTCACGATGGAGGCGGGGTTGTTACCGGTGCCTAAACTACCTGCATAGGATGAGCCATTGACCGCATGATAGTTCTGACCGGTGCCTGTTATGCTGATGATACAACATAGGACAAGCAGCAGATGGTATCGCATGTTTTTTTAGAAGGGTCTTCCGTGTGTTTGTCTGATCAAAAATGAAACCAACGACGGAAAAGGTTTAAGGGAAGCAATCAGGTAATTGCTGAGTCTTCCATTGCCGAAGAACTGCTGTAACACACGTCCGGTCTGAAGCCTGCGGTTGAATTGTTTTTCCCATTGTTGGGTGTACTGGGTTTCCATTTCGTACCGGTTGATCCTGCCTTGCAGAAACTGATCGATCTCGTCGAAGGCCAGTTTGCTGCCATGCAGTGCCATGCTCATCCCGTTGCCACAAAGTGGTGTGATCATGCCAGCAGCGTCGCCGAGCATCAGGAGGTGATTTTCCACCTGGGTCTTTCTGTTGAAGGATATCCTGGATACTGTAACAGGTTCTTTGTAAAGGAAGCGGGCAGAGGAAAATATCTTGTCCAGGAATGGGTTCTTTCTCAATATTTGTTTTTCCATCGCCTGGATATCATTTCCTGTCTTCCTGAGATTGGATGCGGTTGTAAGATAACACAAACAATACTTATTGTCCTCGATTTTTGAGATGCCACAATAACCGTTCTCGAAATTGTGAAGGGCTATCAGGTCGTCGGGGAAAAAGGTTTGAATATGATATTTTACCCCTACGAGGTGATTCAGGGCATTGGGCTTCACCTGGGTAAAGTCCCTTTTCCATTTGGCGTCCAGGTTGCCTTTTTTGCCATAGGCCCCTGCCACTACGGTGGCTTCGATGGCGCCCCGGGTGCTGAACACCATGCTGGCGTGATGCCGGTAGATCACATCGTTCACCTTGGTGTCTTCCAAAAGTGTAACGCCTTCCCTTCTGGCGATGCCTGCCAGCAGGTGATCCAGGGTGTAGCGGCTGATCCCGAAACCGCCCAATGGCAGATTGCTTTCGATGAAGCGTCCATTGGGCGCGCTGAGCAATACCCGGTTGATCAGTGGCAATTGCATATCACTGAGCGGAACGCCCAGGTCCTGCAGGAAATTCCAACTCTCCAGGCTGATATATTCGCCGCAAACTTTATGGAAGGGATATTGTTCTTTTTCAAAAAGAATGGTTTGATAACCTGCTCTTGCTGCCTGGATAGATAAAGCCAGACCGGCCAGGCCGCCCCCGATAATGGCAACATCGTATGTAGCTTCTCTGTTCAAGAATCTTTCTCCATTTACCGGTCATTCATAAAATAAGGTTCAATGCTATTCGGGGCCAACTGTCACGAGCCAGCGAAAGGCCCATTTCCAATGTACAGAAAAGGTACTGATTCCTGCTTGTTGAAACAGAATTATCCAGTCAGATTTAACAAAACTTCTTTTTACCGATAATGGCGCATCGTTCTTTACGAGGTAGCTCCCTGAAAAAAGCCGGGTGAGGATCCTGATGGAATGCCAGGCGATGGGATGACGATGGAGATCGTTGATGAAAAATCCATAGCGGGAGTTCGCTTTCATCCATTGCAACTGGCGCACAAGTTCTTCATGGGAAAAATGATGACAGAATAGAGAAGAAAAGATCACTCCCGGTTTTTCTGCAAGGAGGGCATCCCTGTAATCCGCGATGATGAACTGAACGGGAATAGCTGCCAGTGCCTTGTTCTGTGTCCATTTTTCTTTGGCAGTTTGAATGCAGAATGGATTGATATCGATGCCGGTCAGGCTTACGGCAATGCCTTTCTTCTTACACCATTTGGCAATGGCTGCCAGGTTATCGCCGCCTCCGCAACCGATCTCGCATATAGATAGCTGTTGTCCCTTCCTTACAAATCCTTTCAATCCTGTAATGGTGATAGCATGGCCACCCAGCAAGGTATTGATGGTATCCAGTTCCTGCATATTCCTACGGATATCATCGAAGGGGATATCAGGAGCATCCAGCAATTCTTTTTCGGCGGATCGCTGCATTTATTGGATTTGATTTTTCGCAATGAAGGTTTCCATGGTAAGTCCGGGCCCAAAGGCTGCGCCGAAAATGGTTTGCTCCTGTTGTTGGGATAGAAGTCGCTGCATCATCCTTTTCAGCACAAATAGAATAGTGGCCGAGCTCATATTGCCATACTGGCTGAGCACTTCGTAACTGTCTTGCAGTGCACCTTCCGGCAAATGCAGGCTTTTACTGATCACTTCAAGGATCTTTTTACCGCCTGGATGGATACACCATTCCGCAATATCACTGTGATCGATACCCGCCTGCTGCAGGGCCCTTCCGGTAAGGGCTTCAAAATCTTCTTCTATCAATGAAGGGATATAATTGCTGAGCGTCATCTGGAATCCGGAAGAAGAAAGTTCCCAGGACATATCCTTTTTCCCTTTGGGGATCACTTCGCTGTAAAATCCGGTGAGTGCGAGGCCGCGGTGCTGATAATTATTGGGTACTACCAGTGCGGCAGCGCTCCCGTCCGCAAAGAGAAGGCTACTGGCGATATTGTCCGGCGTTGGCTCCCGTTGGAAATGCAAAGTGCAGAGCTCGGTGCAAACCAATAGCACTTTGGCTGAGGGAGCACTGTTGCAGATGGCGTCTGCCAGTTTCAACGCATGGATTGCGGCATAACAGCCCATAAAGTTCACGGATGTTCTCCAGGTGTTCCTGGGAAGATCGAGCAGTTGAACCAACTGCAGGTCCAGGCCTGGCGCGCTCATGCCTGTACAACTCACGGTGATGAGATGCGTGATGCCTGCATTACCGGGAAGGCCCTGGAGGCAGTCGCGCACTGCATCCACCGATAATGGCGCTGCATAGCGATCGTACCATTGCATCCTGGTTTCCAGTGAGGGGAAGGGCTCCAGGTTCTCTGTTTGTGGATAGAATTTCCATTCAGCTACCGGCCGGCTATAATCCGGTATTACGGAATGGCGGGTGCCGATAGCGCTTTGATGATAAAGGAATTTTATCTTTCGTATGTCTGGACCCGTTAGCGAATAAGCCGGTAGCATAAACGAAAGGATATCCTCCTGCCTGTGTTTCCAGGCAGGCACTGCAGTGCCGATTGAAATTATCTTACTCAAAACTACCTCCGGATTAAGATGATCAGGAATGCCAGGTTAGAGCAAAGGGATGCGATCAGGTTCATGCGCATGGTATGGGTAAAGTCTGCCACAGCCGTATCGGCCCATAATTTCCCGGCCCACACAAAAAAATATACGAGGGCTGGTAGCATAATGGTTGCTATGATCAGTAGTTTGTAAGGTTCCTGTCTTTCCAGGAACAACCAACTGAGCGCTGCCATCGCCAGCAGGTATAGGATGGCTGTAAAAATAAATGTGCCACGATAGCCCAGCAGGGCGCTGATGGTGGTAACGCCATCTTTTTTGTCGGCCTCATGCTGGTAGATCTGGGTAAGGGGATAAAAAGCCCCGATCAGCAGGGTGGCCGCTATGATGCCGGCCACCGGCGCGTCCAGGGACTTGCCCACGCTGCATCCGTGATATGTCAGAAAAAAGGTAACTCCTCCCTGAAAGAGTACAACGGTCAGATAACCGGTGATGGGATATTTCTTGAGCCTGATCTTCCTTGAACTGTAAGCCCTGGAGGCAAGGATATAAGCAGCGATCCCGATGGCAAATACCAGGCTGACGATCAGGCTGAGCCCAATGGCGAGCATATCCATCGTAAAGGTGACGAGCAATAATTGCCGGGTAGGTTGCAGGGGCCGGGCCAGGCCGCCGATACTGCCTTCATCCCTGTCCATATATGAATTGTATCCGTTACTGGCGGGATACACCAGCAGGTGCAGGATCGCAAATACCAGTAAGGCGTTGGGTATATCTATGATGGGAACCAGTCCCAATGCAAACAGGTACACGGGGAGCAGGAAAAAGGAAAAATGAAAACGCAGCAACTGAATGGTGGACCGTTGAAGCATTCCGGTTGTTTGTTCCTGTAATTTATGCTTTTTGTGTTGGATGGCAGATCACTTCGTTTTTTTGTACCTTGTTTTAAATAAACCTGTTTGTATGAAGCTGAGCTGCGTTGCTTTTATCGGATCTGTATTGTTGCTTTTGGCAATGCCCGGAAGGGCTCAGGATAAGGACTCCGTAGTGTTGAAAACGGCAACGGGTGATATTTATGGAACCCTCACTGTGCCTGAAAGCAAACAGCCGTTGCCTGTTGCTCTATTCATTGCAGGATCCGGGCCTACGGACCGGAATGGGAACAATCCGATGATGAAGAATAATTCCCTCAAATTCCTCGGAGAGGCTTTGAATGCACAGGGGATTGCCACGCTTCGCTATGATAAGCGCGGTATTGCCGCCAGTAAGAATGCAATGAAGAACGAAACGGATATCCGCTTCAATATGATGGTGGATGATGCGGCCGATCTGGTGAAAGCCCTAAAAGCAGACAAACGGTTTTCAAAAGTGATAGTGGTGGGGCATAGCGAAGGATCTACCATTGGCCTGAAAGCCGTGTCCATGGCGGGTGCTGACGCGATGGTGTCCATCGCCGGACCGGGAAAGAAAGCCGACCTGGTATTGCGGGAGCAACTGAATGCCAGCCTCGATCCCTCCAAAGGCGTAAGCCCCGAGGCAGCAGAACAAATGAGGCAGTCAAGGGAGATCGTAAATCTTTACCTGGATACGCTGGCAAAAGGGGATACGCTGCACGATCCGGTTCCCAGTATGAGCGCCCTCTTCCGCCCGTCTGTGCAGCCTTATCTTATCAGTTGGTTCAAATATGATCCGCAGCAACTGATCAGTGCGTTGAAAGTGCCGGTGTTGATCATCCAGGGGAATACTGATCTGCAGGTGAAGGAAGAGGATGCCACGCTATTGTCCAAAGCGAACCCTGCTGCCAAACTAGTGATCATCGATAAGATGAACCATGTGTTGAAGCATACTGAACTGGATCAAAAGGCCAATCATGCCACTTACTTCGATGCGAACCTACCTGTAGCGCCTGAGCTGGTAACAGCTATCGTATCTTTTATCAAGGGATTGAAATAACCATGTTCCAAATAAAAAGTCCCGCTACAATGGCGGGACTTTTCATATAATTCAATTATTCGTATACATTTCGGGGTTATACCAGCATGGTGAGGGGCTCTTCAAGCAATCCTTGCAGGGTTTGCAGGAAAGCGGCTCCGGAAGCACCATCTACAACGCGGTGGTCGCAGCTCAGGGTAACCTTCATGATATTGCCGATCACGATCTGTCCGTCTTTCACAACAGGCACCTGGTTGATAGCACCGATGGCCAGGATACAGGCATCGGGTGGGTTGATGATGGCAGTGAACTCGTCAACGCCAAACATACCCAGGTTGGAAATAGTGAAGGTGTTGCCTTCCCAGTCTGCAGGTTGCAGTTTTTTGTCTTTGGCTTTTTGAGCAGCCACTTTCACTTCCGCCGCGATCTGGCTCAGTGATTTGGTATCTGCAAAGCGAACCACAGGCACCAGCAATCCTTCTTCAACGGCAACGGCTACTCCGATATTCACGTGGTGATTGATGCGTATCTTATCGCCGAGCCAACTGCTGTTCACTTTCGGGTGTTTCTTCAGTGCGATGGCGCATGCTTTCAGCACCATATCATTGAAGGATATTTTGGCGGGAGAAACTTCGTTCATTTTAGCCCTGCTAGCTACAGCTTTGTCCATGTTGATATTCATGGTAACATAGAAGTGGGGAGCAGAGAATTTGCTTTCAGCCAGGCGTTTGGCGATCACCTTACGCATTTGTGAAACGGGCACTTCTTCGAAGCTCACCTGACCGGCAGGAGCGGCGGGGGCAGAAGAAGCGGCTGCAGCAGGAGCGCTTGAAGATGCAGCGGCAGGAACATAGTTATCGATATCTTTCTTCACGATACGGCCATTGTCCCCGCTTCCGGAAACTTTGGAAAGATCGATGCCTTTGTCGCTGGCGATTTTCTTGGCGAGAGGAGAGGCTTTCACGCGGCCATCTTCAGTGGTGGCAGCGGGTGCGCTGGTAGTGGTAGTGGCTGAACCGGAAGCGGCAGGTTGTGCGGCAGCAGCTTGTTGGGGCTGTGCATCGCCTGAAGCGGCAGGAGCGGGGCCACCTTTGGCGGCAGCAACGATGGCATTCACATCCACTTTGCTTTCGTCGCCGATGATGCAGAGCAGCGCGTTCACAGGAACTTTATCGCCTTTCTGAGCACCGATATATAATAATTTACCTTCTTTATAGCTTTCCAATTCCATGGTGGCCTTGTCTGTTTCAACATCAGCCAGGAGGTCGCCTTTCTTTACAGCATCGCCTACTTTCTTATGCCATTCGGCGATCACGCCTTCCGTCATAGTATCGCTGAGGCGGGGCATGAGGATCACTTCAGGAACGGTAGAGAGATCAATGGATCCGGAGGCTGGTGCAGCAGCAGCGGGTGCGGCTTGCTGTTGTTGTGGTTGTGGCTGTGCCTGTGGAGCAGGAGCGGCGGCAGGTTGCGGAGCGGCTTGTTTTTCTGCGGCAGGAGCAGCAGCGCCACCTTTGATCAATGAGCTGATATCTTCACCCGGAGTTCCGATGATGGCCAGCAGATCATTCACCTGAAGCTTTCCACCTTTCTCCGTTCCGATATGTAATAATGTACCGTCTTTATAAGACTCCAGCTCCATGGTAGCCTTATCGGTTTCCACTTCTGCCAGGAGGTCGCCTTTTTTCACAGGGTCGCCAACTTTTTTATGCCAGGCCGCAATCACTCCTTCGGTCATCGTATCACTCAAGCGGGGCATTAGGATCACTTCAGCCATAACTTTATTCCAGTTTATAATTTGGGATGTTCAAATTTCTATTGAGTGCCGAAATTACAGCAAAATAGGGAATTGACAATACGGAACACGCATTGAACTGTATTCAATACATTATGCAAATTTGGCAAGTTTACGCGTGCAACGTATTAAAGATCAAGTTCCAGTCTCAGCCTTTCTTTCAGCTCCCGGATCAACGGGTATTCTTCCGCTATGGCAATGAATTTATCCCGGCTCGACAATGGTTTATCGGTCGGCTCCTGGTAAACTACGTTCTCATCCACCTCAATCACGAAGAGCAGGGATCGGTTATTGAACACCTTGCAGAGGTATTCGCTCAGCGGCCTTCTCTCGCCTTCGATGAATTTTTGTTCCAGGTTATTATTGGTGACAATCGTAAAATGCTGGTGGTTGTTGATCTGCAGCCTGGCCATCACAAAGGATTGTGAAGCAGGGTTCTTTGTATCACGCAGTTGTTGCGTGAAGGCCTCCCAGGCGGCATGCAGCCGGTCCTCAACCAGGGCGATGGGCTCTCCGGCAGCGGCAAGGCCTTTACCTACAAACTGCTGACGGATGCTGGCCAGTCCGCCCAGTTTCACTTTCGGCTGCTCGGCAGGCTGGTCCTGCTTCCCGGGTTGAACCGGGGGCACAACGGCTTTGGAAGCAGGTCTGGTAGCAGGCTGGTCTTCGATGATCAGCCTGGCCTCGGCCTGCGGCGCTTCCGCTTTGGGCCTGGTGGCGGCCGGTTTAGAAGCGGCCCCGATCACCGGGATCTGGCGAAAAGCGACCGGTTTTGCCGTGTCAACTAGTTTTTTTTTTCCGTCGTCTGCGCCGCCGCCCAGTTCGATAGCCTGTTGAAGGTAGCTGAGCTTGATCAGCACCAGCTCGATATGCAGGCGCTTATTGCGGGCAGCTTTGAAGCCCATCTCGGCTTCATTCAGAATATTGAGGGCATTGATGAGCCAGGCCACAGAAACCTGTTTGGCCATGGCGATATACCGGTCCTTGAAACTTTCCACTACCTGCAGCAGGTTGGCCACTTTCTGGTCCTTGCACACCAGCAGGTTGCGGACAAATTCGGCAAAGCCGTTCAATACCAGGTCACCTTCAAAGCCCTTGCGGTCGATATCGTCGTACAACATCATCGCAGCGCCAAGATCCTGTGCCAGCATGCTTTCCATAAAGCGGAAATAGTAATCGGCATCCAGGATATTCAGGTGTTCGAGTGTATTTTGATAGCTGACGGTACCATTGGTGAAGCTCACGATCTTATCCATGATACTGAGGGCATCGCGCATACAACCTTCACTCTTCTGAGCTATCAGGTGCAGGGCGGCGCGGTCGGCATTCACTTCTTCTTTCTGGCAGATCTGCTCCAGGTGGTCAACAGTATCATTGGTGGTAATTCGTTTGAAGTCGAAGATCTGGCATCGGCTCAGGATCGTGGGGAGGATCTTGTGCTTTTCGGTGGTGGCCAGAATGAAAATGGCGTACCCCGGCGGCTCTTCCAGCGTTTTCAGGAAGGCATTGAAGGCCGAGGAGCTGAGCATGTGCACCTCATCGATGATATACACTTTGTAGGTGCCTGCCTGTGGAGCGAACCGTACCTGCTCAACGAGGGTACGGATATCGTCTACCGAGTTGTTGCTGGCAGCATCCAGCTCATGGATATTGAGGGATGTGCCTTCATTGAAGGAAACACAGCTATGACAAGTATTACAGGCTTCGCCATCGGCTCCGGGATGCTCACAGTTGATGGTCTTGGCAAGGATACGGGCACAGGTGGTTTTACCTACGCCCCTGGGACCGCAGAACAGGAAGGCGTGCGCCAACTGCTGGTTCTTGATCGCATTTTTGAGTGTGGTAGTGATATGTCCCTGCCCAACAACAGTGTCGAAGGTCTGGGGCCTGTACTTTCTTGCCGAAACGATGAACTTTTCCATTATGGGTGCAATTTAAGAAACCCCGGATTAATGCCCGGAAGCAAAATTCAAACTTGTGAATAATTTGTAAGGAAGTGAGT
>JAGIAP010000015.1:11151-34120 GCA_017744805.1 Chitinophagaceae bacterium | reverse complement strand
GAATAAGGAGAATATTGCCCTCAAATTAATAGCAAAAGATTGCAGATACTCTGAATCCAGCATTGGAGGTGGCACAGATTCGATTTGGCTTTTCAATTTATCATCCCTTGATAGAGATCCTATTATTCTTACAAAACCAGAGCAGAATGGGGCATTCAAAATATTGCATCTACCGGCAGCCATGTATCGGGCCAGGTTCAAGAATATTTTCGGACAGTTGATTGAAAAGACAATTTCAGTAGGGCCGGGGAAGTTCAATGAGATTGTTCTAAGCACAGACTCCACTAATGCAGATGCAAGCATTCAGAAGATTTGAAAATGAACTGAATTACATTAAAAATGCCTCCTGCACTACAGTAGAAGAGTACGAGCTCAGAAGTAAATTCCGGAATACGGATGTAATAGACGGTTCCTGTGTCTGGAATGGCTATTATCATTTGCATCAGTCCTTGTTCGGAAAGAATAAATAGACTGAACAAGCGTACATCAAATGATCTACACCCACAGTGCTATCAACTGGCATAATGCTCCCACGAACAAGCCAACATAGATCTCCTTCTTTGAGTGATCACTTACGATGAAGCGGGCCGAGCAAACGAGGCCGGCAATGAGGAAGGCAATGGCAACATACCGGCCAGTCTCTTCACGCTGGCCGAAGGCCATGATCATGAAAAAGGCCACCAGTCCGCCCACTCCGGTAGAGTGCATACTGATCTTATAACGGATATTGAATAGCCAGGCTGCGCATACGGCCAGGAAAGTACCCAGCATGAACTTTACATAGTATTCGGGGATATCCTGGAGGTTGTGGAATACATACCAGATCCAGAAGTAAAAAGTGATGGCGGCTACATAAGGAATGATCCTTTCTTTTTGTGTATTGAGCTGAAAGCTTTTCACAAACCCGAGTGCACGCATCAGGAGAACCGCAAATGCAGGAAGAAAGGCGGTGCTGAAGAAAACACTGCCCAATGTCAGGATCTTCTGCTTATGCACCATACCGGCAAAAGCATAAGGGTGGATGAACAATAGATAAGCTGTTACATAAGTAGGCAGGAACAGTGGATGGAATACATAGGATATCACCTGTGCAAATGCCCGTGCGAATGCATCCTGGCCCTGAGGCCTCGATTCAGCGATCACTTCATCCATGAAATTGTACTTCTCCATCATAATTCTTTTCGTAGCCTGGCCACAGGGATATTCAGTTGCTCCCGGTACTTGGCTACCGTTCTGCGTGCAATATTATACCCTTTTTCCTGTAGCATCTCAGTTAACTTTTCGTCGCTCAGGGGTTTTTTCTTGCTTTCGCCTTCGATCATATCGCTGAGGATCTTTTTTACTTCACGGGTACTCACCTCTTCACCGCTTTCCGTACTGAGTGATTCGCTGAAGAAGAATTTCAGACGATAGGTGCCAAATTCGGTTTGAACGAATTTGCTGTTGGCAACACGGCTGACTGTGGAAATATCCAGCATGGTTCGCTCGGCAATATCTTTGAGGATCATGGGCTTCAGGCTGGTCTCATCGCCGGTAAGGAAGAACTCGCGCTGGTATTCCATGATGGTGCCCATCACACTGCTGAGCGTATGCTGCCTTTGCTTGATGGCATCGATGAACCATTTGGCCGCATCGATCTTTTGTTTGATGAAGAGCACTGCTTCTTTCTGCCGCTTGTCTTTTTTGCTGGCCCTGTCGTAATCGCGCAGCATATCCTTGTAGCCTTCGCTGATGCGGAGGTCGGGAGCATTCTTTGAATTGAGGGTAAGCTCCAGCTTGCCGCCATTGTTGTACACGAAGAAATCGGGCACCACATAGCTTTCGGCCTTGTTGGTTTCAGCATGATTGCCGCCGGGCTTGGGCGTGAGACGAATGATCTGTCCGATCACTTCTTTCAAGCCTTCATCACTCATGCTGAGGCCACGCTGTATCTTATCGTAGTGCTTCTTGGTGAATTCGTCGAAATAATCGGTGAGTACGGCAATGGCTTTGTCCACATCCTTGTTCTCCGCTTTCTGACGCTGCAACTGCAACAGCAGGCATTCCTGGAGGTCACGGGCTGCAACCCCCGCGGGGTCGAAGCTCTGGATAAGGTGGATCACTTCTTCCACTTCCTGTTCATTGCTATCGATATTCTGGCGGAAGGCCAGGTCGTCCACAATGGAAGCGGCATCCCGGCGCAGGTAACCATCATCATCGATGCTCCCCACGATCTGCTCTGCGATCCTTCGTTTGCGATCGTCGAGCTTCAACATACCCAATTGTTCCAGCAGGAATTCATGAAAGGAGGTTTCGATCCTGTAAGGGATCACCTTATTATCATCGATCTCGGGATAGTTATCGTCGCGGAGCTTATAATCTGCGATATCACCATCCTCATCGCCCACATATTCGCTGATATCGATATTGTCGTATTCTTCTTCGCTGCCATCGGGCTCATATTCCTCTTCTGCTTTGGTCTCGAACTCATCTTTCAGGTCAGTATCGAACTGGTCTTCATGATCTTCGTCCGATTGTTCCAGGGCAGGGTTCTCTTCCAGCTCCTCTTTGATCCTTTCTTCCAGATTGGCAGTAGGGACCTGCAACAGTTTCATCAGTTGAATCTGTTGAGGTGATAGTTTTTGTAGTAACTTCTGTTGTAAACTCTGACTCAGTGCCATTTGCGTCTTAGGGATTTAATTCCCGCCCATAATTACCAAATTTTGGAAATTTTCGCGGTTCCACAAAAATCAGGCCGTAAATTTACAGACAAATGTAATGCAGGTGTTAAAACGAATTTATAAAATTATTGTTGCTGTGGGCCTTTCCCTGCAAACCCTTGCTGTAACTAGCTTGTACGCTCAAAATAATTTTCCGGCGAATGTTGGTAAAAAGATCGGGCCAGACCAGGGCAGAATTGATATAAATCAAGGAAACAAAAAGCCGGCCTTTGTCCCCATTCTGCAGCAGAGTGGGAACAATTTACAGCTTTCTGCCAGGAATTCCTTGTGTTGTTCCTTGTTATTCGCAACTATCGTTTCCTCCAATTATTACAATACCAGGCTGGGCTTCTTCTGCAAGCAGGAGTTACAAATAGAAAAAGCGACCAGGATACCGTTCCGTTTCCGGTTAGGATCGCTGGCCGCCTGCAATGCCATCGAAGGAAAATGATCCTTCAACAGCTATCGAAAGGTCTTACACTTTGAGTTTGATCACTTGTCCACTGAGAGATTTGCTGATCACCTGTGCCATTTTCTCCCCTTTTTCGCGGGCTTGTTCTTCTGACCAGAGCAAGCTGATCTGTGTGCTCACGCTGCGGCCGATGATGGCATCGCTGGCAGAGAAATCTTTATTGGCGTGGTAGATCACGGCTTTCTTCTGCTCAGGGTTCAGTTCATTGAGAGAAGCAGCGCTTTTCAGGTGTGCCCAGTTGCGGATATAATGCCAGTTATGATGGAACCAGTAGATGCTTCCTGCGATCTGTCCTTCTGCTTTCAACAATGCCACCGCTTTTTCGGTAGCTTCCTGTGTAGGCAGGAACCAGCTTACGTGCGTATGGCTATCGCCTGAAGGATCGGGGATCCTGCGGAAGCTGATCTCGGGAACGGCTGCCAGAGCGGATTTCAGGGCATCGAAGTTACGCTTCATGATGGCGAGGAACTCTTCCAGCCTGTTGAACTGGGCAAGGCCTACCGCTGCATGCAATTCAGAAATGCGGAAATTATAACCGAGGAACGGATGGAGGTCGGTGCCGCGGTCAACTCCCAGATGGGCGTGACCATGATCGCTGAAGCCATCGCATTTGCGCCAGATATCTTCAGAGTTGGTGGTGATAGCACCGCCTTCGCCGCAGGTAACTGTTTTTACGAAATCGAAAGAGAAGGTACCGGCATCACCGATGGTGCCTAGGTATTTTCCTTTGTATTTGGCGCCGGTGCTTTGACAGGCATCTTCCAGCAGGAGCAGGTTATGCTCTTTGCAGATCTGCACCAGGGCATCCATATCAGACATGCTTCCGCACATATGCACGGGCATTACCACTTTGGTTTTGGGAGTGATGGCTGCGCGAACGGCGGCGGGGTCGAGAGTGAGGGTATCGTCCATATCCACCAGCACGGGGATAGCGCCCACTGTGATCACTGCTTCAAAACTGGCTACGAATGTGAAAGTAGGCATGATCACTTCATCACCGGCACCAACACCCATGGCTGCGAGGGCAGTTACCAGGGCGGCTGTACCACTGGATACCACCTGCGTATATTTTGCACCGAGTTTATTGCTGATGGCTGCTTCCAGTTCTTTCGACTTCCAGATTCCCTTGCGGGGGCCGTCGAACCCGTATCGCATGATGATACCGGTATTCAGTACATCATTTACATGCTTACGTTCTGATTCACCGAATAATTCAAAGCCTGGCATAATTGTATGTGCTGGGGTTTTGTATTGGACCTCCAATTCCAGCAGGAGGCAAAGTTATAAAAATCAGGAAAACGTACTTTAAATTGCCTTATTTCATTATCCAACCCAATCCCTTTTCATTCACTGCGTCCAGCATCAGGGGCCAGTTGATATAGGGCTTGCTCTCCTGGTTGTTCTCATCGAGGGTGGTCACATAGAACCTGGCAAATCTCTTATCGCCGGGCAAAGGCGCCAGGAAAGTGCAGGAGTCCGTATTGTATTGTGTACCCACCAGGGCAGCATTATAGAAATTATTATTCGGCCCATCGATATAACAGGCGTAGAGACGGAAGCCCTTGATGGCTTTTGTTTCGAGATCATGCTTTTGCAGTCGGATACTCAAGCCATTGGTGACGGTGGCCACAGCTTTCACTTTGGGTGCCCTGGGCAACAGGGTATCGATCCAGGGCATTTCCGGAATGAGGGCCGGCTCCTTGTAATAGTTGAGGCGAAGGCTATCGCTCCATCCCAAAGGATTGCCAACAAAAGACTGGCTGCTGAAATAGATGGCGCCATTCACTTCAGGATAGGCGCGCATTTCGCGGATCTGGCGGGGAAGCTGATCCCGCAGTCTCCAGGCCGGGTTGCTGTTGGCGCGATAGATGCCCAGGCCAATATAGAGATGCCGGCCATAGGTATTGCGGCTCCACCAGTCGAGCAATACTTCATAAGGCGCATTCTTTTGACCGAACTCCCAGTAGAGTTGTGGGGCTACATAATCGATCCATCCTTCTTTCAACCAAAGCAGGATATCCGCATAGAGATCATCATAGTTGGTAACACCGGCGCGTGTATTGCTTCCGCGAGGGTCTGCGCTGGCATTGCGCCATACACCAAAAGGAGAAATGCCGAACTTCACCTGCGGGTTCTCTTCCTTGATGGCTTCGCTGAGCGCCAGGATCACAGAGTCCACATTGCCTCTTCTCCACTCTGCCCTGGAGAGGCCTTTACCATATTTATTGTAAGATGCCTGATCGGGAAATTCCTTTCCAGCGATACGATAGGGATAGAAATAGTCGTCGAAGTGGATCGCGTCCACATTGTAGCGGCTCACGATATCCCGCACTACCTGCACCACAAACTGCTGTACTTCCTTATTCCCGGGATCGAAATAGCGGGTATTTCCGTACGTGAGGAACCATTCGGGATGCAGCTTTGTGATATGTGTTGCGGCGATAGAGCTCTTGCCGATGCTGAATTCTGCCCGATAGGGGTTGCACCAGGCATGGAACTCCATGCCCCTTTTATGGGCTTCTTCGATCATGAACTCGAGGGGATCATAATATGGAGAAGGAGGCGTGCCCTGTTTGCCTGTGAGCCATTGGCTCCAGGGCTCGTATTGTGATGGATAGAATGCGTCGGCGGCAGGGCGCACTTGTACTACAACGGCGTTGAGGCCATTGCGTTGGTGCATGTCCAGCAAACGAATGTATTCCGCTTTCTGACTTTCTGTATTGAAGTTACCGCGCGAAGGCCAGTCGATATTATCAACTGTAGCTATCCATGCTGCTCTGAACTCTCGTTTGGGTTGTGCATGCAGGCTACCGTTACAAATCAGGATGGCCAGCAGAACAACAGACAATACTCTTTTCATAATTTCGGATCCTGTTTACACAAAACGCCGAAATTACTGGATTATTCTGAGTTCCGGAGCTTATCCAATAGCTGATTTAACGTTTTGGCTTCATCTTCAGTGAGTTTACCGAGTATGCCATCCATCTCTTCAGTGTAGGCATCCAGCTTATCCAGCAGGGCCAGGCCTTTTTCTGAAATGGTAACGTCCACCAGCCTTCTATCGGTTTTGCAGATCACTTTTGTAGCCAGTTCCTTGCGGATAAGCCTGTCCACGATCCTGCTGGTGTCGCTCATTTTATCCAGCATCCGGTTCCTGATCTGAAGGGTTGATAAAGGTGTGGTAGCGCCTCTGAGGATGCGCAGAATATTGAACTGTTGAGGAGTGATGTCTTCGCGCCCGAAGATATCTTTTAGCTTCTCCATCACCCAGTTATAAGTGAAGATGAGGTTCACCATCGAGCGTTGATGCTCATTGCGGAACTTCGTTTGTTGAATGTCGTTATCTATGCTCATGTCCAATGCTGAAAGGGTGTTAATGATGATATATATACAATTAAAGAGCCCTGATCGTTGCACGAAGCTGGCTGGTGAGCTGAAAAATGCTGAACAGGTGGTGGCCTTCATGCAGCAGGAACATTTCGGTCCATTCTGCAATGCTGAGCGGCCCGTATTTTTGATGAACGCCGGTTCTTCTGAGTACGGCATCTGGCATGGCCACCAAATGGTTGATCAATATGAAGCGCTGTGTAGTGAAGTCTTCCGATATTTCTTTGAAAGGCCTTTGCACACAATCATGGAACAAGGGATCATTATCTGCCACATAGGGCTCAAAAAGTGGCTGCTCTTCCTGCTCGATCCTTTTCAGTCTGTTGTAAAAAAGCGGCTGGTATGCCGTTAAATGCGACAGTTGTTCGTAAGCGCTCCATTTATCAGGGATCACCCGGGTACGAAGCTCAGGCTCCGGGAGGCCTCTTACCAGGTCCTGCAACACTTCGTGTTGGTGCTGCAGCCGGATGGTAGTAGCGGTGGAAAGTGGCATGAGACTGACTTTAGGATGGTCAATTTACGAACAAAACACCGGGGCAGCGGGCATTTTCGCATTTGTTTATCATTCGCTCCAAACACGTGTGCCTTCACTGCAGTTTGCACATATGTCGATATTCCTCCGACTTTGTAACAGTTGCTTCCGGAAATTGATGTATTGCTCATCGTGCCAGATCTCTTTGAACTTCTTTCCCTTGAGATCGCCCAATTTATGCTGCGCGTCCTTATCGAAGCAACAGGGCACCACCAGCCCGTCCCAACTTATCACGGTAGCATGCCATAACCTCCAGCAATGGTTGTTGAGCGAATTCTTGAATTCATACTCTCCCTTACTGTTCTTTTTGTACCGGCTATACTTATCGATAGTGGGGATCAGGTTATTGGGATCATTTTCATAATCGTATACCTGGGCCGTTTTGAAGCGGACCTCGTCCACCCCAATCTCTTTGGCCAGTTCCTTTATATCTTCGATCTGGTGCTCATTGTGTTTCACTACCAGGAACTGAAAGAAAACAAAAGGCGTTTTGCTCTTCAGTTCTTTTTTCCACTTCACGATATTGCGGGCTCCTTCCAGCACTTTTTCCAGTTTTCCGCCTACACGATAGCTTTGATAAGTGTCTTGCGTAGTGCCGTCGATACTGATGATCAACCTGTCGAGGCCGCTTTCCACAGTCTTCTTCGCATTGGCATCGTTCAGGTAATGGGCATTGGTGCTGGTAGCTGTGTATATACCTTTGTCCGAAGCATACTTCACCATATCCAGGAAGGAAGGGTTGAGATAGGGCTCTCCCTGGAAATAGAAAACGAGATAGAGCAGGTCTTTGGACATCTGATCGATCGTTTCCCGGAAGAAATCTTTCTGCAACATACCTGTTGGCCGGGTGAAGGCCCTCAATCCACTGGGGCATTCCGGGCAACGGAGATTACAACTGGTGGTAGGCTCGAAGGAGATCGAGATCGGGTACCCCCATTGTATCGGGCGTTTGGTCCATTTACTGATATAATAACTACCCAGCACCTTCGTGGCATTGAAGGTGCGGCGCAAGGTAAGCTTGGAAAGAAGATTGATACTATCGTGCCAGTTGAATCCGGGCATTAGAGTATAAAATTAAGGGTAAGCCGGTAACGGACAATGATTTGATGCCCGTAACGTTTAAAGAATTCAGATTGTTCGTCTTATTGGGAACTTTTTGACAGGATTGCATACTTACGGTAAGGTGCACTCCTATATATTTGTAAGCACATTATGGCTAAGGTCAATAAAAGGAATTTAGGTTGGAGAATACTAATGGGCGCCGTCTTTCTCGGGCTCCTCGTGATGGCAGGCTTCCGTTTGTATGAATGGTGGATGGAAAGAAAGGCCCATTTTGTACGATATGAAGCCTTCGGCATCGAGGTGCCTACCAATTACGAGATCCATGGCATCGATGTTTCCAAATACCAGGAAACCATCGACTGGGAAAGTGTCCGGGCCATGAATGTGGAAGGCATCAAACTACACTTCGCTTTCATCAAAGCCACTGAAGGCAATGGCAACGAGGACCGTCAGTTCAAACGGAACTGGAAAAAGGCAAAGGATGCCGGCATGATCCGTGGTGCCTACCACTTCTTCATCGCCAGCAAAAGCGGAAAAACCCAGGCAGAGAACTTCATCAGCTCGGTGGAGTTACAACCCGGCGACCTCCCCCCTGTTCTGGACGTTGAACAGACGAACGGCCAAAAAGCAGATAAGATCCGCGCACGCGTGCAGGAGTGGCTCACTACCGTGGAGAACTATTATGGAGTAAAACCCATCATCTATACCAATGTGGATTTCTACAAACAGATCCTCAAGGATGATTTCGATCACTATCCACTATGGGTAGCGCATTATCTCCAGAAAGAAAAGCCACGGATCTACCGCGACTGGCATTTCTGGCAATATAGTGAGCAGGGCCGTGCCAACGGGATCCTGTATAAAGTTGACTTCAATGTGTTCAATGGAGACTCCACTGCCTTCAAAGCATTATTGATCAATTAAGGTGTGTGGGCCCTAACTACTATGATCCGCCACGATCACCCATTCTTTGTTGATCTTGCGGATAAGGAGACTGAAATGCCCACTCAGGTCTCCATCCTTTCGGGCCAATTCCCATTTACCCACCACGAAATAATAATCGGGACTGGTCTTTGTGAACTTGATGAAAGTGAAGGTTAGCTTACCCATCTGTTCGGCAGTACCATATCCCCGCTTATAATTCTCGAGGGTATTCTTGTAACCGTAGGTAACGCCACTCTTTCCCACAAACATCAGGGAATCATTATTCCAGTATCCTTTCATGAAGCCTTCCAGGTCTCCGCGGTTCCAGGCCTCGTTCTGTTTGGCCAGCATTTCGCGAATGGCTTTCTCATCGGCAGACTGCGCTTTCAAAGAAGCAGGAGCCATCAGCCCGATGAATACAACAAGCAATAAGGTTCTCATATCATGTTTTATTTTTGCTTCTATCCTGCAAAGGCTTTGTCGCCTTTCTTATAAGGATAATCCCCAATG
The DNA here is from genome assembly GCA_017744805.1 of Chitinophagaceae bacterium. Classification (GTDB taxonomy): domain Bacteria; phylum Bacteroidota; class Bacteroidia; order Chitinophagales; family Chitinophagaceae; genus Pseudobacter. Next base: position 24,534 of record JAGIAP010000015.1, on the reverse strand, counting down.
AATTTTCCCGGAACAGGCTCATAGCGCTGGGCTTGTTTCATACCGATCTCAGAGGTGAAATACCCCAGCATGGTGAGCTGTTTCATCAGCATGAAGAAATGAGGCCCTTCAGACTTTTTCGCTTCAATCAGTTTTGCCTGGAGCTCTTTCAGCTTTGTGGTATCAGTTACGGTTGAATCTTTTTTCAGTTTATCGATCTCTTTTTTCAGCTTACTGCTTTCTTTCTCTTCACTCATGTATTTCTTCATATCGGCATCCCATTCTTTCAGCAGCTCCATACGTTGCTCAGGGCTGAGCTTCATATAGCTTTTGCTGAATTTCTTTTGGCTGCTTTCTTCGATCTTCTTCATACCGTCGATGAAAGACTTTTGTTGTTTTTCATCATAGGAGTCACGCACCATCACGGTCATGAACTCTCCTACATTGGCGGCTTTGGCACCAGGGGTATCGGTAGTTGGGATGATGATCTCTGCTATTTCATTCAGGTAGGCGATATCATCCCTGGTGAAATCGAGCGGGTTCCCTTTCTTTTCTTCTTTATTGGAGAGTTTGCAACCTGAGAGGAAAAAGTCTGCTCCTATCACGGTAGCACCCAGGAGTAATGCAACTCTCGACACGGCATCTCTTCTGTTCATATGGAGATTGTTTGTGTGTTTAAAGGTTTCCTTTTTTCAATTCTTCCACTGCAAAGCTGGCTGCTCTGGCAGTGAGGGCCATATAGGTGAGCGATGGATTGACGGCAGCAGCGGAGCTCATGCAGGCGCCATCTGTAACAAAGACGTTCTTTGCATCCCACACCTGGTTATTGCCGTTGAGTACGGAAGTTTTGGGGTCTCTGCCCATGCGCGCAGTTCCCATTTCATGGATGCCCATACCCATGGAATAGCCATTGTCGAAGGTTTTGGCATCTTTCACACCGGCATTGGTGAGCATTTCGAGTGCATCGCTCATCATGTCTTTGCGCATTTTGTACTCGTTCTCCTTGAGCTCGGCATCGATGGCCAGCACAGGGAGCCCCCATTTATCTTTCTTGTCCTTATCGAGGGAGATCTTATTATCATGGTAGGGAAGGATCTCACCAAATGCTGTGATACCGATGCTCCAGTTGCCCGGTTCCGAGAGCATTTCCTTGAGATCTACGCCAATGCTGAGCTCGGCCACATTGCGGCTCCAACCCTGACGGCTGGCGCCTCCCTGGTAACCGAAACCGCGAACATAATCGCGCTTGTCGCCAAACAGATTCTGGTACCTCGGGATATACACGCCATTGGGCCTTCTTCCGAAATAGTATTTATCATCGAAACCTTCTACGCTACCGTTAGCGCCTAATCGAAAATGGTGGTCCATCACGTTATGGCCCAATTCGCCGCTACTGCTTCCGAGGCCGCCGGGCCAGATATCGGTGGCAGAGTTGAAGAGCACCCAGGTGCTGTTGAAAGCGGAGGCGCAAAGGAAGATGATCTTGGCCTTGTATTCTGTGGTCTGATTGGTTTCTGTGTTGAGCACTTCTACGCCGGAAGCTTTCTTCTTGTCCTTATCATACAGGAGCTTTGTAACCAGAGAGAAGGGCTGTAGTGTGAGCTTACCCGTTGCCATGGCGGCAGGAAGTGTACTGCTCTGTGTGCTGAAATACGCGCCGAACGGGCATCCCAGCCAACATTTATTGCGATACTGGCAATTGGTCCTTCCGGGTAGCGGAGCGGTGAGGTTGGCTACACGACCGATGGTCATCAGCCTCTTGCCTTTGTAATGATTTTTGATGCCTTCGGCCACATGCTTTTCCACTACGTTCAATTCCATCGGGGGCAGGAATTGACCGTCGGGCAATTGTGCCAAGCCATCTTTATTACCACTGATACCTGCAAATTTCTCCACATGATCGTACCAGGGCGCAATGTCTTTATAACGTATGGGCCAGTCAACACCGTGCCCATCTTTTGAATTGGCTTCGAAATCGAAATCGCTCCAGCGATAGCTCTGACGGCCCCACATCAACGATCTCCCGCCTACATGGTAGCCGCGGTACCAGTCGAACCGCTTCACTTCGGTATATGGGCAATCCTTTTCGTTGGTCCAGTAATGGAGGTTCTGCTCATTGAGGGGATAGTCGCGCTTCAGCACAGGATAATCTTCTATCATTTGCTGGGTACGGCCGCCGCGGTGGGCGAATTCCCAAATAGGCTTATTGGCTTGTTCGTAATCTTTGACGTGCTTGATATCGTTGCCTCTTTCAAGCATAAGCACTTTGAGACCTTTTTCAGTAAGCTCTTTGGCGGCCCAACCGCCACTGATTCCTGAGCCAACTACAATTGCATCATAAACATTGTCGGGCATGCGGGATCGTTTGTAATGTGGAAAAAATATTTTGACTATGGAAACACTCCTGGTTAGATGTCGCAGATCTGAATAGCTTTCTGTAGTGCTGCGAGTTTTTCTTCGTTCACTTTAGATGAAGGTATGAACTCCTGTGCTACATACCCTTTGAAGCCTGTATCCACAATGGCCTGCATGATAGCAGGATAATACAGTTCCTGTTTATCATCTATCTCATGCCTTCCGGGAACACCGGCAGTATGATAATGAGCGATGTACTGGTGATTGTCGCGGATAGTACGGATCACATCCCCTTCATCGATCTGCATATGATAGATATCGTACAACAGTTTGAAGTTCTCAGAACCAACACGCTTAACCAGTTCAACGCCCCAGGGGGTTTTGTCGCACTGATAATCCTTGTGATCGATCTTGCTGTTGAGCAGTTCCATCACCAGTGTCACATTATGTTTTTCTGCCAGACCAATGATCTGTTTCAATCCTGTAACGCAGTTGTTCCAACCGGTTTCATCATCCTTCCCTCTCCTGTTGCCACTGAAGAGGATCAGGTTTTTGTAACCGGCCTTTGCCACCAGCGGTATCATATCTGTATAATTCTTTATCAGGGTTGGATGGAACTGTGTATCGTTGAAGCCATCTACCAGGTTGATCTCTGCGCCATTGCACATGGAAGAGAAGATGCCATGCTTTTGCAGTGTGGGCCAGTCTTTCGGGCCTACGAGATCGATTGCATGAATGCCCATTTTTTTAACGGCAACCGCGAATTCTTCCAGCGGCACGGAGCCGAAGCACCACCGGCATACCGAGTGATTTACTTTTCCTTTCAATGGTAAATGATTATCAGTTTCAGCACTAAATGAAGAGAGCATACCGGCAGCACCCACTGCAGCAGTTCCTGCAACAAGATTTTTGATGGCAAGCCTCCGTGATTGATTGGTCATGTTTGGATCGTTGGAACTGAAAAATACAAAATGTTACTTTATCTTACACCATCAAAGGTTTGTATGAAAAGAAAATTAAGAATGGGGATGATCGGTGGTGGTAACAATGCCTTTATCGGCGCCATCCATCGCATTGCGGCCAATATGGACGGATTGATAGAGCTCTCCTGTGGAGCACTGAGCTCAAACCCGGATACAGCAAAGGTTTCAGGACAATCACTCTTACTTCCTGAGAATCGTATTTACAGTTCTTATGAAGAGATGATCAATAACGAACGATCGTTATCGGAAAATGAAAGAATGGATTTTGTGAGCATCGTCACTCCCAATCATGCACATATCGGACCTGCATTGATGGCACTCGATAATGGGTTCCATGTGGTGATAGAAAAACCCATGACCTTCACGCTGGAAGAAGCAAAACAATTACAAGCTAAAGTAAAAGAGACGGGGCTTACACTCGCCCTCACCCATACATACGCAGGCTATCCCATGGTAAAGCAGGCCAGATCGATGGTGCAGAGTGGCGCCATTGGAAAGGTGAGAAAGATCTATGTAGAATACCCACAAGGATGGCTCAGCCAGCTCAGCGAAAAAGAAGGGAACAAGCAAGCTAGCTGGCGCACGGATCCCAGTCGCTCCGGTAAAGCAGGGGCCATGGGGGATATCGGAACACATGCCGCGCACCTCGCGGAATATGTATCCGGATTGAAGATCACAGAGCTTTGCGCAGATCTTAATATTGTAGTACCAGGAAGAGCCCTCGACGATGATGGCGCTGTACTGCTCAAATTTGAGCAAGGCGCATCCGGTGTGCTCTTTGCCACACAGGTTGCTGCCGGAGAAGAGAATGCCCTCAAACTCCGCATCTATGGCGAGAAGGGCGGCATCGAATGGCATCAAATGGAACCGAATACACTCCTGGTGAAATGGCCCGATCAACCCACTCAGGTATATCGCGCAGGACAAGGTTATCTTTCTTCCTTCGCCAAATTCAATACCCGTACACCAGGCGGCCACCCCGAAGGATATCTCGAAGCCTTCGCCAATATTTACCGCTGCTTCGCACTCACACTCGATGCAAAAATGAATGGGAATGTTCCCACACCTGAAATGCTCGACTTCCCCGGAGTGGAAGAAGGTGTTCGTGGAATGGCTTTCATCGACAACGTTGTGGCAAGCAGCCAGTCTTCACAAAAATGGACAAGCTTTAAAATATGAGAACGCTCAAAGGACCTGGCATTTTCCTGGCCCAGTTTGCCGGTGACAATGCCCCATTCAATTCATTGCCCTCCATTTGCAAATGGGCGGCAGGCCTCGGTTTCAAAGGAGTGCAGATCCCTACCTGGGATAGTCGTTTCATCAATTTGCAACAGGCTGCCGAAAGCAAGACCTATGCTGATGAACTGAAAGGCATCGTGGCAGAGCATGGCATGGAGATCACAGAACTGAGCACGCACCTGCAGGGTCAGCTCATTGCAGTGCATCCCGCTTACAATACTTTGTTCGATGGGTTTGCGCCAGCGGAATATCATAACAACCCCGAAGCGAGAAGGCAATGGGCCGTTCAGCAACTGAAATGGGCCGCCAAAGCATCACAGAACCTGGGGCTCAATGCCCATGCCACTTTCAGCGGTGCATTGCTGTGGCAGAATGTTTATCCCTGGCCACAACGCCCTGCCGGACTGGTAGAAACAGGTTTCAAAGAACTGGCCGCCCGCTGGATGCCCATCCTCGATACTTTTGATGAGCATGGAGTGGATGTTTGTTATGAACTGCATCCGGGAGAAGATCTCCATGATGGCATATCCTACGAAACATTCCTGGAACATACCAACCATCACCAGCGCGCCTGCATCCTTTACGATCCTTCGCATATGGTATTGCAGGGTATGGACTACCTGGCTTTCATCGATCATTACCATGAGCGCATCCGCGCCTTCCATGCAAAAGATGCAGAGTTCAATCCCACCGGCAAACAAGGTGTCTACGGTGGCTACCAGAGCTGGATCAACCGTGCGGGAAGATTCCGCTCACTCGGTGATGGACAGGTAGATTTCAAAGGCATCTTCAGTAAACTGGCACAGTACGATTATGCCGGATGGGCCGTGCTTGAATGGGAATGCTGCATCAAACACCCTGAAGTAGGAGCTGCAGAGGGCGCCATATTCATCAAGGATCATATCATCCCTGTTACCGATAAAGCATTCGATGATTTTGCAGGAACAGGCAGCGATGAAAAATTTAATCGGGCAGTTCTCGGTTTGTAGAGTAACTTGCCATATTGATTGATAAAACTGGTAATGCAATGAAAAAATTAATGGTTGTTTGCGCACTCGGCGCTGGCCTTATGATCTATGCTTGCGGTGGAAATGAAAGCAAGCCTGCAGAGAAAAAAGAAGAAGCTGCTTCCAAAAAATCAGTGGTGGATGCAGATGCAGAAAAAGCCCTCACGATGATCGGCTCGCTGGACTGCACTACCTGCCACAAGATCAGTGAAAAAAATATCGGACCCGCTTACACCGAAGTAGCCAAGAAGTACGAAGCTACCGATGCAGTGATCACCGATCTCGCCAACAAAGTGATCAAAGGCGGTCAGGGCGTTTGGGGCTCCGTTCCCATGACACCACACCCCAATTTATCCTTGGATAGCGCCAAGGTGATGGTGAAATATATTCTCAGCCTTAAGAATCAATAAAGAGATCAGCTACTGATCTCTCTCCGGGCATGATGCAAGCCATTGCTACTATGTCCATTAACGGAATAATAACGAAGAAGAAGCCGTTAGGGTAAATTTTTTTTGAATACAAGCCGGGGATTTACTTATTTTTAAACAATAATGAACCCCGTATGCTAAAACGATTTTGCAGCGCCCTGGCATTGATCGCACTGTGCAGTTGCCACAGCAGCCGACAATCAACAGTTTCTTCTTCTTCCAATACCCTTAGCTCCGCAGAAAAGCGGGAAGGCTGGCAGTTATTATTTGATGGCTCTTCCAAAAACGGATGGCATATCTTCAATAACCGCACAGACGGCTCGGCCTGGAAAGTGGAAGAAGGCGTTCTTTATCTCGATCCCAAAGCCAAAGGCCCCAAGGGCGAAAACGGCGGTGAGCTGATCACCGACAGATCATTCGGTAATTTTCACCTGAAGGTGGATTGGAAGATCGATGTCAACGGCAATAGCGGCATCATGTTCCTGGCGCAGGAAGATCCCAAATACAAATATGCTTATCTCACCGGACCGGAAATGCAGATCATCGATAATAACGGTCATCCTGATGCGAAAAATATCAAGCACCGCGCAGGCGACCTGTATGATCTCGTTACGGCCGTTCCAGAGAACGCCAAACCCGCCGGCGAATGGAATACCAGTGAGATCATTCTCAGGAACGGCGATCTCACCCTGATCCAAAATGGCACGAAAGTAGTGACCACTACTTTATGGAACGACCAATGGCAGGCGTTGATCGCAAAAAGTAAATTCGTGAAGATGGACGATTTTGCCAAAGCGAAAGAAGGACATATCGTGTTGCAGGACCATGGCGACAAAGTGTGGTTCAGAAATATAAAAGTGAAGGCATTATAATTGCTATATTACCGTTCAATTCAAATCATACACTATGCGCTCAATGCTCGCCGTAATATTGTTGGCCGCCGGCCTCACCGGATGTGCAGACAATGCCAACAAAGCTGATCAACTGAAAACAGACTCTACTAAAAAAGACTCTTCTATGGGAGGTCCCGCAATAGATGTAACACCCGCCAATAACGAGCTCACCGGCCAGGAAAAAGAAGAAGGCTGGCAATTGCTGTTCGATGGTAAGACCAAGAACGGCTGGCATGTGTACAACAATAAATCTGACGGAAGCGCCTGGACAGTTGCCGATGGCGCGCTGCACCTGGACCCCAAAACCAAAAAGGATTGGCAAACAGTAGGTGGCGGCGATATCGTTTCTGCGGAAGAGTACGATAATTTCGATCTCAAACTCGAGTGGAAACTGGATTCTGCCGGCAATAGCGGCATCATCCTCTTCGTGAAGGAAGATCCAAAATTTGAACATACCTGGCATACCGGTCCTGAAATGCAGGTACTGGACAATGCCGCCCATCCTGACTCAAAGATCATCAAGCACCGCGCCGGTGACCTGTATGACCTCATCACGTCAAGTCCTGAAATGGTGAAGCCCGCCGGAGAATGGAACCAGGTGGAGATCATCTCCAAAAATGCCAAACTGGAATTCTTCCTCAATGGCACCAAAGTGGTCAGCACCACCATGTGGGATGATAACTGGAAGAAGATGATCGCGGGAAGCAAGTTCAAAGACATGCCTGCATTTGGTACTATCAAAAAAGGAAGGATCGGCCTGCAGGACCATGGCGATCCTGTTTGGTACAGGAATATCAAGATCAGAAAATTGTAATAGAAAGGTTGAGGAGCTGAAAAGCTCTAATAAAAAAACGAGGTTGACGGTGGTTAGCCTCGTTTTTTTTATTTAATAAAGTTACCGGAAGAAAGGGAATCTTGTTCTTTTTGTCGCAAGTATTTACTAAATTTGCGACAGAATTCTAGCCATCCAAATGCAAAGTGTTGATGATCATATCATTGAAAAAGTACTGAAAGAGCCGCCCGGAACCTTAGTCTTCGTCGAAGATTTCTTGTATTTCGGCTCGGCAAAAACAGTAGGTAAAGCGCTGGAGCGTCTGGTAAAATCAGATAAGGTTCAGCGGGTAGCCAGGGGTATATATGGTCTCTTACCAACTCATCCGGTATGGGGAGTGCTGCAACCCACCACAGAACAGATTGCAAAAGCTATCAGTCGCAGGGATAAAGCGCGTATCACCCCAACAGGAACCGCTGCACTCAACGCTTTTGGTTTATCCACACAGGTTCCTTCAAATGTAGTGTACCTGACAGACGGAGCTGCCAGGACCATCAAGATCGGAGACAGGAAGATCGTTTTCAAAAAAGCATCTCCCAGGAACCTGTCAACAATTGGAAAGATCAGCACTTTAGCTATTCAGGCATTCAAGGCTATCGGCAATGAACATGTGACAAAGCATGAAATCGACACCATTCTGAAAGAATTGGAAAAAGAAACCCCTTCAGCATTGGAACATGACATACAGCTTGCGCCTGAATGGATCAGAGTGATTTTACGTAAGAGTATTAAAAGAGATTAATCATGATCAAATGGCTAGAATTACCAGATTCAGAAAAATTGATAGCATATGAACAGATCGGCCTTAGAGCCGGAAGATCACCATTCATTATTGAAAAGGATTGGTGGGTGGTGCAAACCCTCTCGATCATTTTCGATTTGCCAGTGGGACAATACCTGGTCTTCAAAGGCGGCACTTCATTGAGTAAAGCATGGCAGCTTATTGGCCGGTTTTCTGAAGACGTTGACCTTGCCGTTGACAGGGAGTTCTTAGGTTTCAGTGGAGAGCTCAATAAAACCCAACGTACAAAACTTCGGAAAGCCGCAGGGATCTATATAACAGACAAGTTTTCGAAGGATCTGGCGCTGGGTTTCAAGCAACGCGGAATAAAGAATATTGACATTGAAATAGTAGAAGCGCCAACTAAAGATCAAGATCCCCGAATCATCAACATTCATTATCCCGGGATGATAAACACACCAGGATATATTTTGCCCCGAGTTCAAATAGAGATCGGTTGCCGATCACTCAGAGAGCCATTTTCTATCAGAACTTTCAATTCTTTGGTTGATGAATACTACCCGGACAAAAACATGGTGCAACCAGCCATTCATATTCCTTCTGTTGATCCCGGTCGGACTTTTCTGGAAAAGCTTTTCTTATTGCATGAAGAATTTCAACGCCCGGTTGAAAAGGTCAGAGTGAACCGGCTAAGCCGTCATTTATACGATATCTCAAAACTTGCAAAATCACATCATGCAGAAAAGGCGTTACAGGATCCTGATCTATATGAGATGATCGTTGCCCATCGCTATCGATATACACGGGTTGGAGGTGTTGACTACAATCTTCATCAACCACAAAGTTTGTCTCCGATGCCCCCTGAATCATTAATGAAAGGATGGCGGGATGATTATCAGGAAATGCTGGAACAAATGATCTATGAGCCCAATGCTCCTGCATTTGATATATTGATCAAGGATATTGATGATCTCAGAAGTAAGATCAATGCAATTCCCTGGAAATTCAGAACCATATTTTCTGCCGAGGAACAATAAGCTATTTCAAGATCCGCTCCTTTAAATTAGTGATGCTGGTCTTAATACTATCAAACGGCGAGCCCGGGCAAATATCCTGCTCTACAAACCAATATTTCATTCCACTGAGCTTTGCATTTTTAAATATCACTGGGAAGTCGATCACTCCATTTCCTACTTCAGTGAATTTTTTCTCAGGGGTATTGTCCATATCCTTAACATGCCACATCGTGAACCTGCCGGGATATTTTCTGAATAATTCTATCGGATCATGACCAGCTTTGGTGGCCCAGTAAATATCCAATTCAAAACTTACGAGCTTAGGATCTGTATTGGCAGTGAGGATCTCAAAACCTGTTTGTCCGTTCTGTACAGCGAATTCAAAATCGTGGTTATGGTAAGCAAGCCTGAGGCCTGATTGCTTAGCGATCTCTCCCGCTTTGTTGAGGATCGGTGCGAGTTTCTTGTAATGGTCTATCTCGCGGAACTTGCCATCGAGATAAGGCACTACGATAAATTCCTGGCCGATGGCTTTGGAATCCCGTACCGCCTGTTTCCATTTTTCTTCCCAATTGCTTTCAGACAGGAAGAACTGTCCGCCGAAAGTGTGGCCGGAAGTAGAATTAAGTTTATTGTCCCTGAGAACTTTTTTGAATTCGTTTACGGAAAGACCGAACCATTTGCCGTCTTTGTAACCATAGGTTTCTACATCCGTGTAACCGATAGCCGCTACCTTACCGAGTGTATCAACTGGGTTGGCATCGAGTTCTTTGCGAAGAGTATACAGTTGCACACCATAACGCTTACGGGCCGGCGAGAAAATATCCTCGGGTACGGCAAATATGGCGGCAGTGAAAATAGTAGATTGTTTCAGGAATTGCCTGCGTGTGTTCATGACATACGTGTTAGGCAATCAAGATACAAAGATATTCCGAAGAAATGTTTATCAGAGCTCGTCCATTTGACGCAGGAGCTCGCGCAGATGATTGATATGTTGACCGTATAATTTTCTAATATACCATTTGTTGGCAAAGTATATGAGCACGGTGATCACAACGCCACCGATCAGGAATTCAGTAAAGAACTGGTGCCTGGGCACAGTATTGAGCATTACCTGCGCACGGTCTCCGAGTACCTCTCCTGAAATATAGCCGGGCTTTGCTTTGTACAGGATGATCAGGCCTGTCAGATAATAGAGAAGCGGCGTGAGCAAGGTGCCTGCAATGAAATAGAAGCGGACATATTTTTCCAGGAGATGCAATTGCGTTTGCAGATTTGATTTCACTTCGCAGGTAACGCACTGCATGGATTTGAGCAGTTTGTTCTTATGATAATAATAGAAAACAAACCCAATGCCTACCAAGCCCATCATGATGGACAATTCCCAGTAGCGGCCATGTTTATTGAGCGCAAAATAAATGATGAAAGCTACATATACCACTACGATCGTGATCAATTCCAGGAGCAGGTTGCGACGGATCTTGGCAACCGGGCTCTGGGACTTCTTCCCTAACATGGACAGGATCTCTGCATTGCTATCCGGGTACTGGTCCATGCCTTTATCCTGGTCTTTCCAGATTTCTTTAAGGCTATCCAACTCCATGTTCTACTGCTTTAGTGAGTTTACGTAATTTTTCTTTGATACGATTCATTTTCACGCGAAGGTTATTTTGGTTGATACCAAGGATCTCTTCCATCTCTTCATAACTCTTGTCTTCGAGGTACAACATAACGATACCCCTTTCAATTTCCGGAAGCTGATGAATGGCTTTGTAAAGCTGTGCGAGTTTCTCTTCTTTGTCTTTATTGTATTGAATATCCTGTATCTCTGTAGGAAGCAGATCAGGTTCTACGCTTTTGATAAGGTTCTTTTGTTTTCTGAGATCGGAAATGGCGGTGTTCAGGGCAATACGATAGAGCCAGGTACTGAATTTGGAGTCGCCGCGAAAACGGGGGTAAGCCCGCCAAAGCTGAATCACGATCTCCTGAAACAGATCCTGTTTGTCGTAATCCGTGGCACAGTACAGGTTACACACTTTGTGCAACATGCCCTTATGCTGGTTTACCAATGCTAAAAACTCATCCGGGTCGGTCTTCGGGTGCAAACTTTAATTGGTTTTGGCGAAAAGATACCAAATAGGTCGCGTTACACTATAAAAATATTACAGTCTCCCCCCTATTTTTGCCGGATTAATCCGAAAAGATGAAAAAATTTTACCATCTCGGCAACTGCACTACCTGCCAGGCCATCATAAAAGCCACGAAAGTTGACCAGAAAGGTTTTGATATGCAGGATATTAAGACGGAAAAGATCACCCCGGCGCAGATCGATGAAATGAAAGCGTTCAGCGGCTCTTATGAATCCCTTTTCAGCAGAAGGGCCCTCAAATACAAGGAACTGGGATTGAAAGATAAAGCCCTTACTGAAAAAGATTATCGCGATCTCATCCTGGAAGAATACACTTTCCTGAAGCGACCGGTAGCCATTATCGGCAAAAAGATCTTTGTGGGGAATGATAAGAAGAATATCGCGGCGCTTACTGAAGCGGTGGAGAAATTATGATCAGGTTCGGATCATCATCCTCAACAATTCTTTGAAGTCTATCACTGTGGTTCTCACCAATCCTTTCTCTCCGGCATAATCGCGGGCTGAACTGAAGATATACTCCTCTGGCCTGTCTACTATCCCATCCCGGACAGGATTTTCGTGGATATGCAACACTTTCTCTTTGAGCTTGAACACCTCCTTGAAATCTATGAACGAAGGATTGGAGCATGTTTGCCATACCTGGAACCTTTCCAGGCGTTTCAGTGATTGGCTGCAATGCTCGAAGCGTTTAAGCATCCAATCCCTGCGATGATCGGTTTCGCTTTCCAGCGCTTCCAGGATCCTGTTGGTAGTAACTTTTTTGAAATCCCTTTCTATCCTGGCCAGTCCGCCGGGGTCGCTATTCCTGGCCAATAAATGGAGATGATTGCTCATCAGCACCCAGGCATACACGATCAGCCCTTTGGACACGATGAAGCAATTCAGCTCTTCAACGATGATCTCTTTGTAAACCGGGCGTACAAAAATATCCACCCAGTCAACTGTATTGAAGGTTATATAAGAACAGGCAGGTGCATTGGCACTTTGTTCCATCTTTTCGTTCATGACCATTACTTTTTATCACACAGTAACTGGTCCAGGGGCAACTCTTTAAAGTTACGATCAATACGCCTGAGCAACAAAACGAGTGTCTTAAATATCTGTGTTTTTTATCATCCGGATGTAAAATCAGGAACCCTTGAAAATGAGTGGAGAAGACGGCCCACTTCAGTCTAAATACCAAAGCCCGTCACGGAAAGATCATAAAAAAGCCCGGCTGTGGAAAACAACCGGGCCATATGATGAACAAATTAGAATTCGATCAGGAAAGGATGCGCAGCTTGGCATAGTTCAGCATGATCTTCTTCTCACCGTTCTGATCAAACTTGATGGTAGCAACAGGATTATGTGCCGATCCTTCGATCTTGATCACCTGTCCGAACCCGAATTTCTGATGTTCCACTTTATTGCCTTCGGCGAGAGCGGAAATGTCGCTGGCCACAAAATCCGCACTGGGCGTATGTTCTACCACTTTGGATGCTGCAGGCTTGGGTGTTACATACTGAGGAACGGCCGGTTTTTTGGATGGAGGAGGACCATATTGTTTCTCTGCATCCCTGGCAGCATTGCCGCTGCCCCAACCGCCGCCACTGCCACCACCACCGCGATGCATGCGATCGTAAGCACTGCCGCCACCACTGCCCCAGCCGCTACCCTGGTTGCGGGCGCCGCCTCCGGCAAAACTGCGATCCAGGTATTGATCCGGTAATTCGTCTATGAATCGGCTGGGCTCGTTCTGCACCAGTTGACCGAACCGGTAA
>JAGIAP010000015.1:0-11141 GCA_017744805.1 Chitinophagaceae bacterium | reverse complement strand
GGTAACGCGTATTGGCATAGGTGACCCAGAGTTTGGATTTTGCCCGGGTAACCACCACATAGAACAATCGTCTTTCTTCTTCCAGTTCTTCCTTACTGTTAATGCTCATGGCATTGGGGAAAAGCATTTCCTCCAGGCCAACGGCAAACACGCAGGAGAACTCCAGTCCTTTTGCCGCGTGAATGGTCATCAGCTTCACAGTGTCTGCATTGGGATCTTTGTCGTCCGCATCCGTGAGCAGGGTGATCTGTTGCAAATATGCGCCCAGGCCCTTATCCGTTACTTCTCCTGTTTCATCCACATCCGGGCTTTCCACCCATTCCTTGATAGAGTTCAGTAACTCCTGGATATTCTCATAACGGGCAACGCCTTCGGTACTCTTATCGTTGAAAAGTTCTTTAACAAGATTGGTTTGCTTACCCACATGAACGGCCACATCGGATGCATTCTGATTTTTGAGCATGCTGGCGAAGCTCTGTATCATCGTCACAAATCCATCGATAGCCTCCAGGGTATTGCTCTTGAAACCGAAGAGCTGCGCCTGTTCCAGTACTTCCCACATGGAAATATCCTGCTGATTGGCCACCAGCAGAGCGCGGTCGATAGTGGTTTTGCCGATGCCCCTTGCAGGATAATTGATGATACGTTTCAGCGCTTCTTCATCTTTGGGGTTCACGATCACACGGAGATAGGCCACAAAGTCCTTGATCTCTTTACGTGAATAGAAGCTGGTGCCTCCATACATGGTATAGGCGATACCCATCCTGCGGAGGGCTTCCTCAAACGCACGGCTCTGGGAGTTGGTGCGGTAGAGGATCGCGAAGTCCTTATTGCTGTAATGATTGCGCAGCTTTTGCTCCTGGATGGTATCGGCCACATATTTACCTTCATCATTGTCTGTGGAGGTACGAACGAGGCGGATCTTCTCTCCCTCACTGTTCTCGGTCCAGAGGTCTTTCGGGATCTGGCTCTTGTTGTTCTTGATCACTTCATTGGCCGCATTCAGGATCGACTGGGTACTGCGATAGTTCTGTTCCAGCTTCACCACATGCGCATCTTCATAATCTTTCTGGAACTGAAGGATATTCTCGATGGTAGCACCGCGGAAGCCGTAGATACTTTGCGCATCATCGCCCACCACGCAGACATTCTCGTGCATGGCTCCCAGCAATTTGATCACTTCATACTGGGCAGGGTTGGTATCCTGGTACTCATCGATGAGAATGTATTTGAACTTGTGCTGGTATTTGCTCAGCGCTTCCGGGAAATGCTTCAGCAATTCATAGAATTTCAGCAACAGGTCATCGAAGTCCATGGCGCCGTTCTTGAAACAGCGTTTCACGTACGCATCGTAGATCTGAGCAGTAGCCGGGCGGTTAGAGCGGAGGTCTTCCTGCTGTAAGCCATAATCATTGGCGTATTCTATGGGGCCTACCAGGGCGTTCTTGGCAGAAGAGATGCGATTATAAATATTGGATGGCTTATAGGTCTTGTCATCCAGGTTCATTTCATTGATCACTGCTTTCACCACACTCTTGGCATCGTCGGTATCATAGATGGTAAAGTTATTGGGATACCCCAGGCGATGGGCTTCGCTGCGGAGGATCCTGGCAAACACGGAGTGGAAGGTGCCGATATAGAGGTTACGGGCATCGGAGTTGCCGAGGATATGCTCGATACGCTCTTTCATTTCCCTGGCCGCCTTGTTGGTAAAGGTCAGCGCCAGGATATTGAACGCATCCACGCCACTGGCCATGAGGTGCGCAATACGGGTGGTCAGCACCTTGGTTTTACCACTTCCTGCACCCGCAACGATCATCAGCGGTCCGTCTTTATGGAGAACAGCTTCGCGCTGTCTGTCATTCAATCCTTTCAGGTAGTCAATCATGAGTGCAAGGTACGAAAGGGAGGGGTGCTGGCAAAGAGATGTGGGTATTTGGTTGATGCATAAGAGATGTGGGAACGCGGCTGAGAAAACGAACCAGCGCGGGAGGATATTTTTTGAGCATTGGATTGGTTTGATGAGGCGGTGGTGGTGAGGCCGGGCTCTTTCGCTTACGTTTTCAAGGCCGGCGTTCCTCACATCTCTTTGCCAGATGGTGAGAGGGAGAGAGGGGGTGGAGGTGCGGCAGTAGGATAGCTTTTTTGAAGACACTAACGGAGATATGCATACGTATATATCAAATATTATTCTCACTTGATTCAATGAATTGTACTTATCTTGCCGCAAAGTGGAAAAGATATGTCGTCCCCCGATACTTCCAACCATCTCTTTTACCTGGCTGCCCGGTTCGTGAATCAGACCAATCGCCACCTCTTCCTCACTGGTAAGGCGGGAACCGGTAAAACTACCTTCCTGCGTTATATCCGGGAGCACAGCAATAAGAGAATGGCCATCATCGCGCCAACAGGTGTGGCTGCCATCAATGCAGGCGGCGTTACCATGCATTCTTTTTTCCAACTACCTTTCGGCGCCTTCATCCCCTCTCCCCTCGCAGGATGGAATAGCAACCAGCAATTCAATAATGCCACCACTTTATTGAAGAACCTGAAGCTCAGCAAGGACAAGAAAGAACTGATGCGCGAGCTGGAACTGCTCATCATCGATGAGGTGAGTATGTTGCGCGCGGACCTGCTGGATGAGATAGACCTGATCCTCAGACATGTCAGGCGCAAACCCGATCAGTCGTTCGGTGGCGTGCAATTACTTTATATCGGAGACCTCTTTCAGCTTCCGCCCGTTGTCAGTAATGATGAATGGGAGATCCTCAGGGAACATTACAAAAGCCCCTTCTTCTTTGATGCTCACGTACTACACCAGCATCCACCGGTGTACCTGGAATTGAAGAAGATCTATCGCCAGCACGAAGCAGATTTTATCGAGATACTCAATAATATACGTAACAACAGTGTATCGTCTCAGGACCTTGACAGGCTTCATCAGCATTATCAACCCGGCTATCAACAGGATCCCCGGGAGAACTATATCATTCTCACCACACATAATGCCAAAGCCGATACCATCAACCAGCAGCAACTGAACAAGCTGACCGGCGATGTGCACGAGTTCCAGGGCGAGATCACCAAAGACTTCAATGAAAAAGCGCTCCCGGCAGAAAGAATGCTGCAACTCAAAGAAGGAGCGCAGATCATGTTCATCAAGAATGACAAAGGCGAAAGCCGGAGGTATTATAATGGTAAGATCGCAGTGATCAGTCGCATCGCCAATGATAAGATCTATGTCAATTTTCCGGGTGAGCCTTATGAAATGGAACTGGAAAAAGAGACCTGGAAAAATATCCGCTACCAGTACAATCGCGAGGAAGATAATATCGAAGAAGAAGAGTTGGGCAGCTATACTCAATTTCCCATCAGGCTGGCATGGGCCATCACCATCCATAAAAGTCAGGGCCTCACATTTGAGAAAGCCATCATCGATGCCGGCTCTTCCTTTGCGCCCGGACAAGTGTATGTGGCGCTCAGTCGCCTGACCTCACTGGAAGGACTGATCCTGTTCTCGAGGATCCAGCCACATTGTATCCAGACCGATACACGCACCATGGAATTCATCCGGCAGGAACTTCCGGAAGAGGTGCTCAATAAATTACTGGAGGAAGAACAGAAACTCTTCATCGCCAAATCGCTGGTGAAGAGCTTCGACTTCACTAAAATGAGCGAAGCCTTCAAAGACCATTACGACGAATATCCCAACAGGCAACTGGCAGATATGAACGGCGCTGTGGCCTGGGCCCAGGGTGTTACCCGAACGGTGCTGCAACACCAGGATATGGCGGGTCGTTTCATGAGGCAACTGGAACAACTATTGCCGATGGCCGAGCAGGATAATTTCCAGTTCCTTCGCCAGCGCATTGCAGCCGCCAGCGAATATTTCTTACAGCCCCTCGATCAACTGATCCAATCTATCCGCAATCATGCAGAAGAAGTGCGCATTAAACAGCGGATCAAAAAATATGTGAGGGAAGTGAATGAACTGGCATTGCTGCCGGAAAGAAAGAAACAGGAGTTGCAACAGGCCATTCATATTGCCGCCGGACTGGTGCAGGGAAGATCGGCAGGAGAGCTGCTGCAGGAAGTGGAAGAACTGCAGAAAGCCCATCGGGAAAAAGCCGCAGAAGCTGAACCGGTGGTGAAAGAAGATAAGAGATCGTCCAAGCCGGCCAAAGGCGAAACCAATCGCATCACTTTGAAATTATTCCGCGAAGGAAAGACGATACCCGAGATCGCCAGTGTACGCAACCTGGCCAATGGAACCATCGAATCACATCTCACCTCCTTTATTGCCACCGGCGAAATTGCTGTTACACAATTGGTAGAACCTGACAAGATAAAAGGCATCATGCAAGTGCTGGAATCTGCGCCAGGAGAATCTTTTTCCGCTACCGCCATCCGGGAGCAACTGGGCGATAGCTATAGTTACGGAGAGATCCGGGCGGTTGTTCAGCACCGTGAGTGGTTGAGCAAAAGCAAAGAAAAAGTATGATCAGGCCTTCTTGATCTTCAATTCCCTTTCCGGTTTGCGGGTCCAGCGGCTCAGCTCCGTTTGATTGAACCATAAGATCATTACCGAATCTTCAATGGTGTATCGGTTGGCCATGAACAAGTTCTTCAGAAAAGCCGCTTCATTGTATCCGGTACAAACCTTCCGGGTCACCCGAAGATTGTCATTGAAGTGAAGACTGCTGTCTGTGATCACAAAAGACCCATTCATGGTATTACATCCCGTGTTGCCGCTGAATATTTTCTTTTTCAGATTGAAGTTGATGGAGGGGAATTGTCCGGCCGCCGTATCGGACGGAAGTGCAGGCTGCAGGAACCATTCACCATTGAGTGAGGTATCCGGCCCTGATTGGAATATGCCTGTTTCAGGATGATAGCGGTTAAAAGCCACTCCCCGGGAATTCCCTGGCATCAGGGCACGGAAAGTATTTCGATGATCGTTCAATTTTGAATATTTGTCTTCATGGCCAGTGCCATTATTTTCTATATGGGCCGGAGCAGCCGCTGCCACCAACAAAAACAGCACCCATCCGGCAAGGATCAGCGTGCGCATGGTTCTTTTTTTTGTATTGCTTTCAATTTTCCTGCCAGCCATAAAAAAACCGCCTGCTTGCAGACGGTTCCTTTACTGTTGCGAGTTGAGCAACAGCGTTTATGATGCTTTAACTCCCGAGTTAATATTTATGACGAATGGAATCTACGCCGCCTTTTGGCCGGTTGGCGGTATCCATCCGTATCGTGTCTTTCCTCAGCGAATCATAGGGCCTGTTGAGAGATGTATCCACCCTTCGGTCTTCGGTGGAACGATCATTCACATTTGGATCCCGGCTGTTATCATTGCAAGCCCCAAGTGTTGCCATCAGTATCGCTGCCATCAGTAAATTCTTCATACACTGTTTATGAATGTTTTTCAAAACCATTGCCAGAAGCCGCAGCCCCGGTCAAATGATCTTTTGTTGTGATCATTCTACAGGTTTGTTGAATTTCTTCCCTCCGATTTCTCTATCTTGTAGCCATGCTGCAGAACCATGTATTGTTGATCCTTTCGCTGCTTTTTGTAGTGACCATGCTGAGTATGCTGAGTCAGAAACTGAAGGTTTCCTACCCGATCTTTCTCGTCATTGCAGGATTGCTGATCAGCCTCATACCTGGCACTCCTTCCATCAGCCTGGAACCAGAAGTGGTGTTCATCATCTTCCTACCTCCCTTATTGTATTCTGCTGCATGGTATACCTCATGGAACGATTTCTGGTCGAACCGAAGACCGATCGGGCTTCTTTCGGTAGGACTGGTGATCTTCACATCAGCGGCGGTTGCATTTACCGCCCATGCGATGATACCAGGGTTCAGCCTGGCCATGGGCTTTCTACTCGGTGGCATCATCTCCCCGCCCGATGCCATTGCCGCCACCAGCGTATTGCAGGGATTGAAAGTGCCCAAAAGAGCGATCACTATCCTGGAAGGCGAAAGCCTCGTGAACGACGCTTCTTCACTGATCGTATTCCGGTTTGCGCTGGCAGCCATTCTTACAGGACAGTTCGTGTTGTGGAAAGCAGGGGCTGAATTTGTTTGGGTGTCACTAATGGGGATCGTGGTAGGATTGGCATTCGCATTCATCGAATACCTGATCCACAAATTCCTTCCTACCACACCCAGTATCGATACGGCCATCACGCTGATATCGCCATACCTTATGTATATCACTGCGGAGCATTTTCACTTCTCCGGCGTACTGGCCGTGGTGAGTGGAGGTCTGTTCATGAGCTGGCGCTCGCATGAAGTGTTCTCCTACAACACCCGCATACAAACGAACAGCGTTTGGCAGACACTTGTATTTCTATTGAACGGTGTAGTATTCATTTTGATCGGGTTGCAACTTCCGGGTATCGTGGCAGGATTGGAAGAGAATTCGATGTTAAGATCCTTCACCTATGCAGTGGTGATCAGCCTGGTGACCATCCTGATCAGGATCCTTTGGGTATTTCCCGGCGCCTACGTGCCCAGGATACTCAGTAAAAATATAAGGAAGAAAGAAGTAAGGCCAACACCGGCCAGTGTTTTCCTGGTGGCCTGGAGCGGCATGCGGGGCGTTGTTTCGCTGGCTGCTGCTTTGTCTATACCGCTCACGCTTTCAAGCGGACATGCCTTCCCCTATCGGAACCTCATCCTCTTCATCACATTCTCTGTGATACTCGTAACCCTGGTGATCCAGGGCCTCAGTCTGCCGTTTGTTTTGAAATGGCTCAAGATCGAAGAGCCGGAGACCGAGCATGCACGGGAGCAGGAGATCAGGTTGCGGCTGGCCAATATCGTACTGGACCATATCGAACATAATTATTCCTCCGAAGCCAATAGCATTGAAGCTTTCACCAGGTTGCGCGACCGTTACAAACGGATGGCGGAGATCTCTGCCCGCAAACTGGAGAAAGAAGATGAGCTCAAAAAACGCCCCGAATTCCTGCCCAGGTACCGCGAAATGCTCCTTGAACTGGTACATGCCCGCAGGCAGGAGCTCAATAAAATGCGTCACGAAAATGAATTCCCCGACGAACTGATCCGTAAGAAAGAAGAGGAACTAGACCTCGAGGAAGCAAGGCTGAGGAAATAACGGGAATGATTACTTGATCCTTATCATTATAACATGCAGTCAATTGTCTTACTTCATGGCGCCATCGGGGCTGCCTCACAATTACAAACTTTAGCGAATGCCCTGAGTGGCCGCTATGCTGTTCATACCATCAATTTCACAGGCCATGGCGGAACGCCCATGCCGGAAGGGCCCTTTTCCATGGAGCTTTTTGCAGGGCAGGTACTGGACTACCTGGAGCAGCATCAGTTGCAGTCGCCCATTGTTTTCGGCTACAGTATGGGAGGTTATGTAGGCATGTATATTGCCAGGCATCATCCCGGAAAGATCAGTCGCCTGATAACGCTGGCCACCAAGTGGCAGTGGGATGAAGCCATCGCTGCCAAACAACAACGGCTATTCGATGCGGCCCTTATCCTGGAAAAATCGCCCGCCTTTGCCCAGCAGTTGGAGAAAATGCATGCGCCCAATGACTGGAAGGAACTGCTTTCAAGAACAGGGGCCATGCTTACCGCCCTTGGGGCAAGCAATACTTTATCGATGGAAGATTATCCACAGGTGCAAACGCCCAGCCTGATCATGCAGGGAGATAAGGACAGGATGGTGAGCCTGGAAGAGACCCTTGCTGTGTACAGGGCCTTGCCTGCCGGCAGTCTTTGCATTTTGCCGGACACCAATCATCCGCTGGAAAGTGCGGATCTGCGATGGCTGGTGTCTTTGATCTCGGGTGATCGTGGAGGTAATAATTAAAAAGGAACACCGGCCTTAAGACCGGTGAGGTTGCTATCCTTTTTTATTCGCAGATGATTATTCTTTTGGTACACGGCCGGGCCATGGGCCGGTCGGGGATCAAAATTAACCATTGAGTTGGCAGTTTCCGATACTGATTCACAACTGTGCCAAATTGAGGCATAGTTGCGCATATATGATAACAAAAGCAAAGGCTGCACTATCGAAGTGCAGCCTTTACTATATTTTGGCGGTTGCGAACCGCACGGTTGGAGTAAAATTTCGGTTATCTACCGGTAAATTTTAGTTAGGGTTTTTTCTCCAGCAGTTTGAAGAACTGATCCAGTTGAGGAAGGATCACGATACGTGTTCTGCGGTTTGCAGCTTTACCTTCAACGGTATCGTTACCACCAACGGGAACGTATTCAGCTCTACCGGCAGCAGTGATCTTAGCTGGCTCGAGACCGTATTCTTTCTGGAGAACGCGAACTACAGAAGTAGCACGTTTAACAGAGAGATCCCAGTTGTCTACGAGAACGCCACGGGCAAAAGGAACATTGTCTGTATGACCTTCCACCATGAATTCGATATCTGGTTGATTTTTCAGCACGGTAGCCACTTTGCCGAGTACAGACTTGGCCGCATCGGTAACGTCGTAGCTTCCGCTCTTGAAGAGGAGCTTGTCAGAGATGTCGATATAAACAACACCTTTGTCAACCTTGATGTTGATGTCTTTGTCGTCCAGGTTGCCGATAGCACCTTTCAGGTTCATCACCAGTTGCATGTTCAGGCTGTCTTTCTTAGCCATTTGCTGCTGGAGTGTTTGGATATAAGCATCTTTAGCACCCATATTGTCGAGTGATTTGCGGATGCTTTCTGCCTGAGAGCTGGAGATCACTGAGAGATCCTGCAGTTGTTTCAGGGCAGTGGTATTGTTTTCTTTCAGGTAATCGATCTGTTTGTTGAGAGCAGCGATCTCGTTCTGGAGAGCTTCTGCTTTACGAGCGGCTTCTGCCTTCAGGTCTTCACAACCTTTCAGGTCGCCTGTGAGTTTGGAGTTCTGTGCCGTGAGGTCAGCAACCTTAGCTTGCTCGGCGGCAAATTTCTTTTTACTTACGCAAGAGTAAAGGAGGATAGGGGACATCGCTACTAATAAGACTTGTCTGGGCTTCATATTAATTGTTTTGAATGAGAAAAATACATCCATCCGGGCATTACTGCAATCACCTGGGTTGAAAGGTTAGCAAGCATCATGCCTGTCTGGGGTTCCAAAGGTAATAGAACGAAAGAAAATTGTTACTATACAATTAGTTAAGTGTGTTTTTTAAGGCCATTTTAATTACGGGGATTACAAAAAAACCCTTGGTACTACAGAGTAATTGACGAATCGCAAATATGTAGGTGTTTTTATAACGTTTTTCACCCAACGCCTTTCCCGGAGGAATATTTCACATTTTATCCCAGAGCCCTGCAAATGACGTCCGCAGGATTTTTCATTAGAAGAAGTTATCATACGATGCGATGAATTTATCACTGGATAATTTTCTGCGACACAAACGTACCGGGAAGTATAATATTATGTTCAGGATCAATGAAAATTTAGTCTCCAAAATTTTTAGTTCATTTTGCTAAAATAATTAGTTTGGAATTCAGATTTTTCTCCTACATTTGACATGCAATCGATCACTACTAATAACTACTAAAAACTCACCCATTATGTCTAAAGAGACAAAAGAGCCTAAAGATAATTCCGGCAACGGCGGCAACAGCGAGAAGCTCAAAGCGCTCAAACTGACCATGGACAAGATCGAAAAGGATTTTGGAAAAGGCAGTGTGATGATGATGAACGAAAAATCACAGGACCCTCATGAAGTGGTATCAACCGGTTCCATCGGTTTGGATACAGCGCTCGGGATCGGTGGATTCCCCAGGGGACGTATCATCGAGATCTATGGGCCGGAATCATCTGGTAAAACCACCATCGCCATCCATGCGATAGCAGAAGCTCAGAAGAAAGGTGGTATGTGCGCTATCATCGACGCAGAGCATGCATTCGACAGCGCTTATGCCCGCAAGTTAGGTGTGGATGTAGACAATCTCCTGATCTCTCAGCCAGACTATGGTGAGCAGGCCCTGGAGATCGCAGACAGGCTGATCCTTTCAGGAGCCCTGGATGTGGTGGTGATCGACTCAGTAGCCGCTCTGGTACCGAAAGGTGAACTGGAAGGCGAAATGGGTGACAGCAAAATGGGCCTTCAGGCAAGATTGATGTCCCAGGCGCTTCGTAAGCTTACAGCTACTATCAATAAGACCAATACCATTTGCATCTTCATCAACCAGTTGCGTGAAAAGATCGGTGTGATGTTCGGTAACCCCGAAACTACCACCGGTGGTAATGCCCTGAAGTTCTACGCCTCTGTCCGCCTCGATATCCGCCGTATGGCACAGATCAAGGACGGTGATGAAGCCATCGGTAACCGTGTGAAAGTAAAAGTGGTAAAAAATAAAGTAGCTCCTCCCTTCCGCTCTGCAGAATTTGATATCGTTTTCGGAGAAGGTATCTCCAAAACTGGTGAGATCCTCGATATGGGCGTAGAACTGGGAATTGTTCAGAAAAGCGGTAGCTGGTTCAGCTACAATACAGATAAACTTGGTCAGGGACGCGATGCAGTAAAACAATTGCTCATCGATAACCCCGAGCTCTCCAACGAGATCGAGACCAAGATCCGCGAAAAGATTAAGGAAATGCAGGACGCCAACTAAGGCACCCCATCAACCCTGCATTCAAAAGATAGTTTTATGATGGGTTAGTAAATAGTAGGACCGGCCAATTCTTTGGCTGGTTTTTCTTTTTATACATATCATTATTATACATCACTAAGCCACACACATGAATCCCCCACCCTCATTCCTCATGAAGCCGGCAATCTGAGCTTCCTGCAGATCCTTTCCCCGCATAGACCAGAACATCGGCATACTCCGGCTATCGCCCATTCCTTCAAATACGATCTCCATCGCCTTCGGAGCCGATGGGATCAATACCACGCCCCGCTCACGGTCAATCATAAACGAACTGTTGATCACCAGTTTCCGCACCGTGAATGCATATCCACTCTTCGTACTTATCCTGAACCGGTTACCGTTCCAGCGGATATCGGACAACTGCACCACACTCACTTCTTTTAATTTCTTCCCGGAACGACGGAACTGTTCCAGTACCCCCTGTATCCGGCCGGAGCCCGCTTGCACCATGGCAATATCAGCATCGTCTTGTTGCAACTCGCCCACCACCAGGTCAGGCATCAAC
>JAGIAP010000159.1:11870-12086 GCA_017744805.1 Chitinophagaceae bacterium | reverse complement strand
AATCTTACCTTATGAGGCTACATCCTTTCCAACCAAAACTAAGATCATGAAACGTCGATTATTCCTTCAATTCCCTCTTGTGGCCTCTGCCCTCATAGCGAATGCTACAAACACATCCATAAACAGACCGAACAAAGGCTTTAAGGTTGAAGCCAATAAAGACAGGTACCAGGAAGAATTGCTGTTGATGGGTGGAAAATTTGATTGCAAGGTCTC
>JAGIAP010000159.1:0-11860 GCA_017744805.1 Chitinophagaceae bacterium | reverse complement strand
AGACACAGATGGTGATTTACTGATCTATCATACGATCCGGCAATCGAAAGGAGGGCCCGCTTTCCATGTTCATCATTCCCAGGATGAATGGTTCTATGTTATCTCTGGTGAATTCATTGTAAAAGTGGGGGACGATACTTTCAATCTGAAACCTGGTGACTCTGCTTTCGCACCACGGACCGTTCCTCATGCTTTTGCCAAGATAAGTGAAGATGAGGCCCAAATGCTTGTTCTCTTTCAGCCGGCAGGCTTAATGGAAGATTTTTTTCATCAACTCGCAAAAGTGGGTGCAGACGTACCGCAAAATCAGGAGAAGTCTTTGAAAGAGCTGTGGGCGAAGCACGGAATGGAGATTGTAGGGCCGCCGTTAAAATTTTAACCTCATTTTCCAGTAGCCTAAGGGATCACAATACTTGATCTTTATTATTTTCGAATGATAAATGAAGTTAGAATATTTAGAAGACCTGTCTGATGCAGGGAAATATCCCTGGGCTGATCCTCAGCATCTAATTCGTTTATACTGTTTCGATAGATCAGAGGCACAGTTTCTAATTGACCTAATAAATTTGCATATCATTACTAACCAAAATGCAATCGACTTTTCTATTATTCCATTTCTAAAATTATTGAACTGTCAATTGAGATTTGAGCTCTCAGGAACAGATACTGGAATCCAGGAAACTGATAACAGAATGTTTGTTTGTAAACTCAGGATTGAAACCTACAAAATAATGACTGGTTATATTCAGGCATTAATAAATGAAGATGGAAGTGTTAGCGGATACAACTGGCTTTACGATCCAGGCCCGGATGCTATTGATCTCTTGATGTCCACAGGAGGAAGCTGGTAGCAACGGCAATGGCATCACTTCATCTCCTTTCTCACCCCTCTCGGCGTTTTATTCGTCCACAATTTAAATGCTTTTCTAAATGCCGTAAGATCAGAATATCCCAAAATATCCGACACCTGCGAGATCCTTATCCCTGGGTTTTGCATCAAATGCATGGCAATTTCTTTTCTTACTTCTCCTGCAATATCCCGGAAGCTCGTTTGCTCTTGCTGCAATTTTCGTTGCAAATTGCGGGGAGTTGTATTCAAGACTGTAGCAGCTTCTTCAATGGTAGGTATCCTTCCTTTGAACTGCATTAATAGTACCTGTCTCAGATTTTCCGCCAGGCTATTCGTTTCAAGCCTGGCCTGCTTATCCGCTACAATTGAACTAAATACCTGGAACATGGATTGATCACTGGAGAGTATAGCAGTAGAAATCATTTCTTTCGGCAGGATTATCCGGTTAGCATCTTTATTGAATACCACGTCACAGCCAAAGAAGTTCCTGTATTCTGAAATCTCTCTCATTTCATATGCCAGTTCAACCCTTAATGGAATTATCTTCTTTCCTGTAAGCGATTTAGATGTATTGAGAATAGCGGCGAATAAAAAATCATTGGCATGTCTTGCAGGTTCGGGGTGTTTCATCAACCACATCTTGTTTTGGGTGATTTCCAGGACAGCCATCTCTTTCACGCTGTACTTGTACTCAACCATCGGAGAAACCATATGGCTGTAGCGACACAGCATCTGAAGCGCCTGATCGAGATCTTTACTGCTTTGGATCAAGAAACCAACCATGCCATGAAGCATTTTGTCAACCCCCATGCCCACATGCAAACCGATCAGGGGATCGCCGGATAACTTTAAAAGCGGCACCCAGATGAGGGCAGCTTTCTCCCATTCCACCATTTTTTCTGAATCGCCAATTTCTTCGGGGCTGATGCCAGACATCTCGCAAATAGTATCGAAAGCAGCTCCTAATGATGTAGCCGCTTGAAAAACAGTGCGAATGACCATTCCCTGTAAAGCCATGTCGTAAAATATATCATTTTAAGCAGAAACTATCCCTTTTTGCCCCAGGAAATTGGAGGTGCTTTGCAGGATCAATCTAAAGTATATGGAATCAAACAAAAACATCTTTTTAAGAAAATGGAAAATTGGAAACCTGGTCGTTTATCCAGGCGCCTTAGGGGTGCTGCATCCGCTTATTGCACACGGCCTCACCGGGGATCATGACAAACTACTAACCACCCCGCAGTTCATAATGCATACACTGTCAATATTCGTTTTTGTATTCTTTCTTGTAAGGATGCAAAACAGAACGTTCCAGATTGCAGGGAAACCACAGACTCAAGCTGGCATCTGGCCCTTCCTGTTCTTTACTCCATGGGTGTTCTGGCTAGGATATTATACCTTATTCGTTCCATTTGATATTTTGTTCATGTTCCTGTCAATTGGCATCATCAATTCAATACAATTGAAGCCGATGGTAAAGTCTCCCAAGAAATGGATGTGGCAATGTATCCTGGTGTATTTTCTGGCTGCAGTAACAGGCATCGTCATAGGGCTTGGAGCTTATATTCTTTATTACAAGGATTTGCAGGGAATTGCACGCGATTTTGCCACATGGATATCAATTAGTATTCCAGCAGCCCTGGTCCTTGCTTTTCTCTTGCAGTACGTATTGAAAAAGCAAATCATCATTCCGGAAAATCAGGGGTCTGGAATTGCCTTGGAGCCAAAGATTTCTCTTTCCAAAATTGCATAAAAGGGTAAAACAAAACACTATAACGGCAATCATTCTTATCCTTTTGTTTCCTGCCGAGGTAATAGTATTTTCGCTGAAACCTCTATTCAATGCCGGTAAAGAAGATCTGCTCCCTATTGATGCCTGAACACAAATTGTTGCTTGATAATATCGGAGGGATTAGGGAAAGATTTAACGAGCCTGATGGGCATTCACCAATAATCAGAATTTCCTTTTCATAAGGTGCGAGTGTAAGGCAGGATTATCCTGGCAAGATTATTATGCTGAAGTCTGCGAGGCCAATGGAATAAAACCTATGTCTCTCCGTAACCTGATTTCATTTGTAGGTGAAGCCAACGACGCGGAAACCCTGTATGACATCAAAACAAAAAAAGTATATTTATTCTCTCATGATCACAGCTTTACATATGTGACCACTGTTGAGGGGCAGCCTAAATACACATTCCATCATATTAACGGAGTGATTAATTTTGTAGATTATGTTGAAGCGCTTGCCACACAATGGACCAGCCATATTGAATAAGAAAGCAATTTAGCAACAACAAAGAATAACTAATGGATGATAAGGTGCTGATTTTGGAATCAACGATAATATGTCCTTTCTGCAATCACTCAAAAGTTGAGACAATGCCGTTGGACGCTTGTCAATACTTTTACGATTGCGAAAATTGCCGGCAAAGGATTAGCCCGAAAAAAGGAGACTGCTGTGTTTTTTGTAGTTTCGGATCAGTCCCTTGTCCGCCGATCCAGATGAATAGATCTTGTTGTTCCTGAAATAATTTGCTCCGCTCTATGAAGTCATTTATTCTTTCCGTATGGGTATTGATGGTATGCAGCAGCGCTATAGCCCAGCAATTCGAAAAAAGACAATTCATCCTGGGAGGCGATACGCTTCCTTACCGCCTGCTCTATCCACAAGATTACAAACCAGGAAAAAAATATCCACTTTTACTGTTCCTGCATGGCGCAGGGGCCTGGGGGACTGATAACGAAAAGCCTCTAAAGAGTCTTCCTGCAGTTTTCCTGGATAGCTTAAACAGGAAAAAGTATCCTTGTTTCATTCTTGTACCCCAATGCACAAAGCAAGAGCCCTGGGTTCGTTTTCCTGGCTTTCCCAATAGCATCGCAACGCCTGATACGCCCACCACTTCTACCAGGCTAGCTTTGAAACTGATCCATTCGCTTAAAAAAGAACTGCCTGTAAAAACGAAATGCATTTACATAACAGGCCTTTCATTGGGCGGAGAAGGTACTTTTGATTTTTTAAGCAGGGCTCCTGGGTTATTTGCGGCGGCTGTCCCCATCTGTGGTATAGCAGATACCGCCAAGGCTGCCATTTACAAAAAAGTGCCCTTGTGGGCTTTTCATGGAGATGAGGATGATGTCAACAACGTAAAGTACACGCGTATGGTAATTGCACGTCTGAAAGAAGCCGGTGGAAAACCCAAATACACAGAATATAAAGGCGTAAAGCATAATAGCTGGATAAAAGCATATGCCGAGCCAACACTCCTGGATTGGCTATTCGGTAATTAACACATACTGACCTAATTGTAAACACCCAGAGTAGCGATCAGCTACCTGGGTGTTTTGGTATAATGTATAAAATCCCCTTTTTAGAGGAATGGGCAAACCGGGGCAACGCCATATTTTCACAAAGCAAAAAATGGAAAAATGAAAACCCTACTCGCTTTATTATTCCTCGTAACCTCAGTAAGCATGCAGGCGCAAAAGAGATCATTCGATATAGTATCTTATGCAGCTCCGTCAGGATGGACGGAAGAAGTGAAGGATTCCTATATCTCCTACTCCAAAGCAACCGGCAGCAACTGGAGCCAAATAGTCATTTACAAGAGCATTGTC
The DNA here is from genome assembly GCA_017744805.1 of Chitinophagaceae bacterium. Classification (GTDB taxonomy): domain Bacteria; phylum Bacteroidota; class Bacteroidia; order Chitinophagales; family Chitinophagaceae; genus Pseudobacter. The sequence goes on along the minus strand of JAGIAP010000159.1, from coordinate 7,394 downwards.
AGCAAAGGAGATATTGTTAGCGATATGCAAAGTGAATGGGAAACGGTGGTACTGTCTGTACATGCTATTCAGGATGAACAAAAGTCAAAACAGGAAAATAGTAAAGGTTGGGAACAATTAAGCCGTGCCGGCACCTGGAAATACAACGGAGCCAATGTGGCCACCATTCTGATGGTATTCAGTAACGGAAAAAACTGCGTGAGCGTTCTCTGTAATGGAACGTCGGAAGAATTTTTGAAAGAGTTCATCCAAATGGTACAGTCCATAGAACTGCCGCCACCTTCCAAAGCTGAAGCTGTCATTGCAAAATCCTCCAATACGAGTGCGGGCAATTCATCATCGATCCTGGGTTTGTGGACGAGTTACAATATTGAATCTTCAGGCGTCACCAATGGAATGCCAGTGCCTACCGGCGGGTATTTCAGAAGGGAATATTTTTTCTTCGAGAATGGGACCTACCTGTTCAAGGCAAAGGATTGGTCCGTGTATATGAAAGAGATCCTGTTCATGTATGAAACGGGTAAATATGAAATTAAGGGCAACCAACTGATCCTCACTCCTGACAAGGGAAAAGGAGAATGGTGGAGCAAAGCCGCGAGCGGCAGGACCGTTGGATGGGGTAGCCGGGTAAAACCAGCTAATTTTAAACAGGAAAAAGTTACCTATAATTTTGAAGTCCGGTACTTGTCCGGCATGAACCGGTCCTATCTCTATATGAGAGCTTCTAAGCCAACAGAGCGTGATGGCAGCAAAAGTAATCAGCCAGGGGCTCAACATGAATTCAGCTACGGAAAACGGGCTAAACCGGAAGAGCCCCTGATCGATAATCCACCAGGGACAAAAACCGGAATAGAAGAAAAATATTGATAGTGTAGTATTAGAATTCAGCGATCAACGACAACCATCTTGCTGCCGGCGCGCCCCATAATTCTTTATACGTAGCAGTATTGAACTGCGGCCAATAGGGCTTGTCATCATTGAACCTGGATTGCATCCCAACCGGAATACCACCCACTGTTTCTCCTGGCAGGGCTGTATACAGTTGCGGATAATTACTTCCTTCGCCCCAAATGATGGATTGCCCGAAAGGATTTTTTCCTACGATCCAAAATAATTGTTGCTCTGCGATATCCATCAACTCTTTGTCGTGCAGTAATTTTCCCGCCAGAGCGGCTGCTTTCCCGGTTGAGAGTTGAACGGCGGCATTGCCACGGAATGAGAACCACACAGGAAAGACCCGGAGATAATGTTCGTCATCCAGTTTAAAACCATTTTCCAGTTGTTCTTTGTAATCTTTTTCAGCCCCACTAAAAATACCTACCTGCACTTTGTAAAAATTGACGGAGTCTTTTACCTCATTCAAATTGTAAACGCCACTGGGCACCAGTCCATAAGGCTGAACATATTTCATGATATTTTTCAGGTAATCCCCGTACAACCTGACAGAGGCTTCCCATTTTTGACGATCCGGATGATTGGGCTGGGTTTCACAAAGTGCCGTCAATGCCTGCATGAATGACTGATCCCTGGACTGATGCGTGTAATGAACGATTGACCTTTTATTCAGATCGCGATAGAAGAAGCCACGGGTCTTATCTTTGTCATTAAGCGGCTCTGTTCGCTGGCATTGAAGCGTGTATTGAATGGCATCGGCGGCTTCTTTGGCATAGGATCTGTCGCCGGTCAGCTTATAGAGCAGGCTTGCCGCAAAAGAAATATTGGCGGAGTACTGGCTGTTGGAAGCCATTGCTGCATGGTCTCCTCCTCCGCCTATACTGCTGAGGTCATTGAAACCCAGGCTATCGAATCGTTTTTTGGCAAAGGCAAAATCTTCGATGGCTACCTTACGCAGGAATTCTCTGAGCATGGTATCATTCCCAATATTCATGGAAGCAAATGCTTCAATGCCTGCGAACATGAAATTCTCAAAAGCCCTGTTATGTACACGCACCTGTCTGCGCCTGGAAGAATCATCTTTTGTTCCAATATACCCATCGGTCCATAAATTGGTGCCCCATGTTTGTGCGCGATAACCATTGCCCAGCCTGGCTTTCAGTATGCAATCGATACCCCATTCTGCTTCCTCTTGCAGCCTGATGGCTAATGGAACCTGCCCTTTTTTCCTGGCATTGCCTGCCATTTCCAGTAAACTAAAAACGATCTCACCGGATTGCATTACTTGTTGCGACATATCCGCTGCATCGTGCCAGCCACCATTGAAAGGGAAAAGTTTGCCTTCGAAAGTTGCATTCAGGTCGCTATGACATGCACCATGTTTGCCGGGGATTGGATAGCCACATCGTTCACAGAAAATAAAGTTCAACATGCGCCAGGCGGAATTCTCCCAGATATTCTTATTGATGTAAAATGGCTTTGTAGAAATATTCCCGACGCGGATAAAATACTGACCTTCTTTTTTGAAATCGCTGAAATCAATGGATTCAAAATCGCCGATAGCCGAATGTTGAGCGATAATCTTCCCTGTATGGACGATACTTTTATTGCTATTGTCGACCAGTTCAAATTTCCCTTTGTTGTTTTTTACATGTACGATGGCGGTCTTCTTGCTGTCGACACCATATCCGGAAGTTGAATGGATGATGCGGTTTGGGGCGGGTATCCAGCCACTTGCTATTTCAGGATTTTCGATCGTTTGAAGGGATACGGCATCGATATCGAATTTCAGAGAGTCGCCCATCGTGCGCTCCTTGCCGAAGATCTCGATGGCAAATGATAACTTTGTGACTTTATCACGAGGCAATTCCGGCATCTCGATAAAGCATTCGTTCCATTGCCCGTTGATCAGGTTGATCTCATGAATGCCTTCCCGTTCATATTTATCAGGAACCTTGATCTTACCATCGTTTTCTAGATACAGATTGAGATAAATACTGCGTGCGCCTTCGCAATGTGGAAAAATGTAAAAATGGATACGGTTGTATTTTTCCCAATTGACGCCGCCCACATCATAACTGGCCATGGATGTGCCGAGCCCAATGCCCCAGTTCAGAAAGTTGGGATTGGTGGTTTGTGCAACCAATCGCAAACTGTTCTTCCCGGAAATACTTCTGTCGGAGGTAAGGCGCATGCCGCCAAATCCTTTGTGCGTCCATCTATCCAGGGATTCCATATCGCAAAGCATATCGGAGCTCAATACCTTTTTGGTCAACCCGTATGTTTCAAAGGATTTGCTATGATCCAATGGGAGAGGGCTGTGAATATACCCCGTGCTGATGATATCTTTTTTCAATTGCCCGTCAAATTGGGCTGTCAGCAAAACCGGGCAGAGTAGGAATACCAAGACAAGAATTTTCTTTGATTTGATCCAATTCATATATCGGTAGTTTGATAGGTTTTGTGCCGTAGTTATATGTACACAATGCCAGCTCCCTTCTATGAGATATAGTGCCTTGTCGATCTTTTCTGTAATTATTGTTTTTTGGCTATCTGAGGGTAAGATTGAAAGATCATGACCGGCAGAGACGGGCTCAACCGGCGTGGTGTCGGAGAGGTTTTGTAAAACCTATTGAATATAAGCAATTATTGAAAAAACGGGAAGGAATATATCAGGGTTACCTGTCTGCACACGGGTAATCAGGGTACGGCAAACGGTTTACTGTATGAATTGGATCGCAAAAAGGCTTAGGATGTTTTTACCAGGTAGGCGGTCAGTTCCCGCAGATCGGGTGCGAATTCCTGCATGCCCCATCCGGTCTGGCCCAGGTCTTCAGGTGAATATTCCTCCAGCAACTCCGTGTTATCCGGGAAATTGCCGTAGATCAGGTAAACGGGATAAATGATGGACGGATCATGAAATCGTGCAAAATCTCCCTGACGTCGGGGCTTGGCAGGAAAAATGGAAAGAAAGAATTTTTGATCTGCGGCATCAGCATCGTTAGGAACTAACTCTGCGAATAAGATGGGAGAGGTAGTTTGGAACTCAGAAGCAAATTGTTCCCTTACTTCAGTTGAGAAAAAAGCATCATATCGCTCTGCCATTCCTTCGTTGAGGATCCTGATGGCATATTGCCGGTCATTAAGCGAAAGCCTCATTTTTTGGGGATCCAGGTTATCGTAGCTATTGAATAATTCCTTTAAAGGAGGAGGCATTACAACTCCGTAGTAGGTTTCAAAAAAACTGATGAGAGGGTTAGTAGTCATAGAAAGGATTATTATGGAGGAAAATTCATGAAAACCCCTTGTATTTACAATATGATTCTGACGGAGTGGCCCAAAAAAGGTACTGAATATGCAATAATTGCTACGGATCTTTTTAGTAGCATTTAAAAGACAGCTATGAATATTTACCAGTCTCTTTAATTCATATTCCTTTTCATATCCTCCACTTCCATCCCGGGGAGTTTGCTGCATTGCTCGCACCAGGCAGATCTCAGGAAAGGGTCTTCTAACAACTGGAATCCGATCCCTTTATGTTCTTGGGATCGGAAGAGCCTGCAAAAGCGTGCATTGTTGAGGGTGAGAGCATTGTTCAGGATTGTCTTGAATTCCTCAGTTTGATATTCTGCAGGTCTGAATAGTTTTAAATTAAGATAATAGAATACGAGATCTTCGCTTACATCGATCCGGCCAACACGGGGAGATAAGATTTTCTCTGCCATTTCCAGGAGGGAATAATAGGAGAGATATTTGGCCATTGTGAGAAGCTCTCCATCATTCAGGTCCAAATCAGAATAATATTGTACTGCCTCCCGGGCTGCTTTATCTTTTTTGTCGTATTCGTAGCGGCTCATATAATATTCGCTTAGAATGATATTCAGATTCAGCTTCATGCGGGTTATCAAGCTGGTAGCGATTTTGTATTTCTGGAGCGACTGGATCTGTTCCCTGATTGAGTCAGGCTGAAGCCCTGTAGTATCTTTTGCATACCTATTGATGGTGCTTGCACAGAGATTGTACCTGGCTTTTGCATTGGAAGGATCGAGGGAAACGATCGACTTGAATGCTTCGATCGTTTCGTCTATAGGTTGATCTTGCAGATAGAATTTGTAGGTAGCCTGATTGGTAAGTAGCCCGGAATATAATTTCTCCTGCGGTATCTCCAACCTTCCCAGGTATGTGCTGGGGAGCCTGCTATCGATGATCCTGCTAAAGATCTCCCGTTGAATGGCTGCGGCCTCGTTGATCTTTTTATCTGCGATCGCCTTTTTGAACTTGTTTTCCAGTACTTTTTCTTCAGTGCTTTCCTCACCGCTGTTCTTGTCGAGGTAAAGCGTTACCACCGCTTTCCGGTGTTTTTGCAGGATTGGTTCGAGTTGACTGAGGGTGCCTGGTTCCGTTAGTTGCTGTTTTATTTCCTGCCTGCTTATCTGTTTCATCTTTGCAAAGCTGGTCCCTGAGATATCGCGATAGAATTCCATCCAGTTTTCCAGGGTAGTGACACTGCTGTTGATGGGGCCGGCCTGTTTTTGCTGAAGCGCTTTTATCACTGAGGCCGCACGCAAGTTCTGTAAGTTGGCATTGGCATTAGTGGATCCTTCCACAGAGGAATAAGCGCGAATATGCATGCTAGTGATATGGAGCCCAAACTTCTTCATGGAATCCAGGATTGGTTTTAGATCCTCCACATTGTAGGAAGCACTGTTCTTTGAAAAGCGAATGGTAAAATCAAGTTGTTTTGCATAGGGTACCCGCGACTGCTCGTTGTCCGAAGATGCGGTTTCGTATATTAAGGTGTCTGCATATAACCCCATTGGCAATAGCTCCCAAAGGGATCTGGGAATATCCAGGAAGAAGGTATTGTAACAGATCAACCCCTTGTTGATGATCACCAGGTTGCCCTCGATCTCCTGTTCCCTCAATTGGAGTGGAACAGTCCCTAATTTGATTTCGATCCCATCAGCTCCAAGGTTTCGCATATTCCTTTTCAATTCAGCCTGGTAAACTGGTTTGAGCATAGTACCGCGAATTGCATCTTCTGCCAGGTTTTTGTTACATTGGTAACGTGTCCTGGGAACTATATCAACCGAAATACCATCCTGAGGCCCAGTGATGAATTTGTTGAACCAATCCAAATTGCTCATTGTAAAAAATACCTCCCCGTTATCCTTTATTTGAATTCCGAAAAGCACCTCCTTAGGCATCTGTTCAAGGAGTAGCTGGCAACGACGGCATTGCTCCGAGCTTCTTCCATCTGGTAATGCCGGAGATTGGGCCAACAAAAAATTTGAATAAAGGAAACTGATTGTAAGAAAGCACCAATAGATCTTACGGGTCATCGGGAGTAAGCATTGAGTGATCTTACAATATACAAATAATAGGGGAATAGCGATATATCAAGCTACCATTCGATCTCCCACTGACTGGCATCATTCACGAAATAACTCAGGCCATTGCTCATCTGGTGCAATTCTTTTCCATCTTTCCGGAAACTGGTTTTGATCTCGTACACACGTACACCATTATTGTCGCGGGTCAAATAATTGATCAGTGCGGGAACTGTGGGAGGCAGGTCGTGCAGCCATTGCCCGTCTTCTTCTTTTACAAATGCCTGGCTCATAATAAACATTTATACATACAATAATGTAAAAATGATGCCGTAATTGAAAAGAAGTCATATCGGCAGATGGGGACTTTTCTTTCTTGATAATCAGTTATTCACCACCCTTTCCCTTGAAATGAATTGGGTATTCACGCCCTGAACAGCCAATGAGATCTCATTATACCCTGCGCCTTTCATCTTATTCACCCATAGGATCTCTCCGGTTGTAGCCGAAAGCCCATACACACGGCCATTACAGCCTGCGTAGATCAGATCGCCATCTATCAGTACACTTACATCTGAAGGAGAGCTCCTGCTGAACAGGGCCTTTTCCAGAATAGTCCTCCATACTTCTGTACCGGTTCTTTTATCGATGGCCCAAACAGAGCCACTGATGCCGGCAATGAGTATATCATTCATCATGAACAGGTTTATCCCTCAAAATAATAAAAAACCTCACAATCCATCCTATGCAGCATTTTCAGCGAATTATTTATCTTTATTACGACTTGTTCCATTTTCAATCACCAAACTAAACGTTGCTTTTCCTTCCTGTTGCCATATTAATAAATGATCAACAATACCCAAAGGCATCTCTTTAAATTATCAAATAGTACTAATTTCGACACCTTCAATCATTTCACTCAGTGTTAAAGCCCCTGGAAAATAAAGGCCTGCTCTATTCGATAGCTCATAACGATGAACGCGCGTTCAGGTGCGTTTTTGATGAGTATCACCAGCAACTTGCTGCCTTTGTATTCTCCGTTACCCGATCCAGGGAGCTGACGGAAGAGATCATCCAGGACGTATTCCTCAAAATCTGGGAAGAGAGAGAATCCCTTCCCGGTCTGAAAAGTTTCAGCGCCTGGCTCTTCATCATTACCCGGAACCATAC
>JAGIAP010000158.1 GCA_017744805.1 Chitinophagaceae bacterium | reverse complement strand
CCGATAAACTGTCTGTAGTGGATTGCTGGGCTGAATGGTGTGGACCCTGCCGCGCAATCGGACCCGTTATCGACGATTTATCCAAAGAATACGAAGGAAGAGTGAATGTTGGTAAGGTGAATGTGGATCACAACCCTGAGATCAGCATCAACTACGGAATTACTTCTATCCCTGCGATCCTCTTCTTCAAAGGTGGAAAGATCGTAGACAAGCTGGTAGGTGCACAACCTAAAGCAAACTTCGTTAAGAAGATCGAACAACATATGTAGTATTCGCGATATACAGCAGTTTACTGCTCACATGGAAGACCGGTATCACTACCGGTCTTTTTTTATTTTCCTCCATTTCAATCAGGCATATAGGTTATCCGGACCAATCAAACAAGGAAAAATGTCCTGAGATTATGAATATTGCTTATATTGGCCGGTCTTTTTATACAAATTGATCCAAACCGAGCTACACATGAGTCCTGTACTGGAAAATATTCTGCGCGGCATGCTTGGCATGTTCTTCCTCATTTTCGTTTGTTTCCTTCTCAGTAATAATCGCAGGGCCATCAACTGGAAACTGGTGGTGATCGGCGTTGTAGCTCAGGTCTGTTTTGCATTGGGCATTCAGAAGGTCAACTTCGTGAAAGGCATCTTCCAGTGGCTGTCGGAAAAATTTGTGGAAGTGATCAATATCGGTCACAAGGGTATCGAATTCCTCTTCGGAAATCTCGCCGATGCAGGCGGCTCCTGGGCTTATGTTTTTGCCGTTCAGGTGCTTCCCAATATCATTTTCTTCTCTGCCCTTTCCGCCATGTTCTACTATATGGGCGTGCTGCAGAAAGTAGTATACGTATTCGCCTGGATGTTGAAGAAACTCGGTATCTCCGGCCCCGAAAGCGTGAGCACCGCAGCCAATATCTTTCTCGGGCAAACCGAAGCCCCGCTGATGATCCGCCCCTTCCTCGACAAACTCACCCGCTCCGAAATACTCTGTATCATGGTAGGTGGGATGGCCAATACTGCCGGTAGCGTACTGGCCGCCTATGTTGGTTTCCTCGGAGGCAACGATCCCGATCAGCAAAAATTCTTCGCACTGCATATGCTCGGTCAGAGCATCATGAGCGCACCCGCCGCCATCGTGGTTTCCAAGATCCTCTTCCCGCAAACGGAGCCGTATATGCGGGAACTGAAAGTGCCGCGCGAAAAACTGGGCGACAATTTCCTGGACGCCATCTCCCTCGGTACCACCGATGGTCTGAAACTGGCCGTGAACGTAGGCGCCATGCTCATCGTTTTTACAGCCCTCATGTATTTCGCCAATTGGATCCTCGGCAGCATCGGGTACTGGACAGGCCTCAATGGCACCATCGCCACCGCTACCCATGGCCGTTATGAATCGCTATCCCTGCAAATGATATTGGGGTACGTCTTCTCCCCCGTCGCCTGGCTCATAGGGGTAGACTCGCGGGAGATGATACAGGTAGGACAACTATTGGGCGAGAAAACCATCCTCAACGAATTTGTTGCCTATATCTCCTTCGGTCAGATGAAAACGGCCGGCACCATCGCCGACCCTAAATCGATACTCATCACCACTTACGCACTCTGTGGCTTCGCCAATTTTGCCAGTATCGGCATCCAGATCGGTGGTATCAGCCAGTTGGCACCCAACCAGCGACGGAACCTCACGGAACTGGGCGTGAAAGCCCTCATCGGCGGCACCATCGCCTGCCTCATGTGCGGCTGCATTGCCGGTGCACTGATGTAAGGAAAAACTGAACATTATTGCCCGTCAACTGTTAAAGGACTATTGTACCTTTGCGGCATTGAATCAAAGGCAGTTTTACACAATGAATACTTCTATCGGGAAACTAATCGCCGCCGAACCGGACACTACCCTTCAGGCCATTGCAGAAAAGGTAGTCCGCCAGGAACGCATCACTCCGGAAGACGGCCTCTATCTTTTTGAACATGCCAGTCTCCCCTTCGTTGGCGCACTCGCCAATTTTGTAAGAGAAAGACTGCATGGTGATAAAACCTATTTCAATCGTAATTTCCATATCGAGCCCACCAATGTGTGCGTGTTCGCCTGTAAGTTCTGCTCCTACTCGCGCCTCTACGCCCACCGCGAAGAAGGCTGGGAGCTCAGCACCGAACAGATGCTGAACATCGTAAAAAGCTACGACGGCAAGCCCGTTACCGAAGTGCATATCGTTGGTGGTGTTCACCCCAAGATGAACCTCGAGTTCTTCGCAGACCTCATCCGCCAGATCAAAGCCCATCGCCCCGATCTTCATGTCAAAGGCTTCACCGCCGTTGAACTGGACTATATGTTCCGCAAAGCCAAAAAGACCATCGACGAAGGTATGGCCTACCTCCATGAAGCCGGACTGCAATCACTGCCCGGCGGCGGCGCCGAGATCTTCGCCAAGGAGATCCGCGACCAGATCTGCGAAGACAAGGTAGATGGCGAAGGCTGGCTGGCCATCCATAAAGCCGCCCACAAACTCGGCATGCACAGCAATGCCACCATACTCTATGGCCATATCGAAACCTATGCCCATCGCATCGATCATATGGAACGTCTCCGCCAACTCCAGGACGAGACCCATGGATTCAACACCTTCATCCCCCTCAAATTCCGCAACGGCGATAACGAGATGAGCCATGTACAGGAGCTCAGCATCATCGAGGATATGCGCCTCTACGCCATCGCAAGACTGTACATGGATAATTTCCCGCATCTCAAAGCCTACTGGCCAATGTTGGGCAGGAACAATGCGCAACTCTCGCTCAGCTTTGGTGTGAATGATATCGATGGCACTATCGACGACAGCACCAAGATCTACTCCATGGCAGGCTCTGAAGAACAGACACCTGCGATGAGCACAGCCCAACTCGTAACACTGATCAAACAAGTGAAACGTGCGCCGGTAGAACGCGATACATTATATAACGAGATCAGGGATTATTCTGATATCGATATCAAAGAGATTGAATCGAATCCATTGTTGAATTAAGTTGATCCTTTTATATTTTATTGGAAGCATCAGGTTTGTACCTGGTGCTTTTTTATGTGCAACTGAATATGTGGTTGCAACTGAATATGTGCAACGCGGCTGGTGAAACGAACCGGCGCTTTGGTAAGTTTATTGGGCTTGGGATTGGTTGGATGAGGCTGTGGTGCTATGCCAGGCTTTTTCGCTTACGTTTCAAAGGCCGCTTATGCACATATTCAGTTGCTATGGGCCCCCGGGAGGTGCAGCATTTAATATCAATGCTGTTGATAAAAGATTGGATTTGTATTCAGATTTGATGCCTTATTTCCTGGAGAGGTTATAGGGCCATTTGTATCTGCTTTTGTTTTGCTTTTGCTTCTGCTTTGTTTCTGCTTCTGTTTCTGTTTTCCATCCGTATGGAATAGGCTATGCAGGTAGATATTTGTGGAGTACTTTTCCATTTTTGTAAGCGGTTGTGCTGTCTAGTTTCAGTATTTTCTGTTCTCTGAAAATGGGAAGTCCTTCTCCGATGGCTACGGGGTTGATGAATAGATAGTATTCATCGATGAGGTTGAGTTTGATGAGCGAGCTGACAAATTCGGCGCCACCATATACAAGGATATTTTTGCCAGACTGTTGTTTCAGTGCTTTTACGGTTGTGGCGAGGTCTCCGCTCTCAACTGTAATGTTTCGTCCTTTGATCTGTTTTTCGGTGCCACTGAAAACGATCTTATGCGTATTCACCATCCGTTGTGCAAAGGAATTCATGGGATTATCGGGTTGATTGTCTGCTACGTCTTCCCAGTAATCGACAAACCCACGGGTCATTTTTCTTCCCATCAGAATGGTATCGCAGCTTTCAGCCAGTTCAATCACACGTTGGAATCCTTTTTCATCGCGTTCGCTGGCCAGCCACATCCAATCTGTTTTTCCATCAGGCCTGGCTACATAACCATCAAGAGTCATATTTACCTGTAATAATAACTTACGCATTGCATTGGTTTTAATATTTGATTGTATTCTTATTCCACTCAAATATCTACCTAGTTTCCCTAACACAACGGGTATGATCACGCCAGATTGAAGGCGATTTGCGCAACCCATTTATACATATTTCCATTCACACAAACTGCAACCCACCTACTCTGCCCCTGCAACCATACACAAGCACTGTTGCACTTTTACCCCCATCCTCCCCTCTCACGCTGATGGGGCTGAGCTGCGGGTATATGAAAAAAAGGCCTATGAAACGTAAGCGAAAAAGCCTGGCATTGCACTACCGTCCCATCCAACCCACCCCAGCCCAATATCCCTTCATAAGCGCCGGTTCGTTTCATCAGCCGCTTTTCATATACCCCAGCGAAGCGAAAAACTCATCAGCTATTCCACCTCCAATACCCAGGTCTGCCGATACTTCAACCACTCATCCACATCTTCCGCTTTTATCTGTGTCTCAAAATAGCTCAGCGCGCTCAGTGTCTTATGCAATGTCGGTGCTTTATGTGCCACCCTGAATCCACAACTCTTAAAGAATATTTCCGCTTCCTCATACGAGTTGAATTTATTGGCGTTCACATTATGTTCAGTGAGAAATTCTTTCCACTTATTATCTTCTGGTGTTTGCTTATTGGTATTGGTACCATTGCCGTTGGTACCTGGTTCATGATCTGGGTTTTTCAGGTATACATCACCGGTGATCCAGTGCCCGCCGCGGCGTTTGAGGATAGTGTGGATGGTTTTACATAGCGCGCGTTTTTCTTCTTCATTGAGGTACACGAGTAGCCCTTCATTGACGATGGTGATGGGCCCTGGTGCAAAGAACTGCAATGCATTTTCGAATTGAGCTTCGTCCATAGCGTTGAGAGGTTGCACATAGAGTTTTCCTTTTCGATGGACGTGGTGGATGCGGATGAGATCGGTGATGAGTGTTTTCTTGTTACCGGCGGATTCCGGGAGATCGGTATCGAGGTAGATGATGGGTTTGTATTGCGCCATGGCGAGACCGCGGCAACTGAACCCTGACGATAGCTCCAGCACATTGTTGGGCCGGAGGATATCGAGCATCTGGTCGATGGTTTTGTAGCGGTTCTCGAAATGGACAACGCGCACGAGGAAGGTGGTGGAATGGTGTTGCTGCAACAGCCGGTCGAATGCTTCCGGTTCCAGTATCAATGCAGCAGTTTCCCTGGCAAAGGGAATGTCCGTCAATGCCTTCATCAGCAGCAGTACGCGTGCTGATGGACTAATGGTGTTGAAGTTACGTTCTGTAGTCATACCGGTTGTTTTTTAAGAATGAACAACAGGGACCAGGTGGACTGGAACGCAACGAAGATTGGGTTGATGTTTGAGAAGGTCAATGGTCAGGAGGCAAACAAACGGCTTGTCCGTTAGCATTCACTCAGGCTGATCGGTATATGAACAGCCAGTCCGCCCTCGGCGGTCTCCTTGTATTTGAAACTCATATCCCTTGCTGTATCCCACATGGTCCTGATCACACCGTCGAGAGACACTCTTGCGAAATCCGGAGTGCTCTGTAAGGCCAGTTGAGAAGCAGTGATAGCTTTGATAGCGCCCATGGTATTGCGCTCGATGCAGGGGATCTGTACCAGTCCGGCAATGGGGTCGCAGGTAAGACCGAGATGGTGTTCCATGGCGATCTCTGCCGCCATCATGGCCTGACGTTGGCTTCCACCCTGGGCTTCCGTTAATCCGGCAGCAGCCATGGCGGATGATACGCCGATCTCGGCCTGACAGCCACCCATAGCCGCAGAAATGGTAGCGCCTTTCTTGAAGATGCTGCCGATCTCCGCTGCAGTGAGCATGAACTGTAAGATCCTCTCTTCCTGGTATCCGTTGCAGAAGGTCACGAAATATTGTAATACCGCCGGGATCACGCCGGCAGCGCCATTGGTAGGTGCAGTAACCACTCTTCCGAAGCTGGCATTCTCTTCATTCACCGCCAGTGCAAAACAGCTCACCCAGTCGAGTGTATATTGAAAGCCTTGTCCACCTGCACGGATGGCTTCCAGCCATGAATCATAATCATGGTATTCCCTTCCCTGCAGGAGTTTTTTATTGAGGTCGGCGGCCCGTCTTTTTACATTGAGGCCACCAGGGAGAGTACCCTGTGTATGACAGCCACGATAGATACATTCTTTCATCACCTGCCAGATATTGAGAAGCCCGGCTTTGGTCTCGGATTCGCCGCGCCAGCAGTTCTCGTTCTCCATCACCACTTCGGAAATGGAAAGGCCTGTTTTGCGGCACCAGTGAAGAAGGTCATCTGCCGTATCTACGGGGAATGGGAGTTGAACGGCATCAGCGCCACCCGCTTCTTCCCCTTCCTGCACAACAAATCCACCGCCTACGGAATAGTAAGTCTCGGCGATCTGGTCGCCATTATCGAAAGTGGCGAGGCAGGTCATGGCATTGGGATGGAAAGGCAGGCTTTCCGTCATGAGGAGCTCTATATCTTCTGTGGGATCGAAATCAATTTCGTGTTGACCATTCAGCACCAGTTTTTTCATGGTGGCGATGTCCTTGATCTTGGGTTGGATCTGATGAACATCGAAGGTAACGGGATCGTCTCCGCAGAGCCCTAACTGAACAGCGATATCGGTACCATGTCCCTTACCGGTCTTGGCGAGGGAGCCATATAAAAGTACGCGAACGGAAACTACATTGAAAATGGGTTGACGGGATTCCAGGGCCTTGATGAATCTTTGGGCAGCACGCCAGGGGCCCAGTGTATGTGAGCTCGAAGGCCCTACACCGATCTTGAAAATATCGAATACTGAAATAGCTTCGTGTGGCAAGTGATCATTTATTTACTACAAAGATAGCTGAAAAGGCATTCATTCCTAACTCACTTCCATCAGCGTCACTTCATAGATGATCACAGGCGTGTAAGGCGCCACCAGTACGGCATTGGTGTTCTTATCCTTCTTTCCTTCAGCGCCGTATCCAAGTGTGGGAGGTACATAAAAACGGATCCTTCCGCCGGGTTTGATCAGGGGCAGGGCGATCCTCCAGCTTTCCAGCATTAATTTCAGGTTAAGAACTACATCCGAGCTGCTCTCGAATTCTGTTCCGTTGGCCAGCTTCCCGGAAAAACGGACCCGGATGGAGGAACAGATCTGTGGGGGCAGGGCCGCACCTTCGTTGAGGATCTGGTAGTAAAGGCCGCTGCTATGTTTAACGGCTGAGATACCGGCATTGGTGAGATAATCGTTTACCGCCTGTATTTCCGATGCAGGCGCTACGATATTGCGGGGAGCACAATCATTCTCCTTTTTGAAGCATTGGGAGAAGAGCAGGAGTATGGCGCAGCAAAGCAGTGCAGTTTTTCGCATCGGTTATTTTTGGCTGGTAATGAACATATAGACAATGATCCAAATATTAATGCTGCACAGGATCAGTACCCATTTCCGCATCTTTCTGCTCGCGGATCTCTTTCGCCCTCAGTTCCTTGTATTGCTGCTCTTTCATATCCCACTGGTGGCGCTTGTAAAAGATGGCTATGAATACGGCAATGATCACAACGCAGATCATCAACAGGGTGGGATTCAGGCTGGCATTGGCCTCCATATCGGCACGCACATACCAGTACCGTCCGGTGAAGACGATGATGATGATAGGTAACGAAAAAAGCAGGCCGATTGGTATGCCCACCTTCAATTGATATTGCCATTTTTTTTCCCTCTCGCGATTGGCTTCCCAATACCTGAGGAATGCGATCTCTCTTTCTTCCATATTGCAAAATTACAACCTGCATCCCTTGTTTGTTTGCATACCAACAATTTATGATTAACTTGTGCCAAATAAAATCCAGCTATCTTGAAATTTGCAGTTCTACTAGCCAGGTACTTCTATACCAAAAAACAACTGAGCCTGCCCGGTATTGGCGTTTTGCACCTGGATGCCGCCATCACCGTTCCTGATTTCAGCGACAAGAATTTCCGGGAGGTACTGAAGTATATCCAGTTCACACAGAAGAATGTAGCGAAGGCCGATGAAGAACTGATCGATTTTATCCGCACTCAAACCGGCAAGATCAAGCCCCTGGCGGAAGCCGACCTGGAATCCTACCTCGCTGATGGCAAGCTGCTGCTGAATATCGGCAAGCCTTTCACCATCGAAGGCGTTGGTTCGCTCCAGAAGATGAAGTCAGGCGATCTCATATTCACCCCCGGAGAGCCCACCATCGAGAAGCTTGATTTCCACGTAGAAGAAAAAACTCCCGATAAGTCTGTCCGCCATATTCCCGTGTACGACGAGAGCCAGGCCAGGCATACTGCCCATAATAACCAACGTCGTATACTGCTGATCGGTACCCTCGCCGTGATCGGCCTGGTAGTGATCCTCTGGGGAGGCTACACCTTGTACAACAAGAACGGCAAGGACCAGCCCCAGGCCTCTTCCGAAGTGGCCACCCCCATCACCAATCCGGACACTTCCACGCTACAGGCCGATAGCAACGCCACCCTTCCGCCTCCTACCCCCGTTGTGACCACTCCGGGAACCTATAAATTCATTTTCGAAAGAACGGACCGTAAAGCGAGAGCCCTCAAAAGATATGCGTTTGTGCACGATCTCAGCCCCCGCATACAGATGGAAACGGCCGATTCCCTGAACTTCACCATCTTCGTTCGTCTCCCGGCCATGCCTGAGGACACCACCAGGCTGAAGGACTCCCTGAATGTTTGGTATTATGGTACCAAACTGGTAAAGGTCAGTATCGAGCCTTAGTTCTCGATCGCCTGAAATACAGGTAGAGCGGTACTCCCAGCGCAGTGATGGCCAGGCCCAACAGGGAATTGATCACGCGTGTTTCTCCTGAATTGTATTTGTTCACATCGTTCATGATGGTGCTCACCACATAGAATGTTGCAAATGCTATGAAGAGCAGCGGCACTACCGGGTATCCCCAAACCTTGTAGGGACGTGGATGATCGGGCATCTTCCTTCTCAATACAAATACGCCAATGGCGCCAAAGATATAGGCCACCCAGGCGATGAAGGTGAACATATCCGCCAGCATATCGAAACTGCCACTGATCACTAACAAAGAGGCCCATGCGAAATGAAGCCATAATGCATTGCCAGGCGTTCTGTACTTCGGATGTTCCTTACCGGTGAACGAAAAGAAAAGATGATCCTTCCCCATTGCATAGGTTACCCGGGCTTCCGTCATGGTATTTCCATTGATGGCCCCGAAAGTGCAGATCACGATCATGGCCGCCACTACCGCCCCGCTGGTTTCTCCCATCGCAATGGCAATGGCATCTGCCGCCACCAGGGATGAGCCCGCCATTCTGTCTACAGGCAACACGTAGAGATAGGCCTGGTTCACCAGGAGGTAAATGATGATGCAAGACAATAACCCGAATAACAGGCTACGCGGGATATTCCGTTGCGGATCCTTGATCTCCCCTCCTACAAAAGTGACGTTCACCCATCCGTCGTAAGCCATGAAAGCCCCTGTGAGCGCGGCTACCAGTCCACCGATCAACTGCCATCCTTCTTTGGGATGGGAAGATGGCTGCACAAAATGTTGCAGGCTTCCGTTGCCGCTGCAGAAAATCCCAAACACCAACAGGATGATCACTCCTACTTTGATGAGGGTGGAGATCACCTGTACGATACCTCCTGCTTTCACACTACGATAGTTCAACCAGGTAAGCCCCAGGATCAACGCAATGGCCAGGGATTTAACGCCGGCGTTCTCCAATGGGTACAAGTTGCCCAATAAAGGAATATGCCAGATAACAGCCTTTTCCGTGGCTTCTGAGAACCGGGGAAGATGTAAGAAGAAATCGGCATACTGCGCGCATACGAAGGAGATGGCTGCCACAGAGGCCGTATTGATCACCGCGAACCCTGCCCATCCGTACATGAAGGCAAAGAAATCGCCGAACATTTTCTGGAAAAAGATATAGAGCCCTCCCGTTTGCGGGAACATGGCCCCTACTTCCGCATAGATCAATCCACCGAACAGGGAGAAGATGCCAGCCAATACCCAAACCAGGGCCAGCCAAACCGGCGATGCCGTCTGGGCCGCCATGGTAGCGGGCTTCATAAATACGCCGGAGCCAATGATGCTGCCCACTACGATACTGGTGGCAGACCAGAAGCCCAGCATCCGCCGTACGGAGGTTGTAGCCATAAGCAGTTTTTCGGTTTAAGGGTTCAGCAGGCTGGAAATGATGCGATGGAAATGATGCGTGCCCTGCTCCCTGTTCACGGAATATCTTCCATGACCATAGAACCGGCTGCGCACACCTATCTGCACCGCTTCCACCACTTCCTCATCTTCCATCTCCACGGTATTGAGATCAGACCCGGCCCCTGTATTGAATTTATCTTCTTTCCACACATAAGTGAGAAAAGACACTTTACACTGATCTATCGCCAACGGCTGAACGATATTGATGCTCAGCCCCCAGGGATAGAAATTGAACATCATATTCGGAAAAACGAAAAAGTAATATGCGGCCACTTTCTTTCCATAGTCCGGAGAATTGGCCGGCAGATCGAAAATATCATCATCGTCTTTGGCGATACCGAGCTGAAGGTTGGAGTATTTGAACAATTCGGTGGTATAATTCCCAAAATCGATCACGGCATTCAGTCCGGCATGCACGAAGGGGATATGGAACCCTTCCAGGTAATTCTCGCAATACAGCGCCCAATGGGCTTTCACGATATAGTCCTTACTCAGGTCCGGCCTGGGTTTGAACTCATCCACAGGCAACCATCCTACCCTGTCGATCATATCTTGCAGGTAAGGCGCCGGATCGGAATATTTTTGCAACGAAGCGAATAATAAGGGCCCCCATTTGAAAACAGGCAGTTGAGAAAGATCATCCGACGGAGCGGGAAAATTCTTCACCTCCCTGAACTCCGGCATCGATTTGAATTTACCATCCAGCGCAAATTGCCGGCCATGATAACGGCAACGCAAATGCGCAGCTTTGCAGGGCTCGTGCACCACGATGGTGCCCCGGTGCGTACATACGTTACTGAGACAATGCAGCTCGCCGCTATTGTCGCGGGTAAGTACCAGCGGCTCATTCATATACCCCTCCAGGAAACTGAAAGGATAACAATTGCCCGCTTCAGGAACAGCCTGCTGATCACCGATGAACTGGTAAGAAGGCGCAAATAATACTTCCTTACTCAATTGGTACATGGCAGGGTCTGTATAGAAATCGGTGTGCAGTGTCTGCGCCACGGAAATATCCGGATCAACATAAAATCGGTTCATAAGGGGAAGGTTATAAATGAAATTTACTATCTTAATCCGATAAAACCATTGGCTTTGAAACAAGTTATTTTAGCAATCTGCTGCTGCCTCACGCTGGCGGCCTCAGCCCAGAAAAACATTCGCCTCTTCAATGGCAAAGACCTCAGTGGCTGGACCATCCACGGAACTGAAAAATGGTATGTAGACAAAGGCGAGCTGGTATGCGAAAGCGGTCCTGACAAGCAGTACGGCTACCTGAGCACAGACAGCGCCTATTATAATTTCGAGTTTACCTGTAAATTCAAGCAGGAGGCCAATGGCAATAGCGGCGTCTTTTTCCGTTCAGGCATCGAAGGCGTGAAGATCAGTGGCTGGCAGGTAGAAGTGGCACCACTTAATAATCATACAGGCGGCATTTATGAATCCTATGGCCGCGGCTGGCTGATTCAACCTCAAAAAGAGGACGAACAATGGCTCAAACAAGGAGCATGGAATATGCTGAAGATCATCGCCAATGGCGGCACCGTCACTACCTGGCTCAATGGCCATCAGATGGTGACGCTGACCGATGAGAAGATCGCAGCAGGCAGAGGATTCATTGCCTTGCAGATCCATGATGGAGGCGGGATCAAAGTAAGGTGGAAAGAGTTGAAGTTAAAGGTGCTGCCAGAGTAAGAGTTTACAACGCGTAAATCATTGCACCAACTCATTATACTTCGTCGCAAACTTCTTAAAATCATCCCCTGTCCGCATTTTCAACTGCTCATCATTCATGAACTTAAGCAGAGCAGCTTCCTGCGCCGGAAATTGCTTTGCCAGTTTTTCTTTATCATCCATCACCAACTGGATGAGCTCACCC
>JAGIAP010000157.1 GCA_017744805.1 Chitinophagaceae bacterium | reverse complement strand
CGGGTTGCCCGTTCTCATCCATCAATGTTCCGTGTTCGTTATTGTAATCAGACAATGCCTGCTTCAGCATACCCTGGTAGGCGGTCATCTGCGAGTAAGGGATCCCGGTAGCAGTTCCATAGGGGAATTCAGCCAGCCCTGTTACCTGGATAATGAACTTGTATTTGGCTACACTGAATGTTCCAAAGAAAGTACTGAGCATGCTCCAGTTGGCGGGTTGTGTGAGATAATCATTGATCTTCACCAGCAGCCGGACGGAACCGCCTGTGAGCAGAGTGCCTGAAGCGCTATTGGTGAGGCCGGGTTGCAGATCGGCCGAAGGAATGATCTCCAGCAGCAGTCTTTTATTGACTGTTTTCATTTCAGGCTTCCTGTACACCAGCAATACCACGGAATCGTTATAGCGACCTGCGTGGACAATGGCTGAATGGATCTTGTAATCCACACCTTCCACCGCAGTGGAACTGTCGGCCACCGCCTTCAGTGCAATGGTGCGGTCCCTGTCAGCCGCCACTCCGGCGATCCTGACCGGAAGCTTCACGGTGTCTTCCGTGAGGGCGTCTGGCTTGATGGCAAAAGAATACTGAACACTATCCTTGTTGGGATTGTCGGATTTCTTGTAGAAATGCACCATCCCTGTTTGTTCAAAGGCCTGCAATTCGCTTTTTTTACAGGAAGAGAAAGCGGCTATGAGCAAGGCCGGGGTCATGATATATGATGAATATTTTCTTGTAAGCATCTTTACAGTTTTGGAGTTTAGTAATCACCGTATTCGATCTCTGCATCGGGGATGGGAAACTGGTATCCATCCACAGGTACCACCACTGTTCCTGTACTGGTGAGTGTATTGATCTTGGGGAGATTCCTCCTTTTGAAATAGAAGAAGTTCTGACCTTCAGCATAACATTCTTTCTTCATCTCTTTCCTGATCTCATTGTGCAAGTTCTCTTCAGTTTGAGTGGTGGAGAGCAATGCCAGCCCGCGGTTGGTCCTGATGGTATTGAGGAAAACCACTCCGTCGGAAGGATTGGGACTAGCTTCCGCCGCAATGTAAAAGATCTCGGACACGCGGATCAATGGCACTACGGTGCGCAGGTAATCCGTTTCAGGATTGTTGTGAACGATATTGATCTGACTGTATTTGGTAGTGGCAAACGCAGCCCCGGTGGCGGCAAAAAGATTGATGCTGCGCAGGTCTGTACTGGACGTTTCATAGATCACATTCTTTTGTGCATCCGTAATGGGGAATATAGCGTTGCCGCCCGTGGATGTACCCATGAAATACTGGTCAGATAAGGCTTTCAGATTGCTCACGAACAATGCGAACAAATGTTCCTGGGCAAAGGAATAATCCTTGTTGTATACGGCATTCACATCAGCCGGTTTGACGAAAGGAAAATTGGCCGGCTGGTTATTGATCACTTCCATGGCTGCTGCCAGCGCTGCAGGCTTATCACCCTTGTAAAGCAGTATACGCGCCTGGAGGCCTTTCACGGCATAATAGTTCATATGATGACGGGTGAACGACTTATACAGGTCATCTGCGAAATAAGCCCTGATGATGGTCTTGTCTTCTGCCAGCAATGTTTCTGCTTCTGCAAGGTCTTTGAGGCAGCTATCGATCACCTGGTTCACGGAAAGGGGAGGGAATACCTGCACCTTGAAAATGGTCACATAAGGGATGGCTTTGGCATTCGGGTCTACCGAAGGGGCCTTGCCGAACATACGAAGCAGGTCGAAATGCAGGAAGGCGCGCATGGCCAGTGCTTCTCCTTTGATCTGATGTTTGTAACGCCCGGTGAACTGAACATTGGTAGTGGCCAGGTTGGAAAGGATCTGGTTCACGTTGCCGATATTGGCATACATATCGTACCAGATACTATCCACGAACGGGCGTGTTTTCTGATCCATATAATTCAGCTTCAACGCCTGTGCATAGTTCTCATTGGCGGTGCTGTAGCATTGGCCCAGCACATCCAGGAATCCGTAAGTAGTATTGCGGCCATAGGTCCTCTGATCGGCCATTTTTATGTATACGCCCAACATAGCGTCTTTGAAACCATTTTCATTGGCAAACTGGTTCTTCTCGCTGATGGTAGTGCCGGGCTGCACCTCCAGCCATTTCTTGCATCCTGTGGTGAACATCAGCAAGGCTGCAACGGCGAATATGATATGATTGAGTTTCATGTTTTTTCTGATTGACCTGTTTAGAAATTGCAGGAAAGATTGAAAGAGAAAGTGCGGGCGAAAGGATAATCGAGCCCGCGTTCCATTTCGATACTTCCCCAGCGTGCGATCTGGTTGGCGATCAGGGTAACCCTGGTGGTGCTCAGTTTGAATTTCTTCGAGATATTGTCGGGAAGCTGGTAACCTGCTGAAATACTGGCGAAATTGACATAATTGTCTTTCTGCAGGAACCTGCTGGTAACATAGGTTTTAGAGGTTACGGTGTAACCATTCTCATCAGCCAGCCCTTTGAAGTAAGTGATATCTCCAGGTTTTCTCCAGCGATCATACAACACCCTTTTATCGCCCTGCCAAACCAGATCCAGGTTTTCCACCCGGTCTGCCAGGGTTTGGTTATAGGCATCGATGCCGAACTGGTAATTGAAATAAACGCCCAATGAAATACCCTTCCAGGAGAGGTTGGTACCGAAATTGCCGAACCAGCCGCCGGTAGGATCACCGATGATCACTTTGTCTTTTGCATTCCAGAGATAGGTGATCTTGTTATCGGCCGTGAGGAACATTTCACGACCGGTGCTGGGATCGATACCGAGTGAGCGAACACCCCAGATCGCATTCGGACTGTAACCCTCCACGTATTTGAAATTTGGTTTGGTTTGCTTGTTGTCCTTGGTGTCGTCATTCTCCTGATTCACTTTTTTGAGCGAATTGGAGATCTCCACGATCTTCGACCTGTTATGTGCGCCATTCAGGAATACGCTCCAGTACAGGGTTTTTGCAGGTTGCTGGATGATGAAAACATTGGTATTGAACTCCACGCCATTGTTCTGCAGTTTGCCCACATTCTCCTTGTAGGAGCTCACGCCGGAAGAAGGAGGTGTGTTCACATTCAGCAATAAAGACTTTGTAGTTTCATTGTAGAAATTACCACTGAGTTGAATTCGGTTCTTCAGCATCGTGAGATCGAAACCGATATTCTTTTTGATGGCCTGCTGCCAGGTAAGATCAGGATTCCCGTAAGAGATAAGGTTGGATCCTGTCAATCCATGGAAGTTGACACTGGTATAGTATTGATAGGTGGTGATGGCCTGGTTGGTGGGGAAGCGATCGTCGCCCGTAGAGCCAATGCTGGCGCGCAATCGCAGCATTTCGATCCCGGGGTAGCGTTCCAGGAATGTTTCCTTGTGCAGGTTCCAGGAACCACCAAGGCTCCAGAAAGGTGCATAGCGTTTGTTGGCGCCGAACTGGGAAGATCCGTCAAAGCGAATGCTTCCTTCCAATACATATCGCTGATCCCACGTGAAGCTGAAGTTCTCACCGGCAGATAATCTGCGGGTGATATCGGAATAACCGCTGGGCTTTCCATCAACGGGATAGCCATTACCGAACAGGATATCGGAAAGGTTCTCGTTGGGGAAGCCAACTACGGTAACTACAAGGCCATTTCTTTTTCCTTCATTCATTTCCAGCAGGGCGGTATTGAAAAGATGACCACGGCCAAAGCGATGGCTATAGTTCAAAGTAAGCCTGGACTGGATATTGAAGAATTTGGAATAGGTCCTTCTGTAAGATCCTTTTTTCAGAAAGTTGGTCTCTTTTACAAAGCTGGTGTGCTGGGCTGGCAGGAACTGGTTGTACTCGTCGGTCTGACGGGTTACGCCCACCAGGCCGTTCAGGCGGAAACCATTGCCGATGATCCATTCCAGCTCTGTGTTGTTGGTGAGCAGGTTGTATTCCTGGTTGTCTATCACATTGAGTGTAGCGTTCCAGAGCGGGTTGGGACGGGCATCTTCATTGCCGTATTGCTCCAGCAGCTTCACGATCTTGCCGGTAGCGTCGTATGGCGACCAATACGCGTTCTGTTTGCTGTAATCGCTGAACTGTCCGTAAGGTGAGTTGTTGCCTTTGTTATAGGTAAGGGTCATGGAGTTGCGGATATTGAATCCGCGGAAGCGATAGGAGAGGCTCATATCGGCACCATAATTATTCCTGCTGCTTCCTTTCATTACACCTGCATCATTCTTGTAATTCAGGTTTAGCTGATAGCGGATGAACTGATCACCACCTCCCAGGTTGATGGAATGGTTCTGACCAACACCATTGCGAAGGGGAAGCGCCAGCCAGTCTGTATTCACACCTTTGGCGATATAGCTTTCACGGAGCGATAGATAATTGCGCCAGTAAGCATCATTGGCAGCGCCTGAGCCAGTCTCGTTATGATTGACCGTGTATATGCCAGCAATTTTCTCCACTTCCAGTTTTTCTTTTGCGTTCAAAAGATGGTATACGGAAAGATCAGGTGCCGTGTAATTGGCTGTACCGCTGTAAGACACCTGTATCTTGCCCGGAGCAGGTTGCTTGGTGTCTACGATGATAACACCGTTGGCAGCGCGGGATCCGTACATACTGGTGGCGGATGCATCTTTCAGGATGGTGTAAGATGCGATCCTGTTGATATCGAGATCGTAAATTTTCTGAAGGCTCACCTCAAACCCATCGAGGATGAAGATGGGCTGGTTGGGGTTGGAGGAATAGCTGGCCATGAAGTCGGCGCCGGAAGGAGGAACAGTGGTGTTACCTCCCTGTGCCTGGGGGAAGTTATTGGTTCCGCGGATACTGATATTGGGCATCCGGTTGGGGTCGCTGCCGAACTGCACATTGTCTGGGATGCGGATGCTGGGATCGAATATCTTGATGGCCTGCAGGGCATTGGTCATGCTCACCGCGCGGATCTGATCCCCACTGATGGTGGTGGCGGCGCCTGTGAAGCTTTCCTTGGGCCTTTTATACAAACCGGTGGTCACTACTTCCGTCATGGCCTGTGCACGGGGCTTCATGGAAACATTGATAGGACCGTCGTTGCCGATCCGGATCTCCGTGGGTTCGAAACTGATCTGCGTAAAAACCAGGGTGCGTGCTGTGGCGGGAACCTTGATGGTGAAATAACCATCCGGATCGGAAGTGGCATAAATGCGGCCTCCCTTCAACGTTATAGTGGCATTGGGTACGGGCTCGTCCAGCTTTTCACTGTTCGTTACACGTCCTTTGATCTGGATCACAGGCAGGGAGTCGAGGATGGGGAAGACCGTGATCAACCTGGAGCCCTCAATTGGCGAAACCACCTCAGGTAAATTGTTCGGTCTGATGAAGAGAATGATATTATTGTCGCGCTGAATATACCGGAGATTGGTCTTCTTCAGGATGTCCGACAATACCAGGTACACTGGTCTATCCGTAGCCTCCATGGTTACATTGGGGCTATTCTCCACATCTGTGCTCCTCCAGGTGAAATTGAAGGAAGTGATCTTCTCCAGTTGTTGCAATACCTTTTTCAGTGGCATGTCCTCGAAACGGACAGTGATCTTGTCCGTTAAACTCTGCCCTGAGCTGGTGCCAGCGAGTGTCACCAGGCAGGATAGAAAGGCTACTGATAACAGAGAAACGCGCATAAGCAGTTTAGGATTGAAGCAGTTAAAGATGGACAAGGCAAATGCCCTGCCCCGGCCTTTGCCGGAAGCCAATAAATGCATAGCTTTACTAAGTTTTGTTAATTCAAAATGGGGTTAATAAAACATCCACCGTTATCGGGTGCCACCGGTAGCGGTTTCTTTTTGGGATCAATCCCTTGTTTTGGTCATCAGTCGTTTTGGTTTAATAGTTTTATCTGATCGATTTTATAAGGTATTTTCCATTCTTCTTTTCGAATTTGACTCCCAGTGGAAGACAGATATTCTCCAATGCTTTTTCGAGTCCTGCATTCTTGTCTAGCGTGGTATTCAGCTCCTCTTTCAGCAGGTTCTCATCTTCCACGGTGATCGCAGCATTGAAATTCCTCTCGAGGTCTTGCAGGATCTCTTTGAGCGGCTGATCATGGTAATGCAGTTTGCCGGCAGTCCACTCGGCCACTTCAGCCTCTTTCACGTTCTTCACTTCTGCTGCTTCCTGCGCCACTGAAGGCACTTGCAGGGCCTGCCCCTGTGTGAGGGTGGCCATCACTTTATCGGCCTTGCTCACCTGCACTTTTCCTCTTTTCACTTCCACGCGGATATCCTGCTGATCAGGATAGGCGCGGATATTGAAGGAGGTGCCCAACACGGTGGTGACTACATCACCGGTATGGATCAGGAAAGGGATCTTCTCTGCATGTTTTACATCAAAGAAGGCTTCTCCCTTGAGGTATACCACGCGGCTCTTTCCGTCGAAAGAGGTAGGATAGGTGAGCTCACTGGCAGCATTGAGCCAAACCTGAGTGCCATCGGAAAGAACGAGATGCTTCAGCTCTTTCTTTTCGGTGGAACGTGTTACGGGTTGTGCCAGCTTGGGATGCTGAAAAGTGTCGTTCTGTTTCAGTAACATCCAGGTGAGCAGGGATGCAGCCAGCAAGATGGTAGCAGCAGCGATCAGTCGCCTGAAATGCCCACGCACAACGCGTTTGGGGGCCGTTTCAGCTTGAATGGGTTGTTCGGGTAAAAGGCTTCCTGTGGAATCCACATAAGTATAGGAGGGAAGCGTTTGCTCCACCTGCCTGTATACTTTCGCCAGCATGGCCCGCACAGATTCCTCATGCTGATTGTCCTTCAGCAGGTCCATCAGCTCATTGAGCTCCTGTTGCGTACAGGTACCGTCTACAAACTTTTGAAAAAGGATCTCGGTTTTGTTCGTCATATGGTATGTGACGGACAGGGTGCAAAAATCTACCAGTGCCAGTGAAAAAAAATTTCAAAACAGTTGAAAAGATGCCTGAATCGAGTGCAATACCGGCTGGAAACGGCATCAGACAATGATGGTGCAGGTCAGGGCAGGAGGGAGAAAAGGGATGACATATTCTTTTTCACATAAGAGCCGATCTGCCGGAGCGCTTCGGCCAGGTGGTTGCGGACCGTATTGGGAGAAAGTTGCAGCTTTTCTGCGATCTCCTTTTGTTTCAGGCCCTCATCCTTATTGAGCAGGTAAACAGTACGGCGCTGGGGTGGAAGATGGCGGATGGCATCACGGATGATGCTATGGTATTCCTTCTTCTCCAGCATTTCTTCTTCGTTATTGTTGACCCTTTGTATCTGGTCCCAAATGGCCTGGCGGTATTCCTGCCTGGTAGCGGCAGCCCGGAGATGATCGTACACGCGGTTTTCCGTGAGGCGGTAAAGGAAGGCATTGATATTCTCGATCTCGGGAAGTTTACTGCGAATGATCCAGAGTTTCAGGAATACATCCTGGATGATATCCCTGGCGGTGGCGTCTGAACGGAGGATCTTCATGATGAACACATAGAGGCGATGCTCATATTCACGGAACAGTTCCTGGAACAATTGTTCCTGAACATCCTCATGGTGACCTGGTTCGCTATTTGAGTTAGGGGTACTCACTGCAGTTCCGCCAAAATACAATTTATTTCAATGTGAGATCAAAAATATAATATCGGAAAAGCTAACGATCGTTGATCATTCATTAGTGATGTCATATTTAATTGATATTGAATATGATAATTTTTATATATATTTGATCCATCCCTTCTCTCTGAACCGTCGCCTTGACGGTAACCTGTTTAGCTCCACATCACACTGATCCATTTCCGCATTCTTCCACGACTTTAAATCTTACTTTATGCGAAAACATTACCATTTCGTCTGTGCCTTGCTGTTATCATCCTTCAGTTCATTCTCTCAACTTTGTACGCTAACGCAAGCCGATCTGCTGGCAGCTCCGGGCAGCTCATACACTATTCCGGCAGGCGCTACACTATGTATCACCAGCGATCTCTGTATGGGGTCCGCTTCCAATTTTCCAGGTGCCTGCTCCAATACCAATATCAGCTCACTGACCATCAATGGCAGATTGATCATAGAAGCCAATGTCACCTTCAAATTCCAGGGAAGCGTCAATGGCACGGGCGCCCTCGATATTTTGGGCGGCGGAAGGTTCAGCCTGTTCGGATCCATCAATTGTACCAGCATGCAGATCAATGTTGTGGACCAGGGTATTACTACAGGTACCAGTAGTAACGGATTGAACAGTTGCAGCAGTACTGCCTGTGAAGTAGTTTATACAGGAGGCTACAGGCCTTTTGGAGTGGTATTTGACGGCCTGGGGTATACTACCACAGCTTGCAACCTCACCGGTTATCCCAATGATGCTAAAGTCCTTCCGGTTAACTTTTCTTCTTTCAATGGATTTGCTTCGGGTATGGGTATCCGTTTGAACTGGAGCACGGCCAGTGAACAAAACAATAAAGGATTCGAGGTGCAGCGTATCAACGCTTCCAATGAATGGGTAGCGGCAGGATGGGTGCCTTCTAAAGCCACTGATGGTAATAGTTCCCTCCAACTCGATTATAGTTTTATGGATGATCAACCCGGAGGCCTGAATTCCAAGCAGTACAGGTTGAAGCAGGTAGATCTCAATGACCATTTCACTTACTCTTCCGTGATACGGGTAGAAGGGCTTCGTTCCAATGAATGGCGGGTGAGTGCTGCAGGCGGGAATATCAAGGTGCAGGTCCAGGCCGCATCACAGGAAAATGCGGTGATCACCGTGGTAAGTGCTGCAGGCAATACCTTGTACAAGGGAACGCATCCATTGAGCCCCGGTAGCAATATGATACTTATTCCGTCAGGGACTTTTGCAAAGGGTTTGCAGGTGGTCACTCTGCAAACAGGCGGAGGAGAAATGAGGAGGGAAAAGATCCTGCTGAGATAGACTATCATTGCCAGGGAGCAGGAGAGGGTTGTAACGGGGAACCCTCTCCTGCACTGCAATGCAGCTTTTCACTCAGCTTTGAACTACAGATTATCTTGAACTGATATTGGTGGATTGCGACTGGTGCAACGGCTTCTTGCTTTTGGCGCCGGCTTCTTTGGCGTCAAGCCCAGTGATGGTAGCATCCTGTACATCATCCAGCACTATTGCAGGCCGGTAATCTTTCTTATCGGCTATCAGCACCAGGTTGTTGATCTTGATATTCTTTGCATGGCGTACATAGAGCCCCCATGCAGGCAGCTCTCCAAACATGGAGAACTCGGGATATCCATTGGCTTTCTCGGGTACCTTGCTCAGCTCATCTGTTCCCCGTTTCGCGAACAATGGATTGCCACCGCCGGGATATTTGATGGTGATATTGGTAAGTGTGAGATGGTTGATGGTTGCATCGGGCAATCCTACAATGCCGGCAGGGGAAATATTACGTGGCATGTCCTCATAGGGCCCTTCATATTCGTAACCTGCATCTGGTTTGGCCAGCGGCACTTCACAATAGAGATTGCTGATGGTCACATTCTCCATCCTGCCTTTTCTGCCTGCCTGCCTTTCTCCGATACGGAGGAAGATGGCATTGCCGGTGGTAGTGGCATAGAGGCTGTCCACCAGGATATTCTCTACATAACCTCCATCCACAGCCGCTAATGTAATGGCTGACCGGTAAGTGTCGAATACCCGGTTATTGATGATCCTGATATTGCTGAAACCACCCTGGGTGGCCGTTCCGAATTTGATGCCATTGGCAGAGGAACGAACGGTATTGTTTCGGATCTCGATATCGTCATTGCGCTTGCCGGGCGTATGCGATTTGATGCAGATACCATCATCGTCGGAGTCCACAAAACAGTTGGTGATCTTTACTTTTTCGCAATCCACTACATCGATGCCATCGTTGTTCCAGTAGGCCTTGCTGTCAACATGAAGGCTGTCCAGTATTACATTCCTGGATTGTTCATAGATCTGCACCCAACTGGCGGAATTGCGGATGGTGGTCCTTCGCATGGTGACGTCATCACAATTGAAAAAGTAGATCAGTACGGCCCTGGCATCGGCCTCGGGCCTGTCGTACCGGAAACCATCTTTCACGAGCCCTTTTTGAATGATATCCACTACGTTGAAGGCGAGCTCGCGCCCCTGTCCTTCGATCACTCCCAGGCCTGTGATGCCGATATTCTGTACATCCCGGGCAAAGATGAGGGCCGTCCAGCCATTCTTGTCGTAATCGAATGGATTGAGTGAGCCCACAAGGATGGCGCCTTCGTTCAGTTGGATGGTCACGTTGGATCGCATATGAATGGAGCCGGTGAGATAGCGGCCCACATAGAAGACCAGCCGCCCGCCGCCCTGTTTGGCGATATAGTCGATGGCAAACTGGATGCTGCGTGTGTTCAAGGTAACCCCATCCGATCGGATGCCGAACAATGATGCAGGATAGTCTTTCGCCGATGCCGAAAAAATGGACAGCACCAGCAGGGTAATGAGAGATAGACGTTTTATGTTCATCAGAATTGTTTTTGTGTTGATCTTGTTTACGCTGTGCCCGTCGCTACTGTCCGTAACAAGTTACGGGGCCAATCAATCCCATACTCTGTATCGGTTGATTTTTTCTCTGGTTATTGGTCCAGAGCTGGGCCACCGGATTGTCGGCCAGCGTTTTCATATAATTTCCCATCGTGGTCACTATGCTCACTTCGATGGTATTGCTGCCTTCTTTTACCAGTTTGCCGATATCGCAGACCCTTCTGCCGTACCACTGTGTACATGCTTGTTGCCCATTGACGCTGACGGTTGAAATACCCACCACTTTCCCCAGGTTCAGGAATTGCGCGGCTGATTTGTCTGTAACGTTGATGGATGTTCGATAAATGACAGTGCCGGAAAAACTCACGAAATCCGTATCCTTCAGATCTTTCAACGCATCGAAACCATATTCTTTTACGGTGCCATCGATATGTTTGAAAGTGGCTGTCCAACGGGATGGGATATCCGTTGTTTTGCTTCCGCTGATCAATGGCGCTTTGTACAGGCTTCCTTTTTTCTCTTTATCGAAAACGATCAGCCTGGATTCAGCAGGCCCCAGGTCCAGCGCAATCTTTCCGCCGGGGATATCCAGTTTGTAACGCTCACCCGTATCTGCATCCCAGATCCATGCCTGCCGTTTGGCCATCAGTTCCGGAGCGATCACAATTTCCATAGGGTACGGAACTTCCATATTTGAATTGATGAAGAGCAGCATCTCTCTGTCACCCGCCTGGTAACGGCATTGTGTAACGTATTGATTGGGCTGGTTCACGGTTACATAGGGCGTGATATTGTATTGCTGTTGAATGCCCTTGTACCAGTGAATGAAATCCTTTTCGGGTTTCTTCAGCTCGATGAAGCGGTCGGGATAGTTCTTCAATTGTGCAATATGCTCCTGCACTTGTTTTTCCCGCGCCTCCCAGTTGTGCAAGCCCAGGGATTTATGGGGGATGGTCTCGATACAGAAAATACGCCCGCCTGCTTTCACGAACTCCACAAGTTTGGCCGTTGTTTCCGGGTCCATTCTTTCTACCTGTATCAATACGAGCGTATGATAAGAGCGTGGACCATACACCAGTCTGCCGTTTTTCACCTGTGAAGCACGGATCACACCATCCGACGTATAATCGCAACCGTTACCACAGCGGTGCATCGCTTCCCAGATATTGAGCAGGTAATCAGGATAGGTGATCAGGGGGAATGGTTCGTTCTGCGCGGCATAGAGGCTCCACATATCGAAAACGGGCGGAAGAACGGCAATGTCTGCAAACATATCTGCATGCTGGAACAAGGCGCTGAACCTGGCCTTGTAATCGGTAAAGCGCTTGAAGTAAGGCCACCAGGTGTTCTTCTCATTGAAGTAAGCGCCATACCTGATCCATCCGGGGAAGGGAGCATTCGGCGGCGTATAGTTGAAGCCATGGAATACAGGATGGGTAACACCTGAGATGGTGCTCTGGTCGCCTGCCACTTTCTGTATCTCCAAAGTGTCGTTGAAGACCATATCGGTATTGGTGAGCTCTTCGCAACTGATGAGGCGTTTGCCTTTAAGGTGGGCAGCGGAGGACACCCATTTGTTGATCATCGTGTTGGCGCGACCGATCCGGTAATTGGTCTCATGCACTTCTCCGCCGAGGCCATACTTGATCCATGTTT
>JAGIAP010000156.1:3323-12322 GCA_017744805.1 Chitinophagaceae bacterium | reverse complement strand
GAATTTAATTCTGTTAGCAGTTTGTTATTAATCTTCGAAAAAGAGACAAGAATTCTTAAAAACTATCTACGTTTTTGCGAAATGAGGTTCAAAAATAAGGTTTTGTTTCCGATACGCAAACGCAAGAACCTGAATCCAAAAGAAGTATTGAGTTTCATTTGCTTTCAATGCCTGAAACGAATGATTGTAAGTTTCACACATAAAAGGTTTTTCAATTGCCCGAAAAATGTACGCAAAATCAGGCATTTGCGGAAAGCCGCGATAGACGGACTTTTGCCGTTTTCTGTTTATTGGAATATTTTCAGCTCTGCCCGGCGCCACAAATGGAAAACGGGATGAAGCGTCAACGTATTGTTTCGGTGACACCCATCCCGTTCCGGAAGGATCCTTTATTTCATCTAAAATTAATTCACGTCTTTTCCTTCTCCCAGCATTTTGATGATCTTTTCCACGTTGATCTTATTGCCATTGTCCGGCGATTGGGGAAGCGCTTTGTTGGCATACTCAAGCGCTTTCTTGTAATTGCCGAGGGCTGAATATCCCCGTGACAGTCCCATATTGGTGGTGAAGGTATTGGGGTTACGATCGTAGTTGAATTTGAAGACCTCGAATGCTTCCTGGTTCTTTTTCTGTATCAATAATTGCCTGGCATAATTGTGCACATCGGCAGGAGTTCCAATTGTCAGGGCCTCTTTCATGATGGCTTTTGCTTCATCCGGCTTGTTGAGCGCTGTCAGGATCTGTGCCTTGGTGCTGAGGTTCCTGAAATTCCTCTCGCCGATGAAGGCGCCACTGATGGAATTGTCCACCCATGTTAACGCTTCATCCAGGTTGGTATTATGCAGGAGGCAGAAATTGGCGGCCTGGTTGAAGCTCTGCCAACCGGGATTGAAACTTCTTTCTCCCCTCAGTTCTTTCCGGAAGGAAGCGATCTGCAGGTTCACATAATCGGTTTCGATGCGGATAGGGATGCCGAGCTTTTCCCATTCCAGTTGTAAAGTGGCGCCTGTTTCCGTTTCATCAGTGAACTGATATTGCAACCATTCCACTTTTTTGTCGAGCGTGGTGGGCTTAACGGTAACGCGTAGGGCATCTTCTTTCGGATCATAGAAGAAGCTTCCCCAACTGGTGGAGTTCTTGGAAAATATCACGGTGCTTTCATTGGGCTCGTAAGCGATGAAGAGCGCGTATTTCCCGGCAGGCAGATCCCTGCCTTCAATTTTTACATCGGTGGAAAATTCAATGGTGGTATTCTCATTGGCGCCGGCCCTCCAGGGGGAGGATTTACTGGTGCCGAATCCCAGGTCCACGAAGCCCTTGTGCACAAGGCCGCCCCAAACCTGACCATCCCTTCCTTTTACAGCAGGGCGGTCGTAATGAACTGTAACATCTGTGATCCCGATTCTTTCCCCTACCATGGCTTTTTTGTTTCCGCCATCAGGAGCTGTTGTAAGTTGGGCAGTAGACATGATTGCCCATAGCATGGCTGAGCAGGCTAAAAGTGATTTTCTCATTTTGGTCCGTTTTAGTAACTACAAGCTAATAAATAGACATGGTAAAAAAAGCGGATATTATACCGTTCAGCGAATAAGCCGGATGAAAGGTGATATTGGGCGGTTGACCTGAAGGTTACTGAAAGGCAATAGGGGAGCGGATTTGGTTGAATTTGATTAGGTATAAAGAACGAATGCCGGCTATGAATAGACCGGCAACGGTTTCCATAGTATGAACTGAGTTTTACGAAGATGAACATGAATGGATATGCTTGTTTGTTCACTTCGCTACCCAAACCATCAGTTGCAGCATGTCGAAAAGTTGGTTGTTCAGTCCATTGACAGCTATTAAGGCGGTATATCTTCCATCACTCGTGCGGCACATCCAGATCTCTCCTTCCTGTGGATAGGTTATTTGCTTCTTTTCATCTATCCCGTTCTTCCACGCATCCAGGATCAATTGCACGGGGAAATTCCCATCATATTTGTTGAATAATTCACTCAATTGTTCAAAATTATATGCAGACCTTCTGAATATGACAGACCTTCTCGTGGTCCAGTTTTCCTGTCCGTACACTTTGGGAAAATTATCCGGACTGTAAATGCCATATTTATCGCCTTCGTTATAGAATCCGAAGAGGATACTTTCATGCAGGCTTGCATCTTTGCTGATATCAGGCAAACTCATGGCGGTCATGGTTTGGGCAGAGAACCAGTTCTTTGAATGATTGCCCATGACCTTTTGGTTGCCCACGTTTGCATCGGCGCTCTGAATGGTGGTTGGAATAAATTCATCCTTGTTCTTTTTGCAGGAATACAGAGTGAACAACAGGACTGTTATCGATAATAACTTTTTCATGGTTCTTATTTTGATAAAGTGAAATTTATTGAATGGGGCATTCTTATCTCGCCACCCAGATCTCGAACAGGAGATCGGAATTGGAATTGGCTATTCCCTGGATCTGAAGCAGGCCTGTGATCCTGCCATCAGTGGTGCGAAAAGAATATGTATCGCCTTTTTGAGGTTTTGTGATATGACTTTGCTCATTGGAACCTTTATTCCATTGGTCGAGTATCACAGGGACCGGGAATCCTGCAGGATATTGTGCTTGCAATTGATCAAGTTGCTCTCCTGTGATAGCGGTATTCCTAAACCTGACGGATAAACGATTACTCCAGTTCTCCTGCCCATGGGCTATTGGGAAATCATCGGGGCTGTACAGTCCATATCCCGCGTTCTGATTATAGTATCCGAAGATCGCTGAGCCCTGGTACTCGATATCCTCGTTCAGAGAAGATACTTCCAGTCCGTCCATCGCTTTCACAGAGTACCAGTTGTTATTTTGAGGGCCCTTAGCCTGTACGTAAGTTAGCAGCGCTTCTGCTTGTGTCACGGTTGTGGGAGTGAATTCATCCTTGTTCTTTTTGCAGGAAAAGAGGATAAGTAGCAACAATGCAAATGGTAATGACTTTTTCATATTTCATTTTTTGAAGCTCGTTTGTAAATGATTTGTGGTTCGGGAACAAAGATGGGAAGGAGGAACAGAATGGAAGATGGGCACTTAACGGATGAAGCTGCCTGCTTAATGGATAGCACAGGGGATTCCAGCGACATTTCTGAGACGCCAATTGCCACAATAAAAAAGCCGGACCAACTGATCCGGCTTTTTTATATTATGCATTTATCGGTTATTCGCTTTTCTTTCCTCCGAAGATCCTCTTGAACAATCCAGGTTTTTTCTTTTCTTCCTGGGGCTGCACCTTGGTGGTATCTTTCTTGGTGTTGGTAGGTACCTGGTTCTTCGAGTTCATGGCTTCCTGCAACACTTTCTGTTCTTCCATCGCCTGTTTGGATTCAGTAGGGATATTCTGCGTATCGGGCGTGCTGAGGAAATCGTCAGCCGCGCCGTTACCTACATTCTCGCCTTCGGCACCGGGAGGGGGAGTGCGATCGATGCCCATATAATAATCATAATTGGCTTCGGCCTTCATATTCTCCGGTTGAACGAATTTGGCGTTCTTGTCGAGGCCCAGGGTCTTGTCCTGGAATGCTTTCTGGAAGAAGTATTCCCAGATAGGACGTGCAGCCTGTCCACCTTCACCGAGGCCACCATCCAGTTTGATGAAGCGGTCGTCACAACCGATCCAAACGCCACCGAGAAGCTGGGGGGTGAAGCCCATGAACCAGGCATCGGAGTTCTCGTTGGTAGTACCGGTCTTACCGCCCATTT
The DNA here is from genome assembly GCA_017744805.1 of Chitinophagaceae bacterium. Taxonomy (GTDB): domain Bacteria; phylum Bacteroidota; class Bacteroidia; order Chitinophagales; family Chitinophagaceae; genus Pseudobacter. The sequence continues at coordinate 8,598 of JAGIAP010000156.1, read as the reverse complement.
CGGCTACTCCCAAACGTGAGCGAAGACCTGCGGCCGTACCCACGTCCACCACGCCCTGCATCATGCGGGCCATTGTATAAGCGGTGGTTTGGCTGATCACTTCTTTCTTATCCGTTTCAAAGCGGGCCAGCACATGGCCGTTCTTGTCTTCGATGCGGGTGATATACATGGGTTTGGTAGAGAAGCCTCCTGTCGGGAACATGGAATAGCCCCACATCATTTCAAAAAGGGAAAGATCACATGAGCCCAGCGCAATGGAAGGGTAGGGATCCACCTTGGTGGGGATATTGATCTGCTTCAGGAACTCTGCAAAGCGTTGCGGAGTGGTTTGTTTGATGATATAGGCAGCTACTTCGTTCACAGACCAGGCGAGACCGCTCGCCATGGTGCGGGTGCCTGTTTTGCCACGGTTCTTTGCCGGTACATAACCGAATCCGGGGAAGTACTGTTGGGTAGCTTCACACTGGGTTTCGGGAGTGAAACCATATTCTTCCACTGCCAATGCGTAGAGATAAGGTTTTATCGAGGAGCCCACCTGGCGTTTTGTTTTCAGGTTGGCGTGATCGTATTTGTAGTTCTTGAAATCGATACCACCTACCCAGGCTTTCACCTGGCCGTTCTGGGGATCGTTGACCATGAACGCGGTCTGGATCATTTCGTGGTGATACTTGATGGAATCCATCGGGCTCATCACGGTGTCCTTCTCACGTTTGGGGTTCCATGCAAAAACCTTCATGGGCACTTTCACGTTGAAGGATTTCCTGATCTCGTCGGGCGTCATGCCTGCTTCTTCTTCGTTCTGCCAGCGATCGCTATTCTTCATGGCTGTTTCCAGTACTTTCTCACGCCCTTTCCAAACGGCATCGGACTTGATATTGCGCTGGCTGCTGAGCACGCGTTGCAATACGGGCAGGTGTTTGGCCACTGCTTCTTCTGCATACAACTGCATCCTCGGATTGATGGTGGTATATACTTTCAGACCGTCTGCATAGAGATCATACGGTTCTCCGTTCTCTTTCTTGTTTTCCTTACACCAGGCGGAGAGATCATTGCGCAACACACTCAGGAAATAAGGAGCGATACCATTGTTCTCGTCCATTTTCTTGTAGTTGAGCTTGATGGGCTCTTTCACGAACTGGTTGTAGGATGCTTCGCTGATGAAATTATTGCGTTTCATCAGGAACATCACGGTATTCCTTCTGTCGAAGGCCGCTTTCATATTCGTACGTGGATTGTAGGTAGCAGTGGCTTTCTGCATGCCGATCAGCACGGCAGCTTCAGGAACGGTAAGGCGATCCGGTTCTTTTGAAAAGAAGGTGCGGGAAGCATTACGGATGCCATATACATTATCGGAAAACGATACAGTATTCAGGTAGAGGGCCAGGATCTCCTGTTTGGTGAAGTTACGCTCCAGTTTGATGGCGATCATATTCTCCTTGATCTTCTGAATGATACGCCTGAATATATTGCCGGCGCGTTTATCAAACATATTCAATGCAAGCTGCTGTGTAATGGTGCTACCGCCACCATCTCTTCCGAGCTTCACGATGGCGCGGGTCAGGGCAATGCCATCGATACCGGAGTGGTCATAGAAACGCTCGTCCTCGGTAGCCACCAGTGCATCGAATACATTCTTGGAGATATCTCCGTATTTCACATAACTGCGGTTGCCGCGCTCTTTGAAATATTTTCCCATGGGAGTGCCATCATCCCCGAATACTTCGGTGGCCAGGGTGATGCTGGGGTTCTCAAGTTCAGCGATGGACGGCATCTTGCCGAATACGCCAAAATTGATCAGAAGCAGGAACAGCACAACAATAGCTGCCCCGTATAAAAAGATGCGCCAAAAGATCCTTACAGCTCGGGTCATATAGAGATAATTAACAATTTAGATTCGGAATAAGGCTAACTAGGCTTAGCAAAAATTGCACCCGAAAGATATACCAAACGATTACAGATGCAAAGTCGATCCCTGAAAATCAATAAAATATTGTTAATGCTACAAACCTGTCAGTAAATCGATGCATAATTGACAGGTTTTCCATCATTAAAAACGTCCGGGGAAGGATTCAGCCAACCATTTTCTATAGGCTTCGATGTCTTTGGTCTCTTTCAACAGGTCCAGGTTGGGATTGGTGATGATGATGAAACTGTATTTTGCTACGGGCAGCCAGGGGATCTCGTTGGGAGCGGCTTTGCGGGCCTTATCCATATAATCCAGGGCTACGGCGGCATTTTCGAAGCTCTTCATCACAACCAGTTTCACTGTGTCGTTGAGTACTTCATTGCTGATATCGATCGGCTTGTTGTAGAATTTCGTTTTGTTGTAACGGTTGAAGGCATTGCGGGTTTCAGTGACGTACACATGATCCACTTTGTTCATCACGATCACCACGGAGTAGGGCGCATTCACATCCATCACATAGGCTTTCTTTCCTTTTTCCACTTCTGCATCATAGTTCACTCGCAAGGTATCCAGGGGATTGATATAGGGCTTTTCTTTCTGCACCAGTCCGGGAACATTGGTAGAAGGCGCAACGCCCGGGGCCTTGATGGAGATCGAATCCTTGCCTTTATTGGCATCTTTTTGTCCGGCCACTTTGGAAGCTGCATGGTCTTTATCCGGCGCCACTTTCTGTTCTTCCTCTTCTACTTTCGGCGGTTCTGGTTTTTTGGGTTGAACAGCCAGTTCATCAGATGGAAGGGCCAGGCTATCGTCCTTCGGCCTTTCTATCTTCAGGTTGGTCAAATAATCTTCGATCTCTTTTCTTCTTCCCAGCACATCTATCAGGTTCTGCGCTTTGGCTGCCATGGGAGAGGAGGAGAACATGCTCACGATCTGTCCGAGTACGGTCTTTGCCGTATCATCCTGACGGGCATGGATATGATAAACACTTTCGATGTAAAGTAATTGCGGCGTCCAGTAATTGGTGCCGTATACACTGTCGGCAGCTTTCTTCTGGGCGAGGGCCTCTGCAAAATTCCCTTCGATGAAGAGATTGTAAATGCCTTCATATTTGCGGGTAGCAGCGGCTTTCTCCGCATTCTCTTTCGGATCGCCATTGGGATGGGATACGATCTTCTCGAAATCGGTGCCCGGATATTTTTCCTGCAGGTCCTTAGCCACTGCATTGGCTTTCTGTTGCATTCCCAGTTTGGAATAGCAATAGTAAAGATGGAAGAGGGCTTCAGGTTTTTTGTTGCTGTAAGGGAATTTCTGCAACCAGCCTTCGAGCACATCGATGGCGGCGAGATAATCCTCGATGCCTTCCTGGAGCACGATGCCCAATTTCAGTTGAGCCTGCTCGATAGAGTCGTTGCTGAGGGCCATCTGCGTTTCATTGAGCGGGATATTCTTCAGCAGGCCTTCCCAGGTGAGCTCATTGCCTTCGGCGCCTTTATCAGCAGCAGCATCCTGGTTGGGATTGAGGATGGCAGTGCGGCTATCGCCTGTAGCAGGTGCATTATTGTTTGACTGAACAATGGCTGCTGCCCTTCTCCAGTTGTCTACATTCTTTCTGTTGCCCCATTTGCTTTTGAAGGCAGTGAATCCCTTGCTGCGGAGGCCCTGGTTCTGGAAATACCATTCGCCTTTTGAATCGGAGCCGCTGCCGGCGAAGAGATCGGGAGCGGGCTGATTGGGATTGTTATTGTTGCTGACGGCAGGGTTCACGAAGGTTTCGCCATTATCCGATTCCTCTTTCAGCCCCTGTTGTTTGCGTAATTTCTTGGCGAGTTTTTTGACGATGGCGATCCGCTCTTCTTCGGGCATGGCTGCAAGTCGCTGGAGACTATCCTGTCTGGCGATGATCGTTTCCTGGTCTACCAGGATGCCCAGGGAGGATTTCCGGGCAGCGAAGGCTTCGGGTGTCAGAACCGGGTGGGTAGGAATGGAGGAACTATCGTAAAAAGATTTTGATTCCGCATATTTCCTTTCTCCGAAGGCGATATCTCCCAGTTGGATCCAAGCCTTCGATATCTGTGCATTGTCGCCTTCAGGAGATTTGTACCGGGTGGCGAGGATCAGTAATTGTTTGGCCCCTTCGATATTGTTCCTTTCCAGTTCTATTTGTGCGGCGGTATAGTAGATGAGACCGCGATAGTTCATGTATTTCTCGCGGCGGCCCATTTTCAGCAGGGCATCGATATTCTCGTTGATCACCTTATCGTCGCCCTTCTGCATGCGAATGCTATTGAGGCGGCCATACACTTCCAGTACGGGATTGAGGGTACGATCCACGGCGCGGCCATAGAAATCGGCGGCAGCGGAAAAATGGCCGGCCTTTTCATGGAGCTGTCCGATCAGGTATTCCCACCTGGCCCTTTCTTCTTTATTGGCAGCTTTATCGAGGGCCTTCTCCAGGTGAACGGCGGCGCTGTCCCACATTTCCTGTTTGTAAAAATAGAGGGCGCTCACTTCTTCCAGGTCGGGCTGAAGGCGGGCCGGGAAATTGGGATCGGCCTTCAGGGTTTCGATCAGGCTGGCGGATTCCGGCATCTCTTCCCGGGCAATGAAGGTGCGGACCTGCCAGATAAAGGATTCGTTCCTGCTGGGCGGTCTGCTCCAAACCCTATTGGGTAAGCGATTATCTTCTTTGGTGGCTACGGAGAATGCATTACCTCCTTCGGTGGCATTACTGCCGATGGGAATATCATACCCATCTTTTTCCTTGGGAGCGAAAGCATAGTTCACGTATTGGAAGGCGAGATAGGCGGTATCGAATATCTTCTTATAATAAAAAGCCTCGCCCATGATCATGTATAGATTATCGATCCAGGCATTCCGGAGATCGTGGATCAGGATCCCGGCATTGGCTTTGTAGATAACGGAGTCCAGGTCCTGATCGGCTGCGGTTTGATCAAGATCGTAATTGTAGAAGGAGAGGAGTTTGGTGTAATCGTCGCGGTGAGTGGCTTTGGCGCGGTCCAGCATCTGGGCGAGCCTTTCTTTGGCATTGAAGTGCCAGTTGAATTTGGTGACCCCGTTCTGGGTGAATTTGCGCCAGAGGGTCCATTTCTTCTCATCGGTCTTTTCGGAGGGGAGTTTCTTCTCTTCGTATTTCTGAGGTTTTTTGAGGTTGAAACTCCATGCCTGTCCGGCTACGTCCTGGTGCCAGGCATAGCAGATTAACAACATCAAAGTGATCCGGGATAATACCTTCATGAGCAACGCAAGCTAAACCCTTTATAACTGAAAAGGAATAAATTTATTATTAAAGATAAGCCTAATTTTTTTGTTCACGGTGTAGTAAAGGATTCGTTCTAAACTATTACC
>JAGIAP010000156.1:0-3313 GCA_017744805.1 Chitinophagaceae bacterium | reverse complement strand
GAATTACTGTAATATATGGCCAAATTCGATGCCAATTCCACCCTGAAGCGTTTGCAGAACCGGTACCGCCTGGTGGTGATGAATGATGATACCTATGAAGAAGTGGTGACCTTCAAATTGTCCAGATTGAGCGTTTATATTGTCCTCAGCACAATATTTGTGCTGCTGACTGGTTTAACAGTAGCGCTGATCGTATTCACGCCTCTCCGGATGTATATCCCGGGGTACGGGGATGTGAATGCTACCCGCGAGCTGAGGGAACTGAAAGTGCGGACAGATTCCCTGGAAAAAGCGATGTTGTACAAGGATAAGTACCTGGATAACGTCAAGAGCGTTTTACAGGGGAATACCCCTATAAATATGGATACCACTACGTTGGAGATCCCCAAGACCGAAAATATTGATGATTAAAACCTATATCGTATGTTCAATCAGAAATCCAAATCCGAAAACCAGGTAGAACAAAAACCTTCCGCTCCCTCTGGCCAGGCAACCATCATCGCAGCCGGCACCACCCTGAAAGGGGATATCAATAGCAGCGGCGATATCCGCATCGATGGCAATCTCGAGGGCAATATTCACTGTTCAGCCAAAGTTGTGATCGGCTCCAATGGTAGTGTAACCGGCGATATCGGTGGCGCACAGGCCGATATCATGGGCAGGGTTACCGGCACCATCCGTGTAAAGGAGTTGCTTCAACTGAAAGGGGGCTCACAGGTGCAGGGCAATCTCCATGCAGCCAAACTGCAGATAGAGCCCACTGCCAATTTCAATGGTCAATGTCATATGACCGGTAGTGAGAGACCTGCTGGTACGGCTACTTCCAACGGACTGGCCGATAAGAAGACCGAGAAACTGGCGGCCCAGGCTTGATTTTTTACTCCCGATATATACTGCAATGCGGTTCAGGGAATGTGACAGGCTATGAGCCCTGTTGCCAGGCCATCATATTCCCTGTGCTGTGATGCTTCTGTTCCTTACCTTTGCTCTTATGCAACCACAATCCGCCGCAAAGGCATTTTTACCCTTAACGATCATCTTTGTAATCACCAGCGCGCTTCTTCTCATTCTCCGTTCCCTCTGGGCAAGCTGGGGGATCGATCCGGACGTGATGTTGGTGGGCAATATCATCCTGCTTCTGGCTACAGCCGGCAGTTTCAGCCTCTACTTCAAATCACTCCGCAATAACAATGTGCAGGTATTCCTGCGCCTGGTATACGGAGGTATGTTCCTCAAAATGATGATCTGCCTGATCGCGGCATTTGTGTATATTGTAACTGTAAAACAAGGCGTGAGCAAAGGCGCTATTTTTGGATGCATGTTCCTCTACTTCCTGTACACTTTCGTAGAGGTGTCCATCCTGATGAAACTGAGCAAGCAACAAAAGAAGAATGTCTAAGAAGGAAGCTCCGCTGGAGTATCTGCAACAATTCATTCCACCGGCAGCGGTGCCCCGGGTGTTGGAATACCTGCAGCAATACAGGGTCCATCTCACCATAACACGGGAAAGGAAATCCATCCTGGGAGACTACCGCCATGCCACTATCAATAAGACCCACCGTATCAGTGTCAATGGCAATCTCAACCCCTTTTCATTTCTCATTACCCTCATCCATGAGCTTGCCCACCTGGTAACCTTTATCCAATTCGGGAATCGTGTCCAAAGCCATGGTAAAGAATGGAAATCCCTGTATGCCATGCTCCTGACGGATTTCATGGGGAAAGGGCTTTTCCCTCCCGATGTAGAGCAGGCCCTGAAAAGATCGATGCACGACCTCCCGGCCAGCAGTTGCGCCGACGAGAACCTGATGCGTATCCTCAAGAACTACGATCCCCGCCAGGACGGCGTAGTGATGGTTGAGCAATTACAGGAAGGCCAGTTATTCGATATCGGAGAAGGCCGGATCTTCCGGAAAGGCAAGAAACTAGGAAGCGTTATCAATGTGTGGAGCTGGACACGGGGAAGGTTTATCTTTTCAGCCCCATCTATGAAGTGAAGGAATTGAAGAGCACCGGTTAACTCAGTAGCGCCATCAGGCCATAAAGTATCACATAACTCAGTAGTAGCAAGCCGAAAAAGAGGCGGGTGGCAAAGGCTGTGTCTTTCATTTCTGTCTTTTTTAGATGGTTTAATGGAATAATGGAAGGCTTTAACGAAAAAATTATGCCAGATATTATGAAGAAGCAGTTACTATCCTGTGTCCTCCTGGTATTGGCCCTGCCCGTATTGGCGCAGATCCCGCGTAATGCCGGCGGTCATTTCGAGTATACGCAAGCCATTCAGCTTGATAATTCCCCTTCAATCCTGCTGCAGGAGCGGGCTAAGAAATTCTTCAATCTTCCCATGCTGGTGCATTGGGACAGTACCTATTCAGCAGGGAGCAATGGCGGCCTGATCTACACCGGGGAGGGGTATGTGGAGATCGGTATCAGTTCAGGTATGTTCGGATCAAGGGTAAAAGTGGGCCTGCAATATCTTATACAACCTTCAGATAACGGATATCAATATTCGATCAGGAGACTGGTGGTGCGGGGCGAGGATGGCCAGGTATTCCCGCTTGAAGAGAAACCGCCTCCCATGAAGAACAAATATTACGACCAGTTGGTGAACCGGACCCACCGCTATTTGCAACGGGTGGTCGGGTATATGAAGAGAGTAATGAGCGAATCCCGATAGATCTCCTGCCGGTCAAGTCCAAATCATCTCCGTACCAGGTCCAACTCTTCTCCAACCCTACAGTTCGCCTGAAGTCACAATGCAGTCACCCTACTGCCTCGATACAGTACTGCAATAGCTACAACACAGTGCTGCAACAGCTACAGCCATGCCGGGCCTCTTTTCACGTTGTTCTAAACAAGAACAGACGCCGTTGCGGGCGTCTGTTCTTTTATGCTGATCTTGATCTGGATCGAGATTAAGCTACGGCTTTGTTCACCAGTGCAGCCGCTTCGCTGAGGAGGATGGCAGACTGAACTTTCAGGCCGCTTTCTTCGATCAGTTTCTTGGCTTCTTCTGCATTGGTTCCCTGAAGGCGCACGATGATGGGCACTTCGATATTGCCGATGGATTTGTAAGCATCGATCACACCTTGTGCAACCCTGTCGCAACGAACGATACCACCAAAGATATTGATGAGGATCGCTTTTACTTTGGGGTCTTTCAGGATGATGCGGAAACCAGCCTCAACAGTAGTTGCGTTGGCAGTACCACCTACGTCCAGGAAGTTGGCAGGCTCACCACCGCTCAGTTTGATCATGTCCATAGTGGCCATGGCCAATCCCGCGCCGTTCACCATACAACCCACGTTACCGT
>JAGIAP010000155.1:9936-12385 GCA_017744805.1 Chitinophagaceae bacterium | reverse complement strand
AATTTACAAGAGCCAGGATCAACAAGTCAGGAGCTGAAATGCTGCTGGGGAAGATATATCTGTATATGGGAAAATTTGATCAGGCACTGGTGCAATTCAACAATGCAGTGAATGACCTGCCGCAGGGAAATAGCCTCACACCGATGGCACTCTATGATTATAATACCACACTTGCCCCGGCAGGGCCCTGGTCCTATAATCCTGCCACTTCTCCCAATACTTATTTGTTTGGTTATCCTCAGAATCTGGTCAATACCGAAAACTTATTGGTGCGTCAATTTACCAACAACTGGTCCCATTTTTCCAATGATCTTTTGCTCAATACGAGCACCTATGCTCTATATGGCGCCAACGACACGCGAAAAAGACTGTATTCTACCAAGGCTTATTCCGGGAGCTCAACATTACAGCCTGGAGTGTATCGCAAAATTGCCCCTCAGTTTGCCAATCTGGGATTGAATCTGCCTGATCTGTATTTGATGCGGGCGGAATGCAAGGCAAGAACAGGTGATATCGGTGGAGCTAAAGACGATCTGGAAATGCTGACTACAAAGCGAATGCCTGTATTGGAGGCTTCTGTGCCATCCGGCCTTACACAGGAACAAATGATCAGATTCGTTTTGGATGAAAGGCTCAGGGAGTTTGCTATGTTGGGATACCGTTGGTTTGATATGAGAAGACTTTCGGTAGATCCCTTGTTTTCCTCCAATACATATAGTCATCAGTACCTCAAATCTGATGGCTCGGTTGGGGCTACTTTTGTATTAAGGCCTGAACGGCTGACTTTACGCTTTCCAGCAAAGCTGCTGGCACAAAATCCTGGCATGCCCAATAATCCTTAATATCATCATAAATGTTTCTGTAATAATTCTAACGGCGGGGTGGCATAGTGCCATTCCGCCGTTAGAATTTATAAATCAGCTTTTGAATAAGTAATAAATATTTGTAATTACCTTTAGTGCCTTACGCAGGCATAACAATGCAGTTCTATAAAAAAATATTATTTGTTCTCATCAGTTGCTGTTTTTGGGCAGCGGCAACCGAAACCGACATAGGTCCTGTTCATCAAACATTCTTTGATGAATATGATACATACATTCCCGCAGAGAAACAGAATGTCAGCCATGCGGTTGCCCAACAGGTCCTTCCCTGTGACCCGGTGCTGTGTGGTGGAACCTTGGGAAATGACTTGTTTTCAAACTATCCACCGCAGGTCAATCATTTTCACTGCTATTCCTTCTATAATCAACGGCTTTCGCAGAAAAAAAGAATTTATCTACTCAATTCTGCACTAATAGTGTGATCTTTTGCTCTCGCACCATTCTTCCTTCTTTTTTCTTCTAAAGCATTCATTTGTTATTTACTATTAATCTAAGCGTATTTCGTTATGAGATATATTCTTTTGCTAGCCCTATGTACTATTCATAGCCTAATTGTACATGCTCAAATTGAAAACAGCATTGTGGTCAGGGATACGGTAACTAAAAACATATTAACCGGAGTTACGGTGAAAGTAAAGGGATCAAACATTGCATTGTTATCCGATTCTACAGGAGAAGTACAACTTTCCAGGATTGGAACCGGCCTGCATACCCTGGTGTTAACTTCCATCGGTTACCAAACGAAAGAAGTAACATTTGATCTGCCATTAAAAATGAGAACTGAAATATTATTGGAACAGGAGCGGACTTCCCTGGAAGAAGTGCAGGTGACTGCCACAAGAAGTAGCAGGAGCATCGATGATATTCCTACCCGCATTGAAACCATCACTGCCGGTGAATTGCATGAAAAAGCAGTGATGCAACCCGGTAATATTCGCATGTTATTGACAGAAAGTACAGGTATACAAACGCAACAGACTTCTGCTGTATCAGGGAACGCCAGCATTCGCATTCAGGGGCTGGACGGCAGATACACACTGATGCTGAAGGATGGCTTTCCATTGTATGGAGGATTCTCCGGTGGATTGAGCATTTTGCAGATCCCACCGCTCGATCTGAAAAGGGTAGAAGTGATCAAGGGTTCTTCTTCCACCTTGTATGGTGGCGGAGCGATCGCGGGGTTGATCAATCTGGTCACTAAAGAGCCGGCCAATAAACGGGAACTTACATTTCTGAGCAACCTGAATCAAACAGGTGCGCTGGATCTGAATGGCTGGTATGGGCAGAAGTTCGATAAAATTGGCGTAACACTTTTTGCCACCCGAAATTCACAAAGGGCTTATGACAATAATAAAGACGGTTTTTCTGATATACCCAGATTTACGCGCTATACTATCAGTCCAAAATTCTTTTTTTATCCTGATCATTCAACAACCCTCAGTTTCGGATTGAATACAAGTTTTGAAAACCGCCTGGGAGGTGATATGCAAGTGATCAGGAAGGATCCGGATGCAGTGCATTCGTATTTTGAAAGAAATATATCTGACAGGTATTCTACGCAGTTCAAA
>JAGIAP010000155.1:0-9926 GCA_017744805.1 Chitinophagaceae bacterium | reverse complement strand
CCAGTCTGTGTTGACAATAAAGAGCAGCTTTGGATATTTCAACAGGAAGATAGAGTTGCCGGAATATACTTTTACCGGCAGGCAACATTCCTCCTTCTCTGAGATCAATTATCTGCTGCCAAAAGAAAAAACAGAATGGGTGTCTGGAGTTAGCCTGGTTTCAGATAAATTCCGGCAAACCAATGAAACGGCCTATCCTTTGGATTACAACCTGGTCACTGGCGGGATCTTCTTTCAAAACAACTGGAAGCCAGCTAAGAAATTTGTGCTCGAAACCGGATTGCGGCTGGACTATACCAACCGGCATGATGTATTCTTTTTGCCTCGCATATCTGCTATGTACAAATTCAATAAACATTTTACCAGTCGTGTAGGCGGAGGGTTAGGGTATAAATCGCCTGATATTTTCTCTGAAGCAGCAGAGGAAAAGAGTTTCCGGCATATTCAGCCACTTTCGATGTCGGCAGTTAAACCAGAGCGATCTGCCGGAATGAATATTGATCTCAATTACAGAGGGAAACTTTCTGATGAGATAAGTATTTCCATCAATCAATTGTTCTTCTATACCAGACTGAAAGATCCGCTGTTGCTAGATACCATACCTCAATCAAATGGGAATTATGCCTTTTATAATGCAGCAGGTGATCTCACTGCTAAAGGGTTTGAAACCAATCTTCGTATTGGCTATGACGATTGGGCGATCTACCTGGGATATACCTTTACAGAAGCCGATCAACATTTTTCAACCGGCTCATCCAGGAACCCGCTTACAGCCAGACACAGGCTCAACTGCAATTTGATGTATGAGATAGAAGATACCTGGCGCATAGCTTATGAAATATTTTACACAGGGCGGCAGCAACTCACCAGCGGTGAAAATGTCAGGGATTATTGGGTGATGGGCATGTCTGGGGAAAGGAAATTCGGTTGGTTCAGTGTATTCCTGAATTTTGAGAATTTTTTGGATACCCGGCAGTCCAGATGGGAGCCCATGTACACCGGTACAATGCAACAGCCAAATTTCCGGGAAATCTATACGCCGATAGATGGATTTATTTTTAACGGTGGATTCAGACTGTCGCTATAAACCTCTCGATCCTTATCCTCCATGGGCAGATTACTCTCCGGCAACATCCAAATTCATTACTGTAAAACCGGTATTTTCCTGCTTCGGCCTGCCCTTTTAAATTTCCGGTAAGTTGCTTTTTTTATTTAGTATTGTGCATTAATTGCTAACCAGGAAATTATTTGTCACTACAATCGGCATACCAGGAAAAGGAAGTGCTTCAACGGGTTGTTGAAGGAGATGAAAATGCCTTCGCCGTCCTGTATCGCCACTATGCCCGGAAAGTTTTTCCGTTCCTGGTCAAGTTGACCGGTTCTGAAAATGCTGCAGAGGATGTGATTCAAAATACCTTTTTGTCGTTATGGTTGAACCGGGTCCGACTCCAGGAAATCGACAATATCAGCGGTTACATATTCCGGACCGCCGGCAATCATGCTTACAACTGGCTGGCCAAAAATAAGTCTATGCAGAAGCACGAGGCAATTGCGGCCAGCCATGCACCCAGCCCGCAGGATTTTACTTCACAGGAAATATTGTTCAGGGAAGCACAAAAAATAATCAGCGAAATAGTGGATGATCTTCCCGGGCAACGCAGGAAAATATATAAGCTCTACCGGGAAGAAAGATTGTCCTATAACGAGATTGCTGAACAATTGAACATTTCGCCCAGCACCGTCAGGAATGCAGTGGCGTCGGCATTGGAAAGTATCCGGGAAAAGCTCAGGGAATCCGGTCTTTACATATTTTTTATACTTTTTTTTGGCTCCCGATAGACAAATCGGACCTCAGCTCTGTTTTTGTCATAAAGCAACACTATCATCGTGCCGGAACGAATCAAATATTTGATCCACCAAAAGATCACCGAACGTGCTTCCAATGATGAAGCGCATGAATTGGATATGCTTTGGACCGAAGCCAACCGCGATATTATTTCTGCCGCCATCGCTGAACTACTCTCCTCTGACAACCAGGTTTTGCCGGAAGACCGCGCTGGCTGGGAACTAAGGATACGGCAGGTAGTGAGTATTGATCTACCAGCTTCAAAACCTGTTCACCGGATGTTTTTCCTGCGCCGGTGGGGATGGGCTGCTGCGGCTGTGATCACGATGCTGGGCCTGGTCACTTATTTCTGGGCTATCGATAAAAAGAACAACGCATCGATACCCACAGTTGTACAGGGAAAGAATATCCTGCCGGGAAAAGAAGGGGCCATTCTCTCACTTGCTGACGGATCTCAGGTTTCCCTCGATACCGTAAAGAATGCCACTATTGCACTGCAGGGAGGCGCCATGGCTAAAGTTGTGAACGGGAGACTGATGTATGAAAGCACCGGCCAGGAAATTGTGTACAATACTTTGTCTACGCCTGCCGGCAGATCATATCATTTATCGCTTCCCGATGGAACGATAGTTTGGTTGAATGCAGCGAGCTCTATTCGCTATCCCACAGTTTTTGCAGAAGCTGAAAGACGGGTAGAGGTCCATGGGGAAGCCTTCTTTGAAGTAACTGAGAACAGATCCATGCCTTTCAAAGTGATGCTTGACGGCGGAACTACTGTGCAGGTATTGGGCACGCACTTCAATATCAACTCCTATGATAATGAACCTAAACGCAGGATTACCTTACTGGAGGGCTCGGTAGAAGTGAGCACGAGTGACCGGAAAGTGGTGTTGAAACCGGCACAGCAGGCCCTCATACCAAATTTGTCTACTGCGAAAAATATAGATGTCATCAGTGATGTAGACCTGCAACAGGTGATTGCATGGAAAAATGGTTACTTCCAACCGGACAAAGCAGATATAGAAACCATCATGAAAGAAGTTGAACGCTGGTATGATGTGCAGGTAGCATATGAAGGCAGCAAGCCTGTTGGCTTCTACAAAGGGAAGATCAGGCGGGACGCCAGTCTCGCTGAAATGATGGAGATCATCGCAGCCAGTGGCGTTCATTACAGAATAGAAGGAAGGAAAATCATCATATTCAAGTAGAACCATCATTTATTTACCCATAACCCAGCCATATGTTCACCTGACCATACTTGAGGGTATCTCAAAAAGAAACCGTCCCGAAGGCAATCGGAACGGCTGGAAGTTTGGGCCAACCCTAATAATTACAATGAGTCTGCACTGCTTTTATTTTATCAACCCAAACTAAACAAAGTTATGGATTTAACTGCTATTGAGCGTACTTCCCGGAGTACGCTGATTATCCAAACTGGCCGCATCTTGAAACTAACACTGCTTTTTTTGTTACTGGGACTATTGCAGGTTTCCGCCAAAACCTTCTCCCAGCAGGTAACCCTCTCAGGGCAACAGGTATCGTTGGAGAAAGTATTCGCCTCCATCGAACAGCAAACCGGTTATAGCTTCTATTATAAACTGGGAGTTCCGGCCCTTACCCGTAAAATAGATATTGCCGTTAAGAATGCACCACTTACGGAAGCCCTGGACCATTGCCTGAAAGGCCTGGATCTCGAATACAAAATAATTGCCAAAACCATCGTGATCCGCGAGAAAGAGCCTGGTGCTCCTCCTGCCGGATTGAAGCTCATCATCGATACACCTCCTCCCTTTCACGGGCGGGTGACCGACACAGATGGCAATCCCCTTGCAGGCGCTACAATCAGTATCAAAAACGGAAAGGCTTCTGCCACAAGTAGTGCCGATGGTAGTTTTACTTTGAATGTGCGGAACGGAGATCTGCTGGTCATCAGTTATGTGGGGTATGATAAAAGAGAGTTTGCGATCACCGCTATCAATGAAGATCCGGTGACTATTACCCTCAAAAGAGCAACTTCACAATTAGACCAGGTACAGATCATTGCCTATGGCACTACTACCAAACGCTACAATGTGGGCAATGTAAGCACCGTAAAAGCAGATGATTTCAGGAATCAGCCCGTCACCAATGTATTGTCTGCTTTGCAGGGCCTTGTAGCCGGACTGGAGATCACCAATAGTTCCGGCGATCCCGGCGCTGCTGTGAAAGCCAGGATCAGAGGCATCAACTCCGTGAACAATGTACGCGGCATACTGGTGCTGATAGATGGTGCACCTGGTAACCTGAGCACCATCCCTCCTGCGGATATTGCTTCTATTGAAGTGTTGAAAGATGCTTCCGCTACTGCTATCTATGGTGCCCGTGGCTCTGATGGCGTGATCCTTATCACTACCAAACGGGGATCGGCCGGTAATGGCAGCAAGATCAGACTCGACGCCTATAACAGCCTTACGAAACCTACTAAACTGGCACCGGTATTGAATACGGAACAATACCGGATGATCAGGAAAGAAGCTTTTAAGAACGATAATATCACTCCTAACAGTTTCAATGCACCGGACCTGTTCATGGATAGCACCATCCATACCAACTGGACAGATGAATTATATCGAACTGCACATACCCAGGACTACCAGCTTAATTTTTCAGGAGGGAACACTTCTGCGAACTGGTACTTGAGTGGTGGATACCGTAAAGAAGAAGGAGTGTTACAGGGCAACTGGTTTCAGAAGCGGGCCAATGTGCGTACCGGCATCGATGCCAGGATGTTCAAAGGATTCAACGTGGGCGGAGGGATCGCTTATACCAACGCCAACTCAAACCTGTACAGTAGCAGCGTTTCAGCCATGATCTATTATGCATTGCCCTTATTACCTTTTAAAGACAGCCAGGGTAATAACAACCTGACTAATTATTTCCCTTATTATAATCCTAACAGGCAGCTCACCAATTACAACAAGGCCAATACAGGACAGTTGCTTGGCAATATTTACATGAACTACAATATCTGGGATCGTCTTACGCTGCGGACCGATCTCAACTACCAGGTATTGACAGGTAAGACCGACATCTTCTCTCCAACTACTTCCAATATCTATCCTTCCACTTCAAACTCCGGCACTTACAGCTATTCAAACAGCAAGACCCTGAACTTTGAACCGCAACTGAGCTACGACAAAAATATCGGTGAGCATTACCTGAAACTGCTGATAGGGGGAACCTTGCTGAGCACTAATGCCAACACTGCCAATATTTATACCATGACGCCGGTGAATGCCATCGATGACATGAATACATTAGGCAGCGGCTCTGTGTATTACCAGAATTATACAGAAACTCCTTACCGTTTCAATTCTCTTTTTGGAAGACTGAATTACAATTTCAAAAGCCGTTACCTGCTCGAAGCGGTGATCAGAAGGGATGGATCATCAAAATTTGGACCGGCCAATCAGTTTGGTAACTTCTATTCCTTCGGAGCGGGATGGCTCTTCTCAGAAGAGGAGGCGATCAAAAGATTATTCGGCAACGGCTTCTTTGGTAAGCTCCGCGCCAGTTATGGTACTACCGGTAACGACAATATTTCCGATTTCGCTTACCTGGCCAACAGTACCGTTACCAGCAGAGGCTATAATGGGAACAATACCATTTATGTAAGTAATATCGGCAATGCGGATATTCGCTGGGAGCTCACCAAAAAACTGAACATCGGTATCGATCTGGGCCTCTTCAACGGCAAGCTGAACTTCACGGCAGATTATTACAGGAACCGGACAACCAATACCCTGTTCAGTCAGTCCCTGTCTTATGTGGCAGGCTACAATGGTTTCACTGCCAACCTCCCTGGCATCGTGGAAAATACCGGCCTGGAATGCGCACTGAACTTCAACATCGTTCAAACACAAACGATCAAATGGACCACCCAATTCAATGTCTCCACAGAAAAGAATAAACTGGTAAGCCTTCCCGGCCTCGATAAATCAGGTGTGGGAAACCGTTATACTTATAGGGTAGGGCAGCCACTGGCGCTGAACTGGGGGTTTGTGTATGAAGGAGTTGATCCGGCAACGGGGTTGGCCAAATTCCAGGATGTAGACAAGAATACCGTAATTGCCAGCTACACACCAGACTGGCAGGTATTGGGAAAGACCATTCCTGATTTTTATGGTGGCTGGAATAATCAATTCGGCTATAAGAATTTCGACCTGCAGGTATTCACCCAATTTGTGAGCGGTATTCAAAAGCCCTACAATCTTTTCAGTGGAATCGGCGATACATATAATCTCCCTACAAATGTGCTTAAACGCTGGCAAAAGGCGGATGATATAACAGATGTACCAAGAGCCGCTGTACCCGGCACAGCAGCCTTCAATATCAATAAGAGCCTTAACCAGAGTAGCTTTGCTTATAGCGATGCTTCATATATCAGGGTGAAGAATATCACCCTTGGGTATACGTTTTCCGGTCAATTGCTTCGCAGGGCCCATATCAGCGATCTGCGCATGTACCTGACAGGATATAACCTGTTCACCATTACAGGGTTCAAAGGAGATGATCCTGAAAGTGGCAACGGCTTCGTTCCCATGACAAAGATCTATACCCTGGGCGTAACTGTAGGTTTATAATTCCTTACTATCTAAAGTATTCAATATGTCTGCTAATAATAAAAAGAGATATAACATCCTGGCTACAGCCGTTTTTCTCATGGCTGCCCTGCCATCCTGTAAAAAATTTCTGGAGGTAAGTCCGGTTGGTTCTATCTCAACCAAAACAGCCTACTCCAATGCCACCAATATCGAAGCATCTGTAAATGGCATCTATTATAGTCTGCAACAGAACGGAGTTATCTATAATTATTCCTATAATTCCGTTTTCCCCTTATTGAGTGATGAAGCCGCCATCGGGAATACAACCGATCTGATGCAGCTTCAATTTGCATCGAACAATATCACCTCCGACAATTCCATTGCTGCAGGGCTCTGGAATAATAACTATCAAACCATCTATCAGGCAAATTCATTGCTGGCCAATGTGCCTGGTGTGAATGGATTGGATCCGGTAAAGAAGAACCAATGGCTGGGAGAAGCCAGGTTCCTGCGGGCCTATTGTTATTTCATTCTCACCCGGTATTTTGGAAAAGTGCCGCTGGCTACTTCACCCGATTATGCAGTGAATAACAGTTTATCCCGGATGGACACCACTACCGTAAACCAGTTCATCACTACCGAGCTGGAGCAGGCCATTAAGGAACTTCCGGATAATTACGCCGCGTATAGCGGATCCCGGACCAGGGTTTGCAAGCAGACGGCGAGAGCGCTGCTGGCGCGACATTCTCTATATCAGGGTAGCTGGGATAAAGCTGAAGCCAATGCCACCCTGCTGATCAACGATCCCACTTTCTCCATGCCCAATTCACTCGATGATGTGGTCAAAGCCAATTCTCCGGAAAGCATCTGGGAAATTGCCTTTTCATCTTCAGTGCAGAACCAGACGGCCAGTATGTTGGTGCCAGTTCCAAACACTTCCGTAAAGCCAGCTATCCTGCCCAGCAGTAAACTGTTGCAACATTTTGAGGCAGGGGATCTCAGGAAAGGTAAATACACCGCCTTTGCAGCCATACCTGCACCGGGGTATGATTATATCAACAAATTCAGGGACAGGATCACTTTTACAGATCAACCCAAGCTATTCAGATTAGCTGAAATGTACCTGATCCGGGCAGAGGCAAAAGTGCAACAGAACAAGCTGGATGTAACCGGTGATATCGATGCAGTAAGGAGCCGGGCCGGACTTACAGGTACACTCGCCACTACACGTACAGATCTGTTGGCTGCCATCATGCAGGAAAGGTTCATTGAACTTTGTTTTGAAGGACACCGCTGGTTAGACCTGATCCGTACAGGTCAGGCTGATGCCGTATTGAGCGCTATCAAGGGCAACAACTGGAAATCAACCGATCAGTTACTTCCGGTTCCTGCAGTTGAAATAGGAAACAATCCAAACCTGAATCCCCAGAACCTGGGATACTGATCTCTGTTATTGATCATTTTTCAAATTAAAAAAATCATGAAGAAGTATGTCGCAGTGCTTGCCTTCACGGGCATGGCATTAAGTGTTTATGCGCAAAAGAAAAAATCAGCAAGCCCTCCAGTGCCTCCACCACCGCCTCCAACGGTAATGCCCGCTGGCCCCAAACCTGATGCTTATGGATCCGTGATCACTGAAAAAGCGATTACCCATAAAGGCCTGTTCACCGTTCATGAGGTAGAAGGGAAGTATTATTTTGAGTTACCCAACGCTCTGATGAGGAAAGAGATCCTGGCCGTGACCAGATTCACCAAAACTCCCGGTGGTGGAAATATATTCGGCGGTGAATTAGCTAACCAACAGGTGATCTACTGGGAAAAAGGTAAGGACAATACCATTTTTATGAGAGTGTCCATCCTGCTGAGTAATACCGGAGACTCCACTCAGGCCATCTCAAAAGCAGTCCGTAATTCAAACCTGAACCCTATCGTAGCCAGTTTCAATATCAAAGCCCTGAGCCGCGACAGCAATGGAGTAGTAATAGACGTAACGGATTTTTTCAAACAGGATAACCAGATAGTATCGCTGAAGCCATCCGCTAAACAAAGTCTCAAGCTGACGATGCTGTCCCCTGACAAATCATATATCGATCGTATTACCACTTTTCCCATCAATACCGAAGTACATACGGTAAAAACGTTTGCGTTCAGCGGTGGTCCGCGGTTGTCTATGTTAGATACCCCGCTTCCTTCCGGAGAAGAAACAGGATTTGTTACACTGGAAATGAATACCTCTTTCCTGCTACTTCCTGAAAAGCCCATGCGGAAAAGATATTTCGATGAACGCGTTGGTTTCTTTGCCGATGAATTTTCCCAGTATGAAGACAGTCTTCAAAGTGTGAAAAAGAATGCACTGGCCGTCCGCTGGAGGCTGGAGCCCAAACCTGAAGACATGGAAAAATTCAAAAGAGGGGAATTGGTGGAGCCGAAGAAGCCGATCGTTTATTATATCGATCCGGCTACACCCAAACAATGGCGTAAATATTTGATGGCAGGGATCACAGACTGGCAGGTGGCGTTTGAAGCCGCTGGTTTCAAAAATGCTATTCAGGCAAAAGAATGGCCTGAAAACGACACAACCATGAGCATGGAGGATGCACGTTATTCAGTGCTCCGTTATCTCGCTTCCTCCGAACAAAATGCCTATGGTCCCAATGTACACGATCCACGCAGTGGCGAGATCCTGGAAAGCCATATCGGCTGGTTCCACAACGTAATGAAAGTGCTGCATGATTGGTATATGGTGCAGGCCGGAGCAGTGGATCCACGGGCACGCAAAATGGTGTTCGATGAAGATCTGATGGGCCAGTTGATCAGATTCGTTTCTTCTCATGAAGTAGGACATACATTGGGGCTTCGTCATAATATGGGGGCCAGTTTTGCAACGCCGGTAGAAAAGCTGCGCGACAGAGCATGGCTGGAGAAGAATGGACATACTGCTTCTATAATGGATTATGCCCGCTTCAACTATGTAGCGCAGCCGGAAGATAATGTTGGGCCTTCCGGCATTTTTCCCAGGATTGGTGATTATGACAAATGGGCCATTGAATGGGGCTACAAGCCGATGCCGGAAACCGGTACCGCTGAGGAAGAGCGGAGTATGCTGATCAGGAAAACGACGGAACGACTGGAAGCTGATCCACGCTTATGGTTTGGAGGGGAAGGTACTGTTGGGGATCCCCGCTCCAATACAGAAGACCTGGGGGATAATGCTATGAAAGCAAGTACCTATGGTATCAGGAATCTGGAAAGGATCATCAAAGGCCTTCCTGAATGGACCAAAGAAGAAGGAGACAATCACCAGAATCTGAAAGAAATGTACAATGCCGTACTACGGCAATATTCACGCTACCTCTGGCATGTAATGAAAAATATTGGTGGTTCTTATTTTACAGTGTTGGCAGATAACCAGAAAGGGAAAACGCTGCAAGCCGCGCCCAGGCTGATACAAAAAGAAGCCATCGATTTTCTCGACAAACAATTCTTCACTACACCCC
>JAGIAP010000154.1 GCA_017744805.1 Chitinophagaceae bacterium | reverse complement strand
GATCCTGGTTGGGTCTCCCATGAACTGAGAAGGCAGATCGGGATCGATATGGCAGATCACTTCCAGGTTTTTCTCGTGAGCTTTCACGGAAAGGATATCCACAGATTCCTGCACTAACTGATCCAGCGGGAACTGGATATGATCGATCTGCAGTTTCCCCGCTTCGATGCGCGAGAACTCCAGGATATCGTTGATGATCTCCAGCAGTCCGTATGCCGATTTCTTTACATTGGATAGATAGTCGAATTGGACCGGTTGCAGGTTGGTGGTCAATACCAGGTCCGTAAAACCGATGATGCCATTCATGGGGGTACGCAGCTCATGGCTCATATTGGCCATGAAATTGCTTTTGGCCAGGCTGGCCGTTTCAGCAATATTCCTGGCTTCGATCAGTTGCTCCTCCATTTGTTTTCGCTCAACCGCGGCCGTGAGAGTAGTGCTGAAGAATTCCAGGGCAGACACTTCAGCATCGGTCCAGCTTTTCTTTGTGAGCGTATTCCTGAATACGGCAAAGCCCCAGAAGAATTGTTGATTGAAGATGGGAACGATGGCGATGGTTTGTACGCCTTCTCTCCGGTAGTATTCCCTGATCCGCTCGCTGATGATGCTGGACACATTGCCATGATAGACCCGCCGGTTCTGCAGGGCTACAAATACCGGGGAGTCCGGGTAGAGCGTAGTGGACTCGGCAGGGTTCCGGTGCTGGATCACACCATCCGTATTCCGTTTCCAGGTGAGGAGGCGGGTGCAGCTCCATTCATCCTCTTCTTTCAAATATTCATTGGTGAATACTTCCACATGATCGGCCATCAGGTCTTCGCCCAATCTTTTCATGGCTTCGCCTAATGCATCTTCCAGGTTGGCGTTGCTGAGCAATTGGTGCGAAGCGGAAGCCAGGGAGCGTCTGAGCTTTTCGTCCTGCAATAATTTTTCGCTGGCTTCTTTCAGATCGGAGATATCATGCGCGTAGCCGAGTATGCCTGTCACTTTTTTCTTATCTGCGTCCATTACCGGCACTTTCACCACGCTCATGGTGATGCGCCGGCCATTCAGCATATAGGATTCCTCGATCACCATTTTGCTTTTACCGGTATGCAGCACCTGGGCATCATCTTCCTGGAACCCATGGATGCCTTTTTCTTTGTTGCCCATCACAGCTTCTTCAGGGAAGCCCAACTCGATATCGGTTTTGCCGATGACTTCCTCAGGTAATTTGTTCATGGCATTGGCGAAGCCCTGGTTCACCAGTCGGAACTTGAAATCATTGTCCTTGATGAAGATCCAGTCCGGAGTTGAGTCGATGACGGTGCGCAGCAGTTCTTTATGCTGCTTCACTTCGTCCTCATATATCTTACGCTCTGTGATATCGCGGGAAGTGGAGATCACACCGGTGACTTTCCCGTTTGACCTGATCGGTTTTACGATGCTTTCCAGCCAGGTGTAGGTTCCCTGCCTGGTACGCATGCGATAACGGACAATGAGATTATCGCGGGCAGTGAGAGCATCTACATATTGACTGGTGGGAGCAAACTTATGGATGTCTTCCGGGTGCAGGAATTCCAGAACGGTACGGCCTTCCATTTCTTCGGGGGAATAGCCAAGTATCTTTTTGACCGATGGGGAGATATACACGAATTCACTGTTGGGCTTGTGCTCGGAGATGATATCGTCCGAGTATTCCGCCAGTAACCGGAATCTTTTTTCTTTCAGGGCCAGTTCCGTTTCTGCGATCTTGAGATCGGTGATATCCCTGGCGATGCCGAATCCCTGGTTCTCGTTCATGATGCGGGCGCGTACGAAGATATGCGCCGTATTGCCATTCCGCCTCCGCACGGGGTGATCGAAACTGACCTCATAGTCGGGATTATTGCGGTTCTCCATGGCTTTGATGAGTATCTCCTTCAGCTTTTCATATGTTTCGGGGTATACATATTGTTGCATGTAGGCAGAGAAGAGCATGGTGGTTTCTTTGGGCTCTTCGCCGAGCAGGTTCATGAATTCCTTGCTGAGGGTGATCTCGCCATTGATGAAATTGTATTTCCAACTGCCCATCCATCCAAAGCTGAGGGCATAGGAGAGGGAATTGATATCTTCTTCTTGTTTTGCTTTTGTGATCAGCTCTTTGCGTGCCGCAAAATAAAGATCGAGCATGATAAGGATCAGGCAAACAAGCGTTCCCAACAGCCATAGCAGGTAAGCATAGCCGTGAGAGGGAGGATCGAAGATCATCGAATATAAAAAGATACAAAGCAGCAGACCGGCCAGAATGGCCAGTCCAACACGCAGCGGTTTACGGGCGGGGGAGATGGGCAAGCGTGCTGACATAAGCATTGGTTTTATGTGCAACCAAACATGCCTTAACCGCGATAAAATATACTGGAGGAGATGCCGTTGCCAGAGCCGCGGGAAACGGCATCTCCCTGAATCAATAATTGATCACCTGTTCTTCGATAACAGCCGGTAATTCCCTGAACTGGTACTTTTGCGTACGCAACTGGGGCGTGAAGCCTGCTTCCGCAATGGCTTCCTGGATGCTCTTGTATGTGAAACGGTGAGGCGCACCTGCCGCACTTACCACATTCTCTTCCAGCATGATGCTGCCGAAATCATTGGCACCTGCATGCAGGCAGATTTGCGCGGTTTTCTTACCCACAGTAAGCCAGGATGCCTGGATATTCTTCACATTGGGCAGCATGATACGGCTGATGGCGATCATGCGAATATACTCATCAGGTGTGGTAAGATTCTGCACGCCCCTGATACGGGTGAGCAGGGTATCCACATCCTGGAATGTCCATGGGATGAAGGCCAGAAAGCCATTGGCATGTTCCGGTTTTCTGGATTGCACTTCGCGGATCTTCACCAGGTGCTCGAACCTTTCACGGACTGTTTCCACATGTCCGAACATCATGGTGCCTGAAGTAGTGATATCCAGTTGATGCGCTTCAGCCATGATATCGAGCCATTCCTGGGCGCCGCATTTGCCCTTCGAGATCAGCCTGCGGACGCGATCCACCAATATTTCGGCACCTGCTCCGGGAAGGCTGTCCATCCCTGCTTCTTTCAATGCCGTCAGCACTTCGCGGTGAGTGGATCTTTCCAGTTTGGTGATATGCGCTACCTCGGGTGGCCCGAGCGTATGCAGTTTGATATTGGGATAGAGCTGCTTCAGTTGTTTGAAAAGGTCCACATAGAACTGAAGGCCCAGGGCGGGGTGATGGCCACCTTGCAACAATAGTTGGTCGCCGCCCCAACGGATGGTTTCTTCGATCTTCTTTTTATACGTTTCGATATCCGTTATATACGCTTCAGCATGACCGGGTATGCGATAGAAATTACAGAACTTGCAATTGGCGATGCACACATTGGTGGTATTCACATTTCGGTCGATCTGCCAGGTAACCTTACCATGTGGCACCTGTTTCTTACGGAGCTCATCTGCTACGAACATCAGCTCTGACAAGGGCGATGCCTCAAATAACATCATCCCTTCTTCTATGGTCAGGAACTCGAAGTTCAGGGCTTTCTGATACAAATCTTGTAGGTGCATAGGAACTATTGAAGCACAAAAATACGCATTCGTAACCGTATTTATTTTATATCGGTGGTAAGGCTTCGTATCGTAAAATCAATTAACTTACTGCTGAGTATCAAAGCCCTGAACAGGCTTGCATGTTGTATATATGACGCAGCCTGTTGTTCGTCGACAATCAAGTGAACAATTCAGGAAAAGTATTAAACTAGCTGCATGCGACGTTTTGCCATCTTTCTGCTCCTATTAACCCTTATCAGGTCGTCTCTTCCGGCACAGGAGATCATTACCGGCCCGGCTGCTGAAGAGATCACCAGCTTTCCGTTCAGGTTACTCACCGGTGGCATCATCACGGTCAAGGCCAGGGTAGCCAATTATCCCGATACGCTCAATTTCATCCTCGATACAGGAAGCGGTGGCATCTCCCTGGATTCCACTACCGTGGACTCCCTCAAGATCCATTCGATACTCAGCGACCGCACCATCCGGGGCATTGCGGGGGTGAGGCAGGTAAAGTTCGTGTACAATCAAAAGCTACACCTGCAGGGACTGACCGTGGACAGCCTTAATTTTCACGTGAACGACTATACGGTGCTCACCAGTGCATACGGGGAAAAGATCGATGGCATCATCGGTTTCAGCTTCCTCAGCCGCTACATCGTGAAGATCGATTACGATAGTTCGCTCATCCATGTGCTTACCAAAGGCACTATCAAATATCCGAAAGGAGGTTTCCTGTTGAAGACCCTGCTGGTGAATATTCCCATCCTGCAAACTGAGGTACGGGATGCCAAAGAGATCGCTTCCCGGTTCTACTTCGATACCGGGGCTGGCATGTGCCTGCTGCTCTCTTCCGATTTCGTAGCTGATAGTGCCCTTATCAAACCACGTCGCCGGTGGTATGCCACGCAGGCCGAAGGTTTGGGAGGCAAGGCCCCCATGCGGCAGGGGGTGGTGAAGCAGGTCCGCCTCGGGCCCTACAAGTTCAGGAATGTGCCCACCTATATTTTTGAAGACGAATACAATGTTACTTCCTATCCTTACCTGGGCGGATTGGTGGGTAACGACCTGCTCCGCCGCTTCAACCTCATCATCAATTACGACCGCCGCGATATCTACATGACGCCCAATACCCACTTCAAGGATGTTTTCGATTACTCCTACACCGGATTGGGCATGTACCTCGTTGACGGGGAGATAGAGATCGTGGATATCATGCCGGGATCGCCCGCCGAGCAGGCTGGTTTCAAACCGGGGGACGTGGTGCTGGCCGTTGGTAACAATTTCAGCAAGAATATCCAGGCCTACAAGAACCTCCTGCAATCTCCCGGGGAAAAGCTGAAAGTGCTTGTGCTGCGCGATGAAGGCCCCGTTGTACTCACCCTCAAAGTGAAAAATATCCTCACCGGGAAGTAATATCGAAGCTTTTCGAACAATCCGGAGTTCAAAATTGTACTTTGTGTCGTTAATTTGCCTTCCCGGAAAAAGGAGATAAGACACATGATACAATTTGAGAAATTCACACTATCCAATGGCCTGCGGGTGATCGTTCATGAAGACAATACCACTCCCATGGCTGTTGTGAACATAATGTACGATGTTGGCGCCAGGGATGAGAACCCTGAAAAGACCGGATTCGCCCACCTGTTCGAGCACCTGATGTTCGGCGGCTCCATCAATATAGAAGATTACGAAACGCCCCTGCAAATGGCGGGGGGCGAGAACAATGCCTATACCAGCAACGACCTCACCAATTACTATGTTCAGTTACCAGCCGAGAATATCGAAACGGCCTTCTGGCTGGAAAGCGATCGCATGCTCTCCCTCGCCTTCAGCGAGAAAAGCCTGGAAGTACAACGGAAAGTAGTATGCGAAGAGTTCAAAGAGCACTATATCAACAAGCCCTATGGCGATGTATGGTTCAAGCTCCGCGAAATGGCTTACAAAGTGCATCCTTACCGCTGGCTCACTATCGGAAAGGAGCTCTCTCATATCGAGAACGCCACCCTGGCCGATGTGAAAGCATTCTTTGCAGCGCATTACAATCCTTCCAATGCCATCATGGTGGTGGGCGGCAGGGTAAAAACCGCCCAGGTGCGGGAGCTGGCCGAGAAATGGTTCGGAGATATCCCTTCCGGGAAAAAATGGGACCGCCATACGCCGGAAGAGCCCGCCCAAACTGCACCCCGCAGGGAGGTAGTGCATGCGGACGTTCCGCTGGACGCTATCTACAAAGTATACCATATGGACCAACGCCTCAGCCATGGTT
Organism: Chitinophagaceae bacterium; assembly: GCA_017744805.1. Classification (GTDB taxonomy): domain Bacteria; phylum Bacteroidota; class Bacteroidia; order Chitinophagales; family Chitinophagaceae; genus Pseudobacter. The sequence continues at coordinate 6,654 of JAGIAP010000154.1, read as the reverse complement.
ACTATGTGGCCGACCTCATCACCGAGATATTGGGTGGCGGCGGCTCGTCCAGACTGTTCCAAACCCTGGTGAAAGAGAAGAAATTGTTCAGCAATATCGACTGCTATCATTTCGGCACCGTAGACAAAGGCCTGCTCACCATCGAAGGAAAACTGGTGAAAGGAGTGAAGATGGAAGAGGCTGAAGCAGCTATCGAAGAAGAGCTGGAAAAACTCAAACGAGATGGTATATCCGAAAAAGAGCTCACCAAGGTGAAGAACAAAACAGAATCGGCCATCGCATTCGAAGACATGAGTGTGATGACGCGCTGCAATAACCTCGCCTTCTATGAATTATTGGGAGATGCTTCCCTCTTCAACAGCGACCGTGAGAAATATTTCTCCGTAACTGTTGATGATGTGCTCAACTACAGCCGCAGGTATTTTGATGTGAACAACAGCAGTACCCTTTGTTATTACAGTAAACTTTGATTATGCCCAACAGAACTATCGCTCCTCCTATAAAAGATGCCGTTGACTTTGAACTGGTGCTCCCCCGTTGCGACCACCATGTGCTCAGCAATGGTGTTGAAGTATATTCGCTCAATATGGGCAGTGAAGACACCCTGCAGATCAATTGGGTGTTCTATGCCGGTGCCTGGTACGAAAAAAAGAAATCACTGGCCGCCGCCACCAACTTCCTGTTGAAGAACGGCACTTCCGGCCGTACCGCTTTCGAGATCAATGAACATTTCGATTATTATGGCGCCTATGTGAACCGTAGCTGTTATACTGAAACCTCCGAGGTAACATTGCATTGCCTTAACAAGCATGTACATGCGCTGATCCCCGTAATAGCTGAAATGTTCACGGATGCTACCTTCCCTGAAGAAGAACTGGCCATCTACAAGCAGAACTCCCTGCAACGCCTGAAAGTGAACCTGCAGAAAAGTGAATTCGTGGCCGGCCGCCTCATCGATTCTTATTTGTTCGGCGACAAGCACCCTTACGGAAAATACAATAACGCAGAAGACTACGAAGCCCTTACCCGCGAAGACCTGGTAGGCTTCTACGAAGAATATTACAAAAAAGGCCGGATGGTGATCTTTGCCGCCGGTAAGCTCCCTCCTGATATGATCGGTGAGCTGGAGAAATATTTCGGATCACTTCCCGTACGCAAACACCGTGAAACCGTAGAAGGAATCCAGCATATGATTGAACCTGCCACCCAAAAGAAATACAGGATCATGAACGATCCGAATGGTGTTCAGGCAGCGATCCGCCTGCTTCGTCCCTTCCCTAACCGCCACCATCCTGATTTCCAGAAAGCGCAGGTGCTCAATAACGTACTGGGCGGCTTCTTTGGATCGAGGCTGATGGGCAATATCCGTGAAGACAAAGGCTATACCTATGGCATCTATTCCTACCTGCTCAATTTTGTACATGAGAGCGGATGGATGATCACCACCGAGGCCGGTCGCGATGTTGCGGAAGATACCATCAAAGAGATCTACAATGAACTGGAGCTCCTCCGTGAGGAAGAAGTGGATGAAGAGGAGCTGATGATGACCCGCAACTTCATCATCGGAACGGTATTGGGTGACCTTGATGGTCCGTTCCAGGTGATCGGTCGCTGGAAGAATATGATCCTGAGCGGAGTTGATGAAGCTTATTTTTACCAGAGCCTGCAGGTAGTGCGAAGCATTACCGCCAAAGAATTACAGGAGCTGGCCAACAAATATCTCCAGCCAGACGATTTCTACGAACTGGTAGTGATCTAAAAAGCTGATACATGTATCGGAATAAATGGTAACTTAACTGCCGGATGTAAATCAGCAGTTATGAAATTTATCATGCGGGTAGTTGTTACCTCCATCATTGCATTTGGGCTTTCTTACATTTTGAAAAAAGGCGTTCATTTCGATACTTTCTGGACGGCCATCCTTTTTGCTATTGTATTGGCGATATTGAACGCCATCCTGAAACCCATTCTCATTCTGCTTACATTCCCCATCACATTGCTCACGTTCGGGTTGTTCCTGTTCGTGATCAATGCCTGTTTGATTCTGCTGGCAGCAAAAGTGATCCCCGGATTTGTGGTGGAGGGCTTCTGGTGGGCCCTTTTGTTCTCGCTATTGCTGTCTATCGCAACCTCTCTTTTGTACAAAGAAGATACTGCTGAACGGAATCCAGACCGCTAGTTCAACTCCATTCACCTTCCATATTTGTATGCCGTATGCAATTCGATCGCAAAGACCTGGGTAATGAACAATTGATCCAATTTTACAGAAGCCTGCTCCTTCCCCGCATGATTGAAGAAAAGATGCTGGTATTGCTGCGCCAGGGCCGTATCTCCAAATGGTTCAGCGGTATCGGGCAGGAAGCCATTGCTGTAGGAGCAACTCTGGCCTTGCAACCCGATGAATGGATCATGCCCCTGCATCGCAACCTGGGTGTTTTCACTTCCCGCAATATGCCGCTCAGTAAGCTTTTCAAGCAATGGCAGGGGAGCCAGGAAGGATACAGTAAGGGCCGGGAAAGGAGCTTTCACTTCGGCAACAAGGATCATCATATCTGTGGGATGATCAGTCACCTCGGCCCACAACTGGCCATTGCCGATGGTGTAGCCCTCGCCGCCAAATTGCGCAGCGAACAAAAAGTGGCCCTCGCCTTCTCCGGCGAAGGTAGTACCAGCGAAGGAGATTTTCATGAAGCCCTCAATACCGCCGCAGTATGGGATCTTCCCGTTATCTTCCTGATCGAGAACAACGGGTATGGACTGAGCACGCCTGTGAGTGAGCAATTCCGTTGCAAAAGCCTTGTTGATCGTGCAAAAGGTTATGGCATGGAAGGCGTTCAGATCGATGGCAACAATATCCTTTCCGTGTACGATACCATTAAAGGCGTTCGTGAATATTGTCTCCGCGAACAAAAGCCTTATCTCATAGAATGCATGACCTTCCGTATGCGCGGCCATGAGGAAGCCAGCGGAACAAAATATGTGCCTTCCCATTTGTTTGAAGAATGGGAGAAGAAAGATCCGGTGAAGAACTTCGAACAGTGGCTGCTGGAAGAAGGCATTCTTTCCGCCGACCGTATCGGACGGATCAAAGAGAATATCAAAGAATATATCGAAGTGGAGCTGGCCATGGCGCAGGATGCAAGCCCCAACCGCGTAGATACGGAGCAGGAGCTCGCCGATGTGTATGCGCCAATCCCTGATAACGATGTGCCCGATGTAAGTTTGGTGGACGATGAGAACAAGAAGGAGCTTCGATTGATCGATGCCGTTAAGGAAGGGCTGGATCAGAGCATGCAGCAACATGGCAATCTCATTCTGATGGGCCAGGATATTGCCGAATACGGCGGGGCCTTCAAGATCACGGAAGGCTTTGTAGAGAAGTACGGGAAAGGCCGTGTCCGCAATACGCCGCTCTGCGAAAGCGCCATCATCGGAACTGCACTGGGTCTGAGCCTGGAAGGCTTCAAGAGTATGGTGGAGATGCAGTTCGCGGATTTTGTATCTGTGGGCTTCAACCAGATCGTCAATAACCTCGCCAAGATCCATTACCGCTGGGGCCACGCGGCCGATGTGGTGATCCGGATGCCAACTGGCGGTGGAGTAGGGGCTGGTCCCTTCCATTCACAAAGCAATGAGGCCTGGTTTACACATGTACCCGGATTGAAAGTAGTATATCCTTCAACACCGGAAGATGCCAAAGGACTACTCATTGCAGCCATCAACGATCCCAACCCGGTGATGTTCTTCGAGCATAAAGCCCTCTACAGAAGTGTGAGCGGCGCTGTGCCCGATGTCTATTATGAAACCCCTATCGGCAAAGCCAGACAGGTTCAACCGGGCTCCGATATTTCCATCATCACTTACGGAAGCGGCGTGCATTGGGCCACCCAGTATGCTGCTGCACATACAAATATTTCTTTCGATATCCTCGACCTTCGGACACTCCTCCCTCTGGATTATGAGGCTATCAGGGCCTCCGTTACCAGAACGGGCAAGGTATTGATCCTGCATGAGGATACCCTGACTGGAGGTATCGGAGGCGAGATCGGCGCCTGGATCAGTGAACATTGTTTCGAGAACCTGGATGCGCCTGTATTGAGATGTGCCTCATTGGATACTCCCATTCCTTTCAGCATCGACCTGGAAAATAACTTCCTTGCCAAAGCAAGGCTCAACGACTGTGTTCAGAAACTGCTTTCTTATTGAGCTACTATTTTATGTAATTCAGGAACTGGCCGCATCAAGCAATAAACTGCTTTATGAGATCGGTCTGGCTGTTCCTGCTGATTCCGGCGTCCTTCAATATTGCTTATGCACAGCGAAACCTCAGTGGCAGCGCTCGTTCCAGCGCATATACCTATATCTATAAGGTGACCCCCCAGGAAACCAGGAAGCTCTTCAGGAAAGGGATGTATGCCTTTGATGAAGACCGGCACCTGCATACCCTCATCGATTCTTTCAAAACAAATACGAAACGGCCAGCGATGGCGCCGGGCAATTATCTGCTTGTAAGCACAGAAGAAGCCAACCTGGTAGTGGATCAGCTCACTACCGGCGATATTACCTGCAAATTGTTACCAAACCACTACGACCTGCAATTGCTGATCCATAACAGGAACGGACAGTCGATCTCCAACGCGGATGTCCGCGTTCGCAACAGGAAGATCCAATGGGACTCCCAAACCGGTGTTTACAGATCCAAGCAGGTCAGGAAAGGCATGATACAGGTGACTGTAAATGGCGTATTGTATTGCTATACGCTGAGCAACGGTATGCTCAGGCCCTTCCCTTTATTCAATATCAAAAAAGCATTACAGAGGATCCCTTTTTCCAAAAGACACAGAAGCTACAGGCGCGGTTTTTTCTATTCTCCAACTAACCACGAAAGCAAGTATACAGGATTTATGGTCTTCAGCAAGCCCATGTACAAGCCGAATGATACAGTAAAGTTGAAGGCATGGGTGCAACCTATCAATGGCAGGCCCGTGAACAGGCCGCTGATACTGCGTTTGACAGACCGGAACTTGCTGATCGATACCATCATCGCCACCATCCACCCTTACAGGCCCGGAGCTTATGAATATAGCTTCGTGCTCAACGATTCTCTCGACCTGGACCTGGATGAAAATTATCTGGCTACACTCGAAGAAGAATCGAGCCGGAAATATGATCTGGATGAATATGATGGTGATAACGAAGATGAGTTCGCTATGAAACGAAAGGTACTGATCCGGAATACATTCAGGCATGAGGAGTATGAGCTGGGGTCAGTCAGTTTCACTGCAAGAACAGACCGGAAAAAACATAACAGGAATACGCCGGTTGCCCTGTTCCTTAAAGCGGTGAACGAAAATGAGATGGCCGTGATGGATGGCAGGGTACAAATTGTAGTGACTACCCGGCAAAGTAATATCCGCTTTCATCAGCCCGAAGTATTCCTGAAAGATACGCTCTGGGTACATGAGCAGGCATTGGATGCGATCGGTGAAACCAAGATCATTCTTCCCGACAGCATTTTTCCTGCTGCTTCCTTCTCTTACAATATCAAAGCCATATTCTTGAACAGTAACAATGAAAGGGAGGAAGACAATATCGGAATGGAGTACCTGTACCAGCCAAGGCTGGCCGAGCTAAAACAGGATGGGGATAGCCTTCGTATCGATGTAATAGAAAAAGGGAAGAATGTAAGTTGTAATCTGACCTTGCTGGCAGTAAACAAGGGATCCGACACTATTTTCAGTGAACAGGTGACAGCACCTGCAAGTATCAGGATAGATCCTTTTATCAGTAATTATTATGTTGTTGTTGATGGCGACACAACTGAGTTTGCACCGGATCCGGGCAAAATGGCCGTTGCCTGCAATTCATTGCGAACACGGGATTCCCTCTTCATACAAATACTGAACCCAGCTGCCTTGCCCGCCTGGTATAGCATTTTTGAAGGCAATAAGCTTTTTAGGCAAGGAGTTGCTGATTCCTTATTCCTTGCCATCCGTACCCGGAATACCAAACCCTGGTTCGTCTCTATTCAATACCTGGTAGGAGATAAAGCGCAAACCGGCGAATATCCAATCCCGTATAACGGGAACAAATTAACTGTGGATCTGCGGCAACCTGAATTTGTATATCCGGGCCAGCGGGCAGACCTGGAGCTAGATGTAAAGGATGTATCGGGCAACCCCGTTGCCGATGCAGATATCACCTTGTATGGTTATACCCGTAAGTTCAAAAATGACCAGGAGCCCCAATTGATTTATTTTGGAAAAAAGTACAGGGCCAGAAAATTGCGTAATCGTTTTGATCTTACTCAACCCGATCCCCTTCATACAAACGATTGGCTCAACTGGGATAAATGGGCGCAACGCCTTGGGCTCGATAGTATCGAATATTATAAATTCCTTTATCCCGATAGCGTTTACCTGAATTACGAACCTGCGGTGGATTCCGTTACGCAGATCGCTCCATTTGTGGTTTCCCATGGCAGGCCGATGGCCATACAAATGTTGTACATCGATGATCAGCCTTATTTTTTCAGGAATGCAGAACAATGGAAGCAGTATAGCTTCGAGCTTAGTCCCGGCTTGCATACCCTCAAACTGCGAACTATCAACAGGTTGGTACATGCGGAAAGGATCATGGTAAAAGCAGGCGTGA
>JAGIAP010000153.1 GCA_017744805.1 Chitinophagaceae bacterium | reverse complement strand
ATATTGACATCATTAAGCGGGTATCCGAAGCTGTTACCATCCCGGTAATAGCCTCAGGCGGAGCTGCCAAAATTGAAGATTTCAAAGAAGCGGTGATTGAAGGGAAAGCGTCGGCAGTTGCGGCAGGTAGCATGTTCATTTTTCAAAGACCTCATAATGCCGTATTGATCAGCTATCCCGACTCAGAAGAACTAAAAAGCAAACTATACTCTTTCTTATGAACTACACTGCCCACGAAACGGCTGTAATCGATAAAGGAGCCGTCATTGGTGACGACACGAGGATTTGGCATTTCTCTCATATCATGCCTGGTTGTGTCATTGGGAAACAATGCAATATCGGCCAGAATGTAGTGATATCACCCGATGTGACCCTGGGTAACAATGTAAAAGTTCAGAACAATGTGTCTATCTATACTGGTGTGATCTGTGAAGACGATGTTTTTCTGGGCCCTTCGATGGTATTCACCAATGTGATCAATCCCAGAAGTGCGATCAACCGGAAAAGCCAGTTCCTGAAAACCATTGTAAAGAAAGGAGCATCGATTGGAGCTAATGCTACAGTTGTTTGCGGGAACGATATTGGTGAATATGCAATGATCGGGGCAGGAGCCGTAGTAACTAAAAATGTACCGGCTTTCGCACTGGTGGTTGGGAATCCCGCCAAACAGATAGGCTGGATCAGTGAGTATGGCCACAGACTGAATTTTAATGATCAGGGCGAGGCCGTTTGCCCGGAAACCGGAGACAAATATTCAATAACCAATAATACGGTAAGAAAAATCAGTCATGAGTAAGAAAAACGGGACCATAAAATTTGCGGTAGCAGGTTGTGGGCATATCGGCAAACGACATGCTGCAATGATCGCCAACAATGCAGAATGTGAACTGGTAGCTCTTTGTGATGCCAGGCCAAAAGAAGTACTCAAACTGGATAATCATAGTGATGTTCCCTTCTATTCTTCATTGGATGATCTGATAAGCGCTAACCATAATATTGATGTGCTCTGTATTGCAACGCCGAATGGCCTTCATGAGGAAATGGCCCTGAAAGGTCTTCAGAACGGGTACCACGTGGTGATCGAAAAACCAATGTCTCTCAGCAAGGCTGGTTGCGAAAGGATCATCTATGAAGCACTGCATCACCATAAACAGGTGTTCTGTGTTATGCAGAACCGCTATTCCCCACCTTCTGTGTGGTTGAAGGATATACTTCGCAAAAAACTACTTGGTGAGATCTTTATGGTTCAGGTGAACTGTTATTGGAACCGCGATGGAAGATATTATGTGAAAGATAGCTGGCATGGATCAAAAGACCTCGATGGAGGCACCCTGTTTACTCAGTTCTCCCACTTTATCGATATCATGTTCTGGTTGTTTGGGGATATTCAGAATATTCAAGCCAGATTCCATTCTTTCAATCATACCGATTTAACTGAATTTGAAGATTCGGGCCTCGTTACATTCGATTTTGTCAATGGAGGAAGCGGATGTTTGAACTTCTCTACATCAGTATGGAACACCAACCTGGAAAGCAGCATCACCATTATTGGTGAGAATGGAACTGTTAAAGTGGGTGGCCAATATATGAACGAGGTAGAATATTGTAATATCAAGGATTATACGATGCCGGAATTACCGCCTTCCAATCCGCCCAACGATTATGGCCCCTACAAGGGATCGGCAGCTAATCACCACTATATTTTCGAGAATGTTGTGGACGTGATCAAAGGAAGAGCCCCTATCACTACAAATGCTCTGGAGGGATTGAAAGTGGTAGAGATCATTGAAAAAATCTATTCCTATAAAAAATAGTACAGCTTCAAATGTCAATCAAACAAAAACTGAAATCTGTTTTTTTCAGATTTGAGATAGCAACCGGACTCGATACTTTATTTGCAGGGCTAAGCTCTAATGCTTTCTTCAGAAAATTTATTCCTCCTCCCAGGTATTATGGTCAACATATTGTCAGGAATATTTCTGATGAAGGAGCGAGATTCAGCATCCATCCTGCAGATTATATGCAATGGACCTTACTGGCCAAAGAATCGGATCACGCATTGGAGGCGGCATTGCTGGCCATCCAGCCATTCAATGAACAACTTTGTGTACTTGATATTGGCGCTAACTGTGGTCAGTTCAGTATACGGCTTGCTTCCAGGCTAAAAGCCGGAAATACAATAGCCAATATTCATGCGTTTGAGCCAAATCCCAAAGTGGTGGAGAGCTTTCAGAAAAACCTTTCGCTCAATCCTGCACTATCCTCCTCCATTTCATTACATCAAAAAGGGGTAGGCGATAAACCGGGAATGTTGGAGATCAGTGTTCCGGTCAGGAATTCAGGGGCCGGTTCCCTGGCCTATAACTTCAATAATGAGCCCCATGAAAATTTCCAGGTTGACATTGTAACAGTAGACGAGTTCATCAAAAGCAAGCAAATCGATAAAGTTCATTTTATGAAGATCGATGTAGAAACTTTTGAGCCCCTGGTATTGCAGGGCGCTGCTGAAACGATCGCAAGATTCAGGCCCGCTATCTACCTGGAGTTTATCAATGATCCTATACCTGCCTTTGGATTACCACAGGATTTTATTTACAAATTCCTCACTGAACGGCAATATGCCATTCATCTCGAAACCGGTAACGGTTTCAAACAGATCGGCTCCTTCAATGATATTGCCGACCTGAAGTATTGTAACCTGCTGGCCTTGCAACCCGATCAAAGGGCATAAGCACATTAATTTATCCCTGAAAATTATCTCCGAATATGAAATGGTACGACGAAGAGAAGTTGAAGTCTGATCCAGAAGCCAATATGGGAAGACCTTATCAGCAATGTACCCTCAGTGTAATGGATACGATTGCTGACCCCAATATCACATTTGACGAAAAAGGTATCTGTAATTATTACTACGAATACCTGGAAGCAGAAAAGAATACTGTTTTCATTGGGGACGTTGGTGAACAGAAATTTAAAAAAGCGGTACAGGAAATCAAGAACCTGGGCAAGGGGAAAGATTATGATTGTATCCTGGGGGTAAGCGGTGGAGTAGATAGCTCTTACCTGGCATATATCTGCAAACGCGAAAACCTGCGCCCTCTCGTTGTTCACTTCGACAATGGCTGGAACTCAGAGATGGCCGTGAGTAATATCCAGAATCTCGTAAAAGCCTGTGGATTCGATCTGTATACTTATGTGATGGATTGGGAAGAATTCAAAGAAGTGCAGAAAGCCTATTTCCGTGCTTCGGTAATTGATATTGAGGTACCGACAGACCAGTTCATTTTCGGCGCCCTCTTCGAGATCGCGAAGAAATACAATATCAAAACCATTCTCAGTGGCTGGAATACCAGAACAGAATTTGTAATGCCGAAGGCATTCTTCTTTCACCGGAAATTTGACGCATCCAACCTGCTGGATATAGTTCGAAAGCATGGGAAGATCAGAAGGATCAATAAACTTCCGGTTCTTTCTTTTGGCGGCCAGCTCTACAATTCCCTGGCCAAAAAAACGAAACTGGTTTCCTTGTTGAACTTTATGGATTACAACAAATCTGAAGTGAAAGAAACCCTGAAACGGGAACTGGGTTGGCGCGATTATGGCGGAAAACACTATGAATCTGTTTTCACCAGGTTCTACCAGGGATATATCCTTCCTGTAAAATTCAATATAGATAAGCGCAAATGCCATCTATCCAATCTTATTTTTTCCAAACAACTTACCCGTGATGCTGCGTTGGAAGAGTTGAAACAGCCTACCTACGATCCTGCACTTCAAAAACAGGACTTCGAGTATGTAGCCAAAAAGCTGGATTTTACCCTTGAAGAATTTCAGGCGATACTGGACGCTCCTCCCAAAAGTCATTATGACTTCAAAACAAATGAGAAGCAGTGGCAGATATATCTGAAAACTATCAAGGCATTGAAGCCTTTTCAGCCTGTGCTGGGAAGATTGATCGGGAAAAAATAAACTAAACAGAGGATACCCATATGCGTAAGAAAAAGCTAATGGCCATAATAGGGGCAAGGCCACAGTTCATTAAGCATGCACCTTTGGAAATTGCTGCGCAAAAAGAATTCGACTTTGTTACTGTACATACGGGGCAGCATTATGACTACAGGATGAGCCAGATATTCTTCGATGAGTTGAAAATGTCCCGCCCTGCTTATAACCTGAATGCCGGAAGTGGTGGGCATGGCGCTCAAACCGGCAAAATGATGGCTGATCTGGAGCCAATTATGGAAAATGAAAAACCAGATGGGGTTCTTGTATATGGAGATACCAATTCCACGCTGGCAGGAGCGCTCGTTGCATCCAAGCTTCATATACCTGTGTACCATGTGGAAGCCGGATTAAGGAGTTACAACAGGGAGATGCCGGAAGAGATCAACCGGGTGCTTACAGATCATGTATCCTCTGTGCTCTTTGTTCCCACACAACAGGCCATCTGGAACCTCGAAAAAGAAGGGATTACCAAAAACGTATATCAAATTGGAGATGTGATGTACGATATGATCGATATTTGCCGTAAGAACAATATCCTTCAAAAGGATGAGGAGGTCTTTGGTAAGTTCTATTATGCAACCATCCATCGCCCATACAATACGGATAACGATGAAAGATTGCTACGCATCCTGGAAGCCTTTGAACAGCTTCCCTATCCCGTTGATTTTGCAGTTCATCCAAGAACGCTGAAACGCATCTCTACTCTGTCTGATACCACGAAATTCAATAATATCCACTTTCTGGAACCCGTTTCCTACTTTGACAGCATCCGTAAGATCCATAATTCCAGAGCAGTGATCACAGATTCTGGTGGCCTGCAAAAAGAAGCTTATATGCTGGAGAAAAAATGCGTTACGCTCAGAAGTGAGACCGAATGGGTAGAAACGCTTCAGAACAACTGGAACTCACTCGTTTTTGATAAGATCGAAGATATTCTTACAGAAGTAGAGTCTCCGGTTGGTGATTATATACCTGCCTTGTATGGAGACGGCACGGCTGCCAATGAGATTATTGAGATCCTGGCAAATCTAAAGACGCCTGTATTATGAAGATCCTCTATCTCGCTCCATCAATAGGTCTTACTCTTGAGCAATCTGGCGGCGCTGGTACACATATGCGGGGGACTATCCAGGGATTTCGCGACAATGGCGTGGAAATATTACCTGTGATAGGAGGGGATGTAGTGGAAAAGAAAAATGGCATGCCAACCCCCACCACCTCTCAACCCGTCAAGGCCTCTACTCAGCAAACCGGCATCAAAAAGATCATCAAATCCCTGATGCCGGATAAGTTCAGACTTTTCCTCCGGGATATGAGAACTTTCTATGAAGACAGGAAAATAGAAAAGCTTTCCTACCAGTCCATTTTGGAATTCTCTCCTGATGTTATTTATGAGCGTTCAGGATACTTGTCGACTTATGGAACAAGACTTGCCAAAAAACTCAGGATACCGCATTTGCTGGAAACTGACGGATGTATGATCGAAGTAATCAGCAAGGATTATGGCGTATTCAGTGAAAGGTTCGGTAACTGGCTTGAAAAAAGAAAATTACAAAAGGCTGATTATGCAGTAGTGATGAATGCAATGGCCGTTAACCCGGTAAGCCAAAAATTCAATTTGCCTTCCGATAAGTTCATTGTAAAAACACTGGGTGTTTCTGACCAGTCTTATACAGTGAACAAGGATACGGTTGAAGAATTGAAACTCAAATATTCACTGCATGGTAAACTGGTGATAGGATTTGTAGGAGCGATCTCATTATATCATGGAGTGCAATACCTGGTGGAAGCTGCAAGGATATTACAGGAGCAAAATCAACCTGATATAGTAATAGTCATTGTAGGATGGAGTAAGGAAGCTGAACAGTTACAAGCCAGGGCTAACGAGCTCGGTCTTACCAACCTGGTCTTCACCGGTAAAGTAGACAAGAAAGAAGTTGGGAATTATTTCAGCCTTTTCGATGCTGGTGTAATTCCCGATGCTGAAGAAAACATATATCCTGTAAAGGTGCTTGAATATGGCTTGTTCGGCCTTTGTCCTATTGTTCCGGGTTATGAAGTATTCGATGAGATCCTGCAGGAAGGACAAACGGGGTATACTTTCAAGCCCGGTAATCCTGAAAGTCTTGCAGCAAAGATCACTTCACTTGTCAACCAACGAAATGAGGTTCAGCATTGTGCTTCAAATTGGGAAGCATTTGTGAAGAAACATTTTCAGTGGAAGGATACCGTTAAGAACATCATATCTACGCTTAATTCCCCAAGATGAAGGTATTGTTTGTACATGGTAGCCATTCTGTAAAAGGCGGGGATACTGTTTATCTTCATCAGGTGACCCGGTTGGCTCCGGAATTTGGCTTCAGATGTATTTTATTATCCATTGAAAGAACCAAAGAAGGATATTCCGTTCAGCTTTTGCATCAAGGTACACAGACCCATCTTGATAATATTGATAAGGTAAAGAACTTCATAGCTTCAATCTGTACAGAGTATGAGATAGAAGTGATACATATTCATACCCTTTACATACCGGCTATCAATGAATACTGTTTAACCCTCAGGCCTGTATTCAAAACGGCACATTCCACAGATATTATTTGTCCCGGCTCAAATAAATTCTTTAACACCAATCAGCAAATTTGTACAAAGCCTTTTGGTGCTCATTGCCTGCTGGATGCATATACTAAGAAATGTTGTTCCTGGCATCCAATGAAATTGAAGGCGCTGTATCAAAATGTGAATAGCGAGATCAGAAAATTCTCGAAAGAATACAGGAAGATCATAGTGATGTCTGAATACATAAGGCAGGAATGTATCGATGCGGGGATCGATGAAAAAAAAGTAGAGGTGAACTACTATTTTACTCCGGAAGCAAACCCGGTGGCATTTGATCCCAGGCAAAAGAAAAGGATCCTCTTCTTTGGAAGGCTGTCTGTTGTAAAGGGGCTTCCTTATATTTTGAAGGCGATGAAAGAGGTGCTGGATAAACGGGGAGATGTGGAATTGCACATAGCAGGCTCCGGCAGTCAATTGGAACCATCCCGGCAACTGGCCGAATCTTTGGGCATTACAGACAACGTGATCTTTCACGGATGGCAAGGCAGAGAGGAAATACGTCGATTATTGGAAACAAGCTACCTGGTAGTTGTTCCCAGCATTTATCCCGAAGCTTTTGGAATAGTAGGGATCGAGGCTATGATGTGTGCAAAGCCAGTGGTTGCATTTGATGTAGGGGGTATCTCTTCCTGGTTGAAAGATCAGGAAACCGGTTTTTTGGTTCCGAATAAAGATAGTCACGAGTTAGCTTTAAGAATGGAGGAATTGTTGAATGATCCCGCGCTTTACCAGAGAATGGCCTCTGCGGCCAGGGAAGAAGCGATAAAAAGATTCACTCCGAAGGTGCATTTCAAGAAATTACTGGAAGCATACCAGGGTAATTCAATATGAGAGTAGCTTTACTTACTAATGGCATCTGGCCCTACGTGATCGGGGGAATGCAAAAGCATTCTTTCTTTCTCTGTAAATACCTGGCAAGACAAAAAATTGAAGTGGTTCTATTCCATACCAATGAACAGCCAGATATGGATATCCATCAATTGGAGCATTTTTCTGAAGAAGAGAAGAAATACATTACGCCAGTGGTGATGCCTCCGTTGAAAAAGTTCCCATTTCCCGGTTCTTATGTGTATGCCTCTTATCTCTATTCCAAATCGATTAACAAAGCCTTGCAGAAAATTGGGGCAGTTGATTTCATTATTGCAAAAAGCACTACTGCCTGGTATACGTTGAAGAAACGAAAAGGCCCCAGGGTACCTGTTGCTATCAATATTCATGGGTATGAATTTTTGCAGAATCAGGCCAATACACGATCAAGACTGGAGTCGCGTTTGCTGAGTTACCCGTTAACTTATGTGAATAAGAAAGCTGACTATGTATTTTCCTACGGGGGGAAAATTACCGATCTCATCAAAAGTCTCGGCGTGCCCAACGATCACATCATAGAGATCCCTACAGGGATTGAATCTGCCTGGATGGCCGAAACAGTACCTGCTGCAACAGGGAAAAGAAAATTCATTTTTGTAGGTCGCTTCGAGAGAAGAAAAGGAATTCAGGAAATCCATGAGGTGATCAGGAATATTCATGGCGAGCAGGATTTTGAATTCCATTTTATTGGTCCGATCCCTGAAAATCAAAAGTTGAATTTATCAGGCGTCCACTATCATGGTGTAATTCGGGAAAAGGAAAAATTACAAGGCTTGCTTCAGGCAATGCATGTACTGGTTTGTCCAAGTTATTCTGAAGGAATGCCGAATGTAATTCTTGAAGGCATTGCCAATGGATGCGCAGCAATAGCCACAGATGTAGGCGCAGTAAATCAGATGATCGATGAAAAGGTGGGTTGGTTGATTCCGCCTGCCGATATCGATGCATTACAGCATGCTGTTTTGCAGGCGATCAATATAGATAACCGGCAATTAGATGTACTGAGAAATGAAGCGCTTGTGCGCGCCCGTGACAAATTTACCTGGGAAAGGATCATCGAAAAAACTATCTCAGCCATTAAACAACGTATATGAAAGCAATAAAGAGCTGGAGTATTATCTTGTTTTTTACAATGACTGTGCATTTGCTGAAAGCACAGCAGCCAACCTATTACTGGAGCTTCAACAATGAGCCTGTACTGAGATCCGATATTGGTAATAAGCTTATTGATCCCAACACATACAAATGCGGTTATACCACAGGGAAAGGTAAAGCTGGAAACGCCATCTTCCCCAATTCCAACGGATGTTTGCTTGTTACCAATGCTCTGCCTGCTAATACGAAGGTGAAAGGCCTTACCGTGTCGTTCATGTTCAAAGGGAACAAAATATACTATACTTCTTTTCCCGCTGCTTCCTACAGATTGGTGATGGATTATTCATTTCTTCAATTCTCCACTACCGTATCTGTAAGGAATAATGCAGTTACAGACAACTGGGTAATTCAACTCAACTCGAATGATATTCTTAGCTATAACTATCTTACAAATGGAGACTGGCACTATATGGTTTTCCGAATAGACGGAGCCTCCGGCGAAAAGGAAATCTGGATAGATGGAAGAACACGCAAGGAACTCCAAAAACAAGTAGGGGCCTTTGATTATCTGATGGTGAGCGGAGGTGATGGGTTCAAACTGACTGAAGGCCTGGATGAGCTGGCCGTATATAATTCAGCGATACCTGACAAAATGATCAGGCAGCAGTCTGCCAAATTAATGCCGGCTGATGGAAATGAAACAGTGGCTTTTGATCAGCTCCAAAAAACTGAAATAGTCAGCCCGGGTGTAAATGGAATGGATCCGAAAGAGTTTGCTCCGGGATATCCCAACTATACAACACAGGCAGTGGACCAACTGACCTCCTTCCCGGCTCCAAGATTTGGGAAAAAGAAAATGAATCGTAACTTCTCCTGGATGGATATCACTTACCTGAACAGGACCAGGAATGGTAATGAAAAGGGATTTGGAAAAACCTCACCTGACAATGCAGTTAAGATAGTGGATGAACTTACAGCCAACTGGAACTATTATGCTGAAGTGCCTTGTCTGAGAACAGATGCCTCATCTGCAGATAAGGTATACTCCGATCCGGGAACTGTGGAAAATGCACTGATCCGTTTTGCCAATCAACATCCTGAAATTCCGGTTGGAGTGATCACCAACCAGGCACAGGTAAAGCCAGTGAATGCGGGGTTCGATTCTCCTTCCCCCTACATTAATTCGCAAAACCTGCCGGCATCTTATTATCTGCGTAATAACAATGGCAATGTGATCACCGATAATGGGAAAAAATGGCTAAGTCCTGTTGCGCCACTCGACATTATCGCGAAAGATGCCAATACTACCGTCTTCTATTTGGGAAGATTGATGAAATATCTCAAAAGGCCCATCGATATCATCAATGAAAATGGTGAGAACTATGGTCATATGAGACCTGAATCCCTGTTTGACCAGGATCCTGCTGTGAAATCCCTGAAAAAAAGAATGGGGCTTACAAATTACAGTTTCAATGGCTGGTTCGAGAACCGCCTTGATTCTACCTACAAGAATACTATCTTATCAGCACCTTCTCTTAATAATACCAAATACAGCCTGTATAATGTAACCGCCGTGAATGCCAGTTATTGGTCTGATTACAGTATGCGCAGGTTCATAAATAGTAAGTTTGATGGATCACCGCGATCTACTCCATCTTTTTACCCTTCGTCTCCTTCTAACTGGCGCATAGCTAATGGCCCACGGAATGGTTTCGGAGTAATTGCTGATGGGCGTCAGCAAGAGATCGGGCTAGGAACAAAATTCTTTTCCCCTTTTATTTCCGCAGGTTGGGGGCTGGAGGAAAATAATATAAGGCCGGCTCAGTGGCTTTCACTTTTGAAAGCGATGGGCATGCTGGGCGCTGATTTTTTTTATGTGGGCTATTTCAATGTAACGGGAGCAACTGGTTGGCCTGATGGGAAAGGCCCTAATGATCCCAGGGGATATATTTACCAGGCCGCCATGCCTGTATATGCCCAGGCAATAATGAGCAAGGCTGCTATATTTTTCGATCAGGGTAATTTGCTCAATCCGGCAAAGAGCTCCGGAGACATGCCCTTCCGCTTCAAAGGAAATAGGGAGAATGAACTTATCCTGGTTCGGAAAACCGGATCACGATATCTTATCTACGGCAGTATTCAACCTAACTCAAATATACTTGGAAATGCGCCTGTAACTGCCAATACCAGTATTTCACTGGATGGCATGAATGTCAAATTCCCTGTCAGAAGACAGGGAAGCGTATTTGTATTGGACGTTTCAGACAGAAAAAACCCCTTGTTCTTCCAACTCGATGGTTGGCATCAGTATGAGCATCCATCATACTGGACCAGCGATATCGAACTGGAAGCAGAGTTGGCTGCATTTGAAGATCAATCTTTTTCCCTTATCAAAACAGATAGGGCAGGAAATGATCTTGATTTCAACAATACAGTTTCATATGTTCAGTTACCAGCTTCCCGAGCATTGAATATGCAGTTTTCAGCCCGGAAATCCGGAACAAATTATTGTTATGTGAGGGCCGCAGTGAGCGACAACAATGCAGGTAAACTGACAATTGCGCTCAACGGAAGAACGAATGCAAGCATAACATTAAAGGGAAATAGTTGGGCCTGGTACAGGATCGACAACCTCAGGCTGCAAGCTGATCAGTTGAATAATCTGAAAGTATCGGCCTCTTCCAATATCAGGATCGATAAATTCCTTATTACAACAAATAGTAAGATAGTAGAATAAAGAAGTAGTAAAAACCGGATGGATCAACTATTAGCAGCATATCGGAAAGCATATAGACCGGACCAGAATACCAATATTGTAAATGGGTTGGTGATATCAACACTATTTCTAACTTCAATTGTATTGACAAGGTCTTTTTTTGAAGTCTATCTTTTCTATGTTCCTGTCTTATTTCTGTTGCCAATTTTCTTCAGGCATGCGAAATACAGCAAGGAACTATTGATCGTATTGATCCTGATGGGGATCTCAAGCTTGTATGGCGTGGTAACGGAACGGAATACCTTCGATAACTTTTTGAAGATATACCTGAGCATTGTTATCCTGTATAGTTTTTATTATTACGCAGTTGCATACAACAATTTTGATGTCTTTCCGCTATTTGTAAAGTATGTGTACTTTGCAAGGATAGTTACTGTGATCGGAGCCCTTCAGATGATCAGTTATCTGATTGGGTTCAAGCCAGGGGCCAATCTTAACTGGTTTTTCAATAAGTGGTCTTATGTTGAGGCAGGTGGTTGGCTTCGGGTGAATTCCATCATTGCAGAGCCTTCGCAATTGGCATTCGTGTTGGCTCCGGCCATCTTCATTGCTATTTATAATCTGACAAATA
This sequence comes from Chitinophagaceae bacterium, assembly GCA_017744805.1. GTDB lineage: Bacteria > Bacteroidota > Bacteroidia > Chitinophagales > Chitinophagaceae > Pseudobacter. The sequence continues at coordinate 769 of JAGIAP010000153.1, read as the reverse complement.
AGAAGAAGTATTTTTTCAATTTATTCACATCTCTCCTCATCCTGGTAATCACTGTTCTTACTTTTTCGACGCATGCTTATATCGTTCTTGTTCTTTGTGTGATAATTATCCTGATGAGAAGAGTGAGCTTGGGAAAATCCCTGGTATTCTTATCTGTACTTACTGCTTTACTTGTATTGATCTATAATAATGTTGAAATGGTGCGTATACGGTTGGATGACTCCTTCATGATCGCCAATGATTACAACAAGATGGCTAACTCATACCAATTGAGTAGATTGAATACTTCAAGTTTCACATTGTACAATAATGCCCTGGTATCTATTAAGTCATTTGAATCAAGTCCACTGGTAGGATCAGGTTTAGGCTCGCATTCCATCTCATTTGATAAGTATTCACTGACCAATCAATACTATTTGCCATTCCAGGATTTTAATAAGCAAGATGCCAATTCTCTTGGACTGAGGATCATGTCTGAGCTAGGCCTCCTGGGCTTAGGGATCTTCCTTTACATACTGATCAAATTCAGAGTGAAGCGAACGGCCCGGGATGAGGTTTGGATCATCAGCCATTCCATCCTTGTAATGATGTTGGCGGCGCTCCTCAGGGAAGGGCACTACTTCATTAGCGGTGTTCCGCTTTTCATATTCATATATATCTATATCAAAAGGAGTGAAACTACTCCTGTAAATGCATAATGAAGAAAACTATGAGGAATATTTTAATTACCGCCGGTGCGGCCCTCCTGGCCTCGGCGTCTTCCTTGTAC
>JAGIAP010000152.1 GCA_017744805.1 Chitinophagaceae bacterium | reverse complement strand
TTCTCAAAGCTGACGCCAAAACCGAGGATATCCGTATAAAATGCTTTTGTTGCAGCCAATTTTTCTGTTATGATCCCTGCATTCAATTTCATGATCCATTGTTTTTTATTATTCCACAAAGTTGCAATAGGCTGTTGGGGTAACATTGTATAAAACGGACATTCTATCTCCCAAAGGCCCTGGAAGGCGTAACGCCATAAAAATTCCTGAATTCTTTGATGAAATGCGCCTGATCATAGTATCCGGCATCGAAGAAAAGCTTGTTCTTGCGGAGGCTCTGAGTGCTTGGCTTGGCACGGAGGATATTCTGGAAGCGGACCACTTTACTGAATGTTTTTGGAGTATCCCCGATATAAAATTCGAAAATCCTTCTGAGTTGCCGGGCACTCAAACCGGTATCGAGGTCAGTCTCCACATTCAACACACCAGAGTTTTGCAGAATGATACCGATAGCCTCATACAGCCTGTTATCCGCATCAAATTCAACCTTGCTTACCATGTTGATGAACCACCGGTTGAAGAGCATTGACACTTCAGAATTGCTCATGCCTTCGTGAAATTGGCTGCTAATGAATGCTGCAGTTTCGGGGATCACATTGTTCAGTGCTTCGTATTTGTTGCTGATCGTGGAAGCATCTACTTTGAACAATTGCGGGAACATAGTAGGAAGGAAGCGGACACCAACATAATGAAAATTGTTCTCCAGCGGGAATTCTGTATATTTTTTGCAAAAGCCCATCACCCAGTTATCGGCGGGGTTACTGATCTCGAAGTAGATATCGATACAACCATCCGCTACTACACGATAAATGAATGGCTCATGCAAAGGCGCACTGGTCCTCAATTCCCAATAACAGTAGATATACCGTTGCAGTTGCGGATGGGGAAGGAATTCAAAATAAGTGACATTTTCAGCAGACTGTTTTACTGTCGGCTGAATTGGTTTGTACAGATCCCTGATACTATCTATCGCATTCACTCATGCAATATACATGAAGAGATGCTTATTCCGTGGGAAGCCCTGCATCTTTCCAGGCCTTGATGCCACCATCGAGATGTGCTATATTATCATAGCCCATTTCTTTCAATGTTTTTACGGCAAGTGCAGAACGCCCGCCGGCAGCGCAATGCAGGATCAGCCTTTTGCTTTTATCGAACTCCGGTTTATGGTAAGGAGTGGATTCATCCGCATAGAATTCAAGCAGTCCTCTCGGCGCGTGAACGGAGCCCCGAATCTTACCGCTGCTGCCCAGCTCTTCTGATTCACGGATATCGATGAGGGTTGCGCCTCGTTTCAGTTCATTATTTACCTGTTTAGGCGTCAGGTTCTCTACCTGCTGTTTCGCCTCTTTAACGAGGTCTGATACTGATTTTGCCATAATAACCGGTTTGATGGTAAATGATTAAATAGAGTGGAATTCAGGAAGGATCGTTTTCCGGGTGCGGGATCAGGGCAGCTATGGAAGTTACAATATTTTATTAATAGATAAATGGAAAAGAAAAGACCATCCAAAAGCAATATAAATATAAGGGGGATCAGTTCTTCAGCAATTTCCAAAACGAGATTGTGCGCCTGGTTTGGAAGCCCATATGTTCATACAGTTTTATTGCACGGTCATTATTGTTCAGCACATGTAAAAATGGAATAATGCCTTGCTGGTAATGACTGTTACACAGCCTGATGATCAGGTGTTGTGCGTATTTCCGGCCTGTGTATTGCGGGTCTGTGCAAATAGCACTGAGCTCATTCATACCGTTGACGCGCATACGTTCTCCGGCCATTGCCACAAGTATCCCATCTTGCCAGATGCCATAGTAATTGCCCAACTGGTAAGTGTCTGGTGCAAAATAACCGGGCTGAACGCGTTGTACTAAATTGATCATATCCTGCTTTTGACCTTCTTTCAACGGCAGGATCTCCGGAGCACCAGGCAAGGGATCGATAGGAGATTGGTGGATCATCTGAAGGCAGGGCAGCTCTGCCAATATTGTCCAGTTTTCCGGAATCGAAGGGATATCACCGATAAGGAAGAATACCTCCCCGGTTTGCATCATCTCATCCAGCTTCTTCAGTTGATCCGGATGCTGGTGATCATACGCTGCAAAAGGCAAATTATTCGTTCTATACTTTTTTACTTTTCCATTTCCAAGCGCAAACGAGTGCTGTGGCCCGTTCAACGCAAACCATGCCGGATTATCCAGTTGATGAAATAAAGGTGAGCTCATATAGTTGCAAACAAATCTGAAGCCCGCCGGTTCAATAAATCAGCAAAAAGATCAGTAGCCGATCACTGTTTTGACCTTGCCCCAAAGCTCATTATCGAAGCTGGACAAGGCCAGGTGCGAGTTCCCGGCAGCGTCGCCCATGCGGATCACCACCAGGCTTTGTGATGGAACAATATAGATCTTCTGATCATTCTTACCTAGCGCACAATACATATCGGCAGGAGCGTTGGGCGCCAGCGAGCCCGGAAATACAGTCTGTACCGAAGGCAACATATAATCCTGTTTTCCATTCAGCCAGGTAAGATAACCGTAGGAAGGATTGAAGTTCTGAGAAGTACTGATCTGTGCATTGAAATAATCTTTGTCCTTCAGTATCTCGGTCTGATCCCATTTTCCCTTGTTCAGCAGCAAGAGCCCGAAACGCGCCATGCTGCGCGCATCGCTGCCATACACATTGTTGTATCCACTTTTCACCCAAAGTCCCCTCATTCCGATCCGGTCCCTGATCCTTTGCTGGAAATAGGTTTGGAATGATTTGCCGGAAGCGGCTTCGATCACTTTATCCAGGATTGTGTAGGGCGCGTTATGGTAGGCCCAACGTGTGCCAGCATCGGCTTTGTAAACAAGACAATCAGGCGCTGTGCAATCATTGTCTGTAACCCCATCATCAAGGCCGGTGGTCATGGTGAGCTGGTGACGGATAGTGATAAGGTCCTCTTTGGCTGCGGAAAGGGAGGTCCAGCCACTGCCCAAATATTTAGAGCTTTTATCGGAGAGCTTCAACAGCCCTTCTTCCTGCGCAATACCGGTGAGGAAGGCCGTCATGGTCTTACCGGCTGAAGCCCAGTACCAGTCGGAATTCTGAGTGAAAGTGCCGAAGTATTTTTCCAGAACGATCTTTCCATTTTTAAGGATGATGAAAGCTTTTGTACTCTTTCCTTCCAGGTAAGTGTAGAGCCCATCGATGGCAGTGGAATTCCAATTCAGAGAAGCAGGACTGGTGATCTGCCATTCCGTACTGTTGATTGGTGGAAAATATAAAGCGGCCGAAACCGGTGGATCCACGTTTTCGCCGCCCTTATCTTTTTGACATGAGTACAATAATAACAGGGAGATAGCTCCCAGCAGTCTGAAGTTCTTCATAATTGCATTTTCTGGCCGGTCAGACGGAAAAAAGTCTTACCCGTTTAATGCAGCTATAACGAAAATCATCCGATTACATTGTGAATATTCTTCAATTGATGGATATGCCTGGTGATATGGTACCCGATAAATTTGATCCATTCATACCTGGTGAGTGTTCCCCAAACGGGTAAATCAAAATCGAGACAAAGAGCAAACAGGTCTTTGTCGCGGATGGTGATCAAATGATTTTCCAGGATGCTTTTTAACTTTTTTACTTGCTCATCCCTGTCATAATCTTTGATCTCCGGAGTAAGGATATCCATGGAGGGCATTTTGATATCGAAATTGAGAAACACAGAGCGGGTAGATTCATCTTTCTCAAAATAGAGCCTGTTGGCTTCAACGGTGTTCTGATCGGGTATTCCGTCGGTGGCTAAAATGATATGCTGCACTACCTGAGCAGGCGTCCAGCCTCCGATCGAAGGCTGTTTATTGTAATCGCTTTCTTTGAAGGAAGCAATTGTTTGCAAAAGTGTATCGTACAAAGCAACATATTCTTTGGCGAGCTCTTTACGATGTTGGTTTTGTACTTTTTCATCATCGAGGGTTACCATGCAGATCATATCGATCCCTTCCAGGTATTCTTCCAGGCAATACCCTTCATGATCCACACGCGGGTCTTTCACCATTTCCTGGAATGTGCTTTGAATAGAAGGTATCTTTTCCATGAACTGATGAATGGTGGTGCTGAGAAAAAGGCCTTTTTTGATCACGAACGTTTCAAACTTATCGGTAACGGGCTTTTCGCCGGGAGCTAGGCTCACAGCGGCTTTATAAGCAATCTCTCCATTTTCCTGCGGGCTGGAGATACCAAAGAAATTCCTACCATCAGCGAGAGGGTAGATCTGGTGTAATAACTGATGTGCTTTGAGCACGCCATCAGGAAAGGACGCTGCTGGATTACAATAAACGGTAGTGTCTTCGTTACGTGCTATTACTTGCATGATCATTCTTTTTATTGAGTATAAAATTGAATGATTTCACAGTAACGGATGGGGTATGAATACGACTATTGCTGGTCATTTTGCGACAAGCTATTTCGCTAACAGGTAGCAACAGGTCAGATGCGTCCGGAATATACCGGACGGCTGAATATGGAAAACGATAAAAGTGTAAGGCCGACCTCCGTGATCAACCGAGTCAAAAGCTGGAGAGCAGGTTGCTGCGATTGCCAGTGTGCCCGTCCGGATTGGCTTTCCGGGTGAGTTAGAAATGCGGGAAAATCACTCACGCCACTGGTGCGCAGAATCCGCATTGACTACAACCTATCTTTTTGCCCAGCACTACTAATGAGCAAATCATTGTCAGGCTATGCACTGTGTAATTCACCTGTACCAGGATCTTCCTTGCAGGTACAACAGGTCTGTGGTGGGGATTGAAAAATGTAATCAGAAAAGCGCTTGAGGAGAGTTGCACTCAAATATACGAAATAAATAATATAGTAAATATTTTTTTAAAGTGTCGTGGGGCGTTCATCACCGCAATCTATTGTTCTTTCATTTTAGTGACCATCCATATGATCAACAGGCCCAGCAAACTCATCAGGGCAAAGGACCATTGCAGGCTGAAGGCTTCAGCTATGAAACCTACCACGGGTGGCACAATCAGGAATCCAAAATACCCTACGGTTGAAACAGCGGCGATAGCCGGTCCCCCGCTCATATTCTTCACCTTACCGGCCATGCTGAACACCATCGGCACTACGCAACTGACGCCGAAACCAACAAAGATGAAACCGATATAGGTAGTGATGGCCCAGGGCAGGGCAGCAGCCATCAGCAATCCTCCGAACATCAGGATACCACAATATCTCAGCAATCCTTTCACACCAATGGCATTGGCCACTTTATCTCCGAGAAAACGGCCGAGCGTCATCGCCACCATGTACACAGCGTAACCTGCAGTAGCTACTTCTTTGGAAGTGCCCACCGCTTTTTTGAGATAGATTGCGCTCCAGTCGTACATCGTTCCTTCACAAGCCATACTGGCAAAACAGATGAAACCATAGGCCAGCATCGATCGCTGCGGAAGCGCGAAACTTTGTTTTCGCTCGTGCGCTGCCGGTAGTTGCTGAACGGTATCCCTGAAAAATATGATGGCGAGTATGGAAAGTAAGATACTGACGGCAGCAAAATGCCAGTCTGGCAACACGCCCCATTTCACCATCAATGCCCCGATGGCAGCAGCGGAGAATCCCGCGATGCTCCAGATCCCATGTAAAGATGCAATAATGGATTTCGGGAATAATGCCTGTACGGCAATGGACTGCGCATTGGCGGAAATATTCATCAGGTTGCGGCTGGATCCGAAGAAGAACAGAACGGCTGCAAACTGCCAGGTTTCGGTAACCTGACCAATCAGGCACATCATGGCATTGAACATCAACGCGCCTGCCAGCATGATGTAGCGACTACTGAACCGGCGCAGCAGGAAGCCTGTAAGTGGCAAGGTGAGCATCAATCCTGCGGGCATGGCAAATAATACGCCGCCCAATTCCGCTTCGTTGAGATGTAATTTCTGCTGCAACCCGGGAATACGGGATGCCCAGGTGGCAAAGCCAAAGCCTGAGAGAAAGAAGAAAACAGCTATCGCAATACGGGCCTTCCTGGCGGATCCACTTACCGGAGCTTCAACCATACTTTCGTTCCTTTGAAGCTGCGAAGGTAAAAAACCATCCTCATATAGCCCGTATCGCGTACACAATTAGCTGCTTATATCCGTTCGTTCCTATCTGAACTGAAAGGGGAATTCCACTTTTATCTTTTCCCAGGCGATAGCAATGGCACCACCAGCACTGGTTTCACGTATGAAATATTGCAGCCTTTCCGTATGCGCGTGCTGCTGCGGCTTTACACGTATCCTTACCATGTCCTCCTTTTCATCGTACTCCGAGGCCAGATGCTGGTTCCAGCGACTATTGATGATCACTGTCCATTCGGATTTACCCGGAATGGTGAAAATGGCATATTTGCCGGCAGGTATGGTTTTACCTCCCGCTACAAACGCTTTCGGCATAGTGAGGGTGGTGGCATCATGTGCCCCAGTCACCCATACTTCACCCAGGGGCACCAGTCCACCCCAGATGATCCTGCCCCGCACGCCGGGAGAATGATAACTGATCTTTACCGAGTCTCCATGCACCAGGGCTGTCGCCATGGATTTGATACTGCGCTTACTCGTATCCTTCACGAGATTAGGATTATAACATACTTCCCCCGATTGGGCCTTTAAGATCAATTGTGTAAAACAGAAAAAGAGGACAATGCTGAATGCTTTCATTTGCTAGATTTTGAGATTATTGAAGGGTTTCTTTCACTTCGCCACATTTCATCATCTTATCACCGAAATAAGGATTCCTGATCTCTTTTATTCCACTGATCCAATAGCCACCTTTATCATTCATAGCCATTGGGCAGAAATCTACATAGAGCTCACCCCCATGCATGCCCGCTTTTTTCACCAGGCTGATCAGGTTATTGCTGAGATCTGAATACGCTACCCGCTGTGCTTCGATATCTTTCGCAGCAGCGATCCTGGTCGCTGCAGTGCCCACAGCATCTGCGCCCTTCAACTCCTTTGCGCCTGCTTCGATGGCATTGGCAGCGATCTTCGCTTTTGCCATATCACTTTCTACCAGGGCGGTAGTGAGTGATGCGTATTGACGATATACCGCATCCAGCATATCATCTTTGATCTGAGCAACGGCAGGCGCAGTCTGCGTTGCGGGGGCTGGGGCTTCTTTGGCGTGGTTGTGCCCTGCATGATCTCCGGCATCTGCCGATTTGTTATCACCTGCATTGCCGCAGGCCGCTAGACTTACAATGGCGATCATCGCCAGTACAGAAAGGGATCTTGATTTCATGATCTGGTTTTTAATGTTGAATGAATGTTACTGATTATGTCCGGCCATGGGGTCGGAGCCTTTTTTGAGAATATATTCGCTGTAAAGAAGATAAGCGCCCGATACAACTACTGTATCGCCGGTACTGAGCCCTTCCCTGATCTCAATGCGATCCGCATTTTCCATTCCTGTTTTTACCATCCGTGGCTCAAACTTCCCTTTGGCAGTTTGCAGCCACACATGAGCGCCTTTTCCATCGCGTATCACCGCGTCAACGGGCAGGCTGAGAGCATCGCCATTACTTTTCAAAGGCAGCAGCACATTGGCTTGCAGGCCAGGCTGCCATTGACTCCGGGGATTGGAAATGGAACCACGGACCTGCATCAACTGGCTGCTTCCCGGGTACGCAGGACTGATGAATTGAATGGTCATTTGCTGTGGTTCCTGTTCCCAACCGGCAACGGTTACAGTAACGGTTTGGCCTATACGTATCGATGAGGCTTCAGTAGGATAGAGGTCTGCTTCCACCCATAATGAACCATATCCTTCCAGTTTCATTACGGCCCCTCCCTGGGAAATATATTGTCCTTCAGTAACAGAAAGTTCCGCTACCATACCGCTGGCAGTGGCTGTATACGTAACATAGGGCGCCACTTTACCGGATTGCAGCAGGGATTGCAACTGCGCCTCAGACTGATCATACAGTTTCAGTTTTTGCTTTGCAGCACGCTCTATTTCTTTGAACCTGGAGTTTTCCGGGAACTGTCTTGCCTGTGCCGTTGCCACCAGGTATTCCTGTTGAAGGGCAGATAGCTCTTCGGAATAGATACGGTACAAAGCTTGTCCCTTCTGCACTTTCACGCCCGTTTCCCGCACGTAAAGATTCTCCACGCGGCCGGCAACCCGGCTGCTCATATACACCGTTTGATCCGGATTGGTAACGATGCGCCCGTTGAGGGTTTTCGAGTTGTTCATGGCAGCGTTGCCAATGGCCACAGTGGTGATATTGGCAAGCGCAATCTGACTTTCGCTGAGTGTAAGAAATGCCTCCTTGTTGTTCTTATCGAATGGCACCAGGTCCATGCCACAGATAGGGCAGGTGCCCATTTTGTTCTGTACTATCTGCGGGTGCATGGGACAGGTCCAGGTTTGTGCCGACATGTTGGCCTCTGTCTTGTTTTCTTTTTTTACATCTCCGCAGGCAGCCAGGAAAGCTACAGGCATTAGTCCGGCAAATGCCATCCACTTCACAAATTGTTTTCTTTTCATAACCTGTTATTGAAGGCTTTGATTTACTTTGATGAAACTCTCGCTATCTACCATATAATATGCATTAGTGGCGATCTCGCGGCCACTGAGATCAGACAATACCTGCACCCTTTCATTATCTACCACGCCTGTTCTTACCTGCACAGGATTGAATACATTATTCTCCCTGATGAAAACAATGGCTTGTTGTGCTTGCATCCAAACAGCCGCTTTCGGCAGCCACCAGCCATTCCTGTATACCACCGGAACGGATGCCGTCAAAAGTTGCCCGGCCTGAAATCCTTGCTGGTTAAGGTATACACGGGCCAGGGTAAAATTCTCTCCATTCCGGAACACAGGCTCTATCAATCCGATCTTTCCGGAGACCATTCCTGTTTTATCGGAATTGGGATAGAAAAGAATGGATTGTCCTGTTTTGAGCTTTGCCGCCAGAGCAGGCGTAAAGGCAAACTCCGCCAGTAGTTTCCCGGATCGATAAATGGTGAAAATGCTTTGTCCCGCGCTTACATATTGCCCTTCCCGAAGCAATACCGGGCTGGTGGCGGTAGCCTGTGAAGCGGGCGCGGTACTACCGGGCACTGCTGCCCCCATGCCGGACATACCATCGGAAGCCGGCGCGGATGCATTACCCGAAGGAGTAGCTACTGCAGGTACAGCAGCAGTTCTCTCGAGGATATACCCTGTGGCCGGACTGTACACCGGTACCCGGTACAGGATCTTACCGGTTCTCAACACTTCCGCGATCTGTGCATTTTGCATACCGGCGAGTTGCAGTTTTTCCTTTGCACGCTGCAACATAGCTGCATCGTTCACGGATGCCAGGTATAACAATTCCTGCTGCGCTGCGGCCAGATCCGGGGAATAAATCTCCATGATCAACTGTCCTTTTTCCACCGGCTGGTAATTGTATCTGATCAGCAGTCTTTCTATTCTTCCTGCAACGCGGCTACTGATACTGGTTTGATTCCTCGTATCATAATTCACAACGCCATTCACTTCGGAAATAAGGATCCGGCTTCCCGAAACCGCCTCCAGAACGGGGATTGCCGCCTTCACCTGTTTGTTCACCGGCTCTGTGAGCAATAGCACACTGCTATCCAAAACTGTTTCCTTATGACCGCCACTCTTTCCATTTTTCTCTTTTTCCCGACAGGCGGTCAAAAGGAGAACAGCAACAGATACACAAACACAGATCTTAACGATATAACTGTTTCTCATAATCAACGATCATTTCGTACAACTTTAATTTTTCGTCCAATACATTCATCTGCATCATGGTCATGGCTTCCCAGGCATCGATGACATTGCTGAGCGACATCTTGTTTTCCTGGTAAGAGAGGAAATTCAGGTCCATGGCCTTTTTTAAGGCGGGGATGATGGTTTGTTCCATTCCATCGATGCGTTTCTGCATGGTCTGTACTTCGTATTGCATTCCATAGAGCATTCCCTGGGTTTCCTGTAGCATGGCCGATCTTTCTTTTTCCATACCCCGGATATTGAACTGCATCGCCTTCACTTCGTTCCTGTACATTTTTGCACTCCAGGGCGCAATGGGAATGCTTACCATCCCCATGATGCTGTATGCCTGCGGCATCATCCTGGCCAACGGGGTCATATGATCGAAGCGTATGCGGAAATCGGGCTTCCTGTCCAGCTTCATACTTTCGATATTCAACTGCATGCTGCGGATGCTTTCATTCATTTTGAGCACATCCTTTCTAAGCAGCGCCAGGGAAGCAGTATCGTAACTGGCGGCAGGAGAGAAGACTGGCTGCCAGGTGGTATCTATTTCAAAGCTTGCGTTACCGGCCATATTCATCAGGCTATTGAGCCAGCTACGGGCCTTTGCGATAGTGCCTTGCTGCATGCGTATCATATTCCTGTTTTCCTCTATTTTCGATTCCGCTTTGTACACATTTCCTGCAAGCGACTGGTTGTAGGGATACCTCACTTCTTCGATCTTCTTCATGGTAAGCATGATGCTCTCGTTCTCCTGCAGCACTTTGATCCTTTCATGAGCGATCAGCCAATTGAAGTAAAGCCGTTTCGCCTGCGCTCTCATTTCATTCAAACTGATATCCCTGTTGGCCCTTTCCACATTGCCCTGCGAAGCGATGAATTGCTTCTTTGCCCGCTGTTTGACGGGATTGGGAATATCCTGTTCTATTTGAAGCATAAGATTTCCTTTGTCCCGGTCATCCATGAGCTTTTGCCCGGGATAAGGTGTCATGAAAGTGCCGAGGCCTGCCATAGGCGCCATCCAGGCGGTGCTTGCTTCTGCGCTGTATTCAAAGCTCTTTGCTTTGAGCTCATAGGATTGCAACAGCACATTGTTTTTATCGATGCGTTGCAGGATGGTGTCCAGTCTCAGCACCGGCAGATCCTGTCCGTTTGAAATAACAGGCAGGAGCAGGGATGTGTATACGAATATGTTAATGAGCCGTTTCATGTATTTCGAGTTTACCGTATTTGCGTAATTCATATTCTTTCGTCATCAGGAAGATCAACGGGGTTACCAGCAGGATATGGGTTGAGCTGGTGAGCACACCACCGATCATCGGTAATACAATGGGTTTCATCACATCCGTGCCTACGCCTGTTGCCCAGAGTACGGGAATGAGGCCGAAGAGGGACACACACACGGTCATAAGCTTGGGACGAAGCCTTTTGGCTGCGCCATGGATCACATATTTCCTGAGATCTTCTTTGGTGATGCTTGCGGATGAATTCCCTTTTTCTTTCACCAGTTGCTGCATGGCATCGTTGAGATAGATCACCATTACGATCCCTGTTTCCACCGCGATCCCAAAGAGCGCGATGAAACCAACGGCCACGGCCACACTGAGATTCACATCCCAGAACCAGATCATGTATGCTCCGCCGATGAGTGCAAACGGAACGGTGATGAGGCTGAGAAAAGCTTCCCGGAGAGAATGGAAAGCGAAATAGAGTGAAAAGAAAATGATCAGCAATACCACCGGTGCGATCCATAAAAGTGTTTGCTGTCCGCGGATGAGGTTCTCGTATTGGCCGCTCCATTCCAGGAAATAACCTTGTGGAAGGATGCCTTTCGCATGGTTCATTTTTTCGATGGCCTCCTTTACGGTACTTCCAAGGTCGCGGTCGCGGACATTGAAGAGCACGGCACCACGGAGCATGGCGTTCTCGGAAGTGATCATCGGGGGGCCATCCTCAAACACCACATCCGCCACTGCGGAGAGCGGTACTTCGCCCATGGTGGCAGACATCAGCGGTATGCGCCTGATGCGTTCAGGGCTGTTCCGGTATTCCTGCGCCAGCCTCACATTGATGGAAAAACGCTGACGGCCTTCGATGGTCTGCGCTACGGGAGCCCCTCCCAGAGCAGTCTCCACGGTCTGGTTCACATCGTCAACAGTGAGGCCGTACCTCGCCAGTTGGTCCCGTTTTACATGTATGCTGAGGTATTTCCCTCCAGTGACGGGCTCCACATATAGATCGGCGATTCCCGGCGTACCTTCCAGTGATTGCCGGACCCGTTCAGAAACAGCGGCAATGGTATCCAGGTTTTGTCCATACACTTTTACACCTACATCTGTTCTGATACCTGTTGCCAGCATATTGATCCGGTTGATGATGGGTTGTGTCCATCCATTCACCACACCAGGGATCTGCAGTTTGGCATCCAGCTCATTGATGATATCCTTTTTGGTGATGCCTTTACGCCATTTGTCTTTGGGCTTCAGCATGATGATGGTCTCTATCATGCTGATGGGCGAGTTATCCGTTGCAGTACTGGCGCGGCCTGCCTTTCCGAGCACTTTGTCCACTTCCGGAACGGTGCGTATCAGTTTATCCTGCACCTGCAGGATGCGCTTTGCCTCTCCATTGGACACGTCCGGTAAGGTCACCGGCATGAATAGGATGCTTTGTTCATCCAGTGGCGGCATGAATTCACTGCCGAGGCTTTTGAGCAGTGGGATGGTGATCACGAGGGCGGCCAGATTGATGGCCAGTGTGGTCTTTCTCCATTTCAGCACAAGCCTGATAATGGGCTCATAGATCTTCTCCAGCACGCGCGTAACGGGGTTTGCATGGTCTGGCCTGAATTTCCCTTTCATGAAAAAAGAGATCAGCACAGGGGCCAGTGTGATCACCAGTATGGCATCTTCGATCAGGATGGTGAAGGTGAACGAGTAGG
>JAGIAP010000151.1 GCA_017744805.1 Chitinophagaceae bacterium | reverse complement strand
GAACGGATCTGTTTTTGTTGCTTTTCCTTATTCATGACGCAAATAAACGGAAGGCCGCCGGATTGATTCTTATATAAGTATATTTAGTACTTATAAAAAGAATCTTTGGTAAGTATTCAGTACAATATTTACTTTTTTTAGAAAGAAAATGTACTTATTTTAGTACCAACGATACTGATCCATTTCTCCACGGTTTTTTTGCGCTGAACAGCGGTTATAGCCACCAATCATCCCAAATTCAAGACTTTTAAAATACTGTTTCCCAGGATTCGCAGCACCACAGTCTTGTTACTGTGTTCACTGATGGTGCAGAATTTAGATTAATGGAAAATAAGGGACTCTTTTTCTAAGGAGTCCCTCTCTTAAATCATTTAAATTATTGTACAGGAGCCTGGATATGTGGGCCAGGCAACTGTACTGGTCAGAGGCTTTGAATTAGCAACAGTGATCCATTTCCATGTGATCACTATGGCAGCGATGAGCTGATACTGAACCTGGCAAACCGGTTCCCCGGTATGGCCGATCTACTTAGTGGGTTTTCGTGAAATACAAGGGTGCACCTTTCAGGTACATCCTTTTTTTGTGCTTACCAGCTCAGTTTGCCCTGGTAATAATCGAGGATGCGTGTTCTCAGCAGGAAATCATAGCGGGCAATGATGAGATCGATATTCGAATTGTCCAGTTTATTCTTGGCAATGAGGTAGTCTACGGAGTTGGAGGCGCCGTTATTGAATCGAACCTCTGCAGCGCGGAAATTCTCGTTGTAGCTGCTTACCTGGTCTATCAGTGCCTGGTAGCGATTGAGCGTAGCCGTCATATTGAGATAGTCGCGCTCGATATTCTGCCTTAGCTGTATACGTGTGTTATCGGCCCGGTACTCAGCCTCTTTCAGCGCGATCTTTGCCAGAGAGAGGCGGTTCCTGGCCTGGAAGCCGTTCATGAAAGGGATATACACGCCTATTCCTACATTGGTGCTTCTGTTATTCTTCACCTGGTCAAAGTAGGGTATCCGTTTTTCTGCACTGTCCAGGAAGTTCCTGGAATAATTGGTATTGTACCCGGCGCCCAGGCTCACTGTTGGGTAGAGCCCGCCCCTGGCGGCCTTCACATCGCGCTCGGCGCTTTTCTCCACCAGGTCGATGGCCTTAACCTGCGCCAGTTGTTCCAGGGCAGTATTGAACACGGCTTCGGGAGTGGTGGAGTAGGCCATATCGAACTGCTCCAGGCCCACGCGCTCAACGGTGAGACTTTCATTATAGGTGATATTCATCAGTTGTGCCAGGCGGAGCCTTGCATTGTTGAGCTGATTACGGGTATCAATGATCGATAGTTTGTTGGCCGCCAGTTGACCTTTGAGATCATAGAAATCGGAAGGCTTGATAGCGCCCTGATCATTCATGATGGCGAGGCGGTCAACCTGTTTCTGTGTCACTTCGGTTAGCTGTTCCTGTTGTTTGAGCACATCGGTGAAGCTGAGCACATCCAGGTAAGCAAGTATCACGTTGAGGGTGATGAGGTCCTTTGCCTGTTGCAGTTCCATCTTACCCGCATCGTACATATACTGGCGGGCTTTCAGGTTATTGAAAAGACGGAATCCGTTGAAGAGGGTAACGTCTGCATTGAGACTTATATCGGCGGTGGTATTACTGCTGGTGGTGTAACCGTTGGTGGCATAATCGATACTGCGGCCCTGGCGTAGATTATGCCCTATATTGCCGATGAGGCTGGGCAGCATCGCGCCTTTTGCACCGCGGAGATTGATGAAGTCGCGCTGAAAGTCAAGATCAGACAATTTTACGTCCATATTGTTCTTCAGTGCTGTTTCCACGCATTGTTTCAGCGTGAGCACAGGGAAATTGGTCTGTGCAAAGAGATGATTGGTGGCAATAAGGGCAAGGCAGCATCCCGCCAGGAATTTTCCAGCTCGCATGGCTTTCTTGTTAATTTGATTGGTCTCGAAATTTTATATGGTCATTGCTCCTGTTCGATCCTTCCGTCCAGCAGGTGAATGATACGGCTTCCATAGCCGGCATTCTTTTCGGAGTGCGTTACCTGGATGATGGTGACGCCTTCCTTATTGAGTTGTTTGAACAGATCCATGATCTCTTCACCCTGTTTGGAGTTGAGGTTACCTGTGGGCTCGTCGGCCAGCAGCAATTGTGGTTTGGCTATCAGTGCGCGGGCAATACCCACCAGTTGTTGTTGTCCGCCACTCAGTTGGGTAGGGAAGAGGTCTTTCTTTCCTACGATCTGGAAGCGGTCCAGGATATCGGCCACCATCGCTTTCCTTTCCGATGATTTCACATTCTGGTAGATCAGTGGTGTTTCGATATTCTCATACACGGTGAGCTCATCGATCAGGTGATAGGCCTGGAATACGAAGCCGATATGTTGTTTGTACAATGCGGAACGTTGTTTCTCTTTCAGGCCATGAACGGGCTGATCCATGAAGCTGTATTCGCCTTCATTGAAATCGTCCAGCATACCGATGATATGCAGCAGGGTGGATTTACCGGAACCGGAAGGGCCCATGATGGATATGAACTCTCCCTGGTTGATGGTGAGGTTAACGTCTTTCAGCAGGAAATTCGGTTTACCTCCAACGTTGACCCATTTCGAAATATGCTTCAGTGATAACATGTTGATGATTTTGTGATAATTGTGCCAGAACCTAAGATATATGATTTTCAAATTTTTACATAATTCCGGCACAATCGGGCAGTCCGCTTACGATACAAAAACCGTCCGGTACTGATACAGTCGCTTATTCGCTCCTCAGGCTCTTCACCGGGTTGGCGAGTGCTGCTTTGATGGTTTGGAAACTGATGGTGAACAGGGCGATGGCCAATGCTGCGATGCCAGCGATCACAAATGGCCATGCATTCATATCGATCCGGTATTTGAAATCCATCAGCCAGTTGTTCATCGCCCACCAGGCGATGGGACAAGCGATCAAAATGGCGATGAACACCAGTACCAGGAACTCCCTGCTCAGCAGGGTGAACAAGCTACCGATGCCTGCGCCCAGCACTTTGCGGATACCGATCTCGCGCACACGCTGTTCGGCTGCGAACATGGCCAGGCCCAGCAGCCCCAGGCAGGAAATAACGATCGCCAGTCCTGCGAAGCAGTTGGAGAACTTACCGATCATGGTCTCTCTTGCAAAGGATTTCTTGAAATCCTCATCGGCAAAATCGTAGGTGAAGGGGAATTTGGGGTTGATCTTTTTGTTGATCTCTTCCATTTCCGAGAGCACGCTTTTGGTCTTATCGGCTTGTACGCGTACCAGGGCATAGCCCGAGGTGGCATTTTCACGCAGATGCAATACCAGTGGTGTGATGGGCTGGTGCATGGAGTTGAAATGGAAATCCTTCACCACCCCAATGATAGAGCCTTTTATTCCCCAGAAGGTGAATGGCTTTCCTACCGGGTTGGTATAACCGGTCCTTTTTACGGCGGTCTCATTGAGAATGAATCCGGCAGTATCTGTGCCATATGCTTTGGAGAAATCCCTTCCATCCACCATTTTCATCTGCATGGTGCGGGTGAAATCATAGCCTACGGCAACCTGGGAGAACAATGGTTTGGCATTGGGGTCCTTTCCTTCCCAATCGATACCGATGGTGCTGTTGCCGATGAGCATCGGATCCTGTTCGGCCCGGGTAACGGCTGTAACCCCTGGTATTTGACCCACCTGTTGTTTGAACAATTCATAATATCGTTGAGGCTCTCCCAGCAATGATACCTTGACGATATTCTCGCGGTTGAAGCCCAGGTTCTTGTTTTGGATGAAATCCACCTGCCGGGAAACGATGATGGTGCCGATGATCAGCAAAGAAGAGAGCGCAAACTGGAACACTACGAGGCCCTTCCTGAACCAGTTGGCAGAAGGGCTGACCTTCAATACCCCTTTGAGAACGGTAATGGGTTTGAAGGAGGAAAGGAAGAGGGCAGGGTAACTTCCCGAAAGGATACCGGTGACTATCACCAGGCCCAGGATACTTGCCCAGAAGGTCCATTCATTGAAAGGGAATTCGATATGTTTTTCTGTAAGCTGATTGAAAAAAGGAAGTGCCAGGAAGAGCAGTAGGAGGGCCAGGACCATGGCGATGCCAGCCACTACGACGGCTTCTCCCAAAAATTGCTTGATGAGTCCGAACCTCAGGGCGCCTACCACTTTTCGCACACCGATCTCGCGTGATCTTTTGATCGATCTGGCCGTGGTGAGGTTCATGAAATTGATGCAGGCGATCAGCAGGATGAAGACGGCCACCAGGCTGAACATTCTCACATATTCGATACGGCCTCCGCTCACTACGCCCTCCTTGATATCTGACCAGAGGTAACGCTCTGCGAATTTCTGCATATACAATTCTACTTTCCAACCTCCGTTCTTATCGAGGTGTTGGTCCATATAATGCTTGATCTTGGCCTGCACCAGGGCAGGGTCTGCATTCTTGCGCAGCAGGATAGCGGTCTTTGGTCCATTATTATCCCATTGCTGCACCCATGACTCTGTTTCCCAAACATCATTCCAGTTGATGATATAATCCCATTGCTGGGTACTGTTGAGGGGCATATCCTCATACACGGCAGTAACGGTCAGATCCTTTCTGTCGTTAATGCGTATGGTCTTTCCGAAAGCGGCCTGGGGGCTACCAAAGAATGCATTGGCCATCTTATGGGAAATGGCGAGGCTTACCGGTGAGCTCAGCGCAGATTGTACATTCCCTTCCAGGAGAGGATAGGTGAACATTTTGAAAAAATCACTATCGGCTGCATTACCCGGCATGCGAAGGACCTTGTCGCCTACCTGGAATGTGGCTTTTTGATCCCATCCCATGCTGGTGGAATATTCCACTTCAGGAAGTATATTCTTCAGTTCCCTTGCCAGTGGGCCTGGTGTGCCAAAGCCACCCTGCACCTTTCCATCGAACATTTGTTTTTCGAAAATGGAATAGAGCCGGTCCTTGTTCTCATGGAACTGATCTATTTTCCGCTCATCTAATACCCATAGCATGATCACCAGGCTACAGGTCAATCCCATGGCCAGTCCCAGGATATTGATGGCGCTGAACACTTTATTCCTTTTCAAGTTCCGGATAGCGAGGAGAAAATAATTCTTCAACATAAAATTAGTTTGATATGTCAGGTATGTATCTGCGTTAGTATCATTCGGATTTCAGGGCTTTCACGGCATTGCCCAGTGCGGCCCTGATGGCCTGTGTGCTCACTGTGGCCAGGGTCAGGAGCAATGCTGCACCAAATGCGATACCGAATATCCACCAGGGCAGGCTGGTGCGGTACTCGTAATCCTGTAGCCAGTTGTTCATGAAATACCAGGCGAAAGGTGCAGCCACGCCAAAAGAGATCAGCACCAGCCAGCAGAAATCTTTCGACAATAATTGCCAGATGCTGAACACGGAAGCACCGAGTATCTTCCGGATGCTCACTTCCCGGATCCGTTGCTCCGCCACAAAGGTGGCCAGGCCGAAAATACCCAGGCAACTGATCAGTATCGCCAGTACGGCAAAAATGCCGGCGAGCTTTCCCACTCTTTCTTCCGAAGCGAATTTCTTGCCATGCAGCTCGTCCACGAATTTGTATTCGAAGGGGGCAGCAGGATTGTATTTCTTGAATATTTTTTCCATGCCGGCAATGGCAACAGGTATGCTTTGATCAGGTCTGATGCGTACGATCATATTGGTGGCCGCGTCGTAGCGCAGGCAGTACACCGTGGGATCCACCGGCTTGTATGGGGATTTCATCACCAGGTCTTTCACCACACCAACGATCTGGTAATTGCGGCCATTCCAATTGATGGTATGACCAATGGGATCTTTGAAGTTCATGATCTTTGCGGCAGATTCATTGATGATGAAGGAAGAGGAATCGTTGAAATTCCTGGAAAAATCCCTACCCTTTACCAATCCCCATTTCACGGTATTGCCGTAATCATGGGTGATGGCGATGGTGCCGAACTCGGGTATGTAATTGGGGTCCTTTCCTTCCCAGCTATACCCGCTTTGTATACTCCATAAACTGGTTACGGGAGAGGAGGCGGATGCCATTTCAGCCGCAATGCCGGATTGCATCAGCTCATGACGGATGGCATCGTAATGTGTCTTCAATGCTTCGGTGTTGACGGGCAATTGCACCATACGTTCATTATCGAATCCTACAGGTCTGTTCCTGGCATGTTCAATTTGCCTTTGTACAACGATGGTGCCGATGATGAGCATGATGCTCACCGTGAATTGCAGCACTACCAGTGCTTTTCTCGGCAATGCCGCATATTTCCCTGCTTTGAAAATACCCTTGAATACTTTGATGGGGGAGAAGGCGGATAAATAGAAAGCGGGATAACTGCCGGCCAGCAATCCAGTGAAGAGGGTAAAGCCCAGAATGCAGGTCCAGAACAGGGGCGCTTTCCAGGGGATGCTCATATCCTTCGCGGCGATCTGGTTGAACCAGGGCATGGCCAGTGCTACCAGCAACAAGGCTACCAGCAAGGACAATAAGGTCACCATCACGGATTCACCCATGAATTGAATGATCAGTTCTTTTTTCTGTGATCCCAATGTTTTGCGGATGCCCACTTCTTTCGATCTCTTCTCAGAC
The DNA here is from genome assembly GCA_017744805.1 of Chitinophagaceae bacterium. Classification (GTDB taxonomy): domain Bacteria; phylum Bacteroidota; class Bacteroidia; order Chitinophagales; family Chitinophagaceae; genus Pseudobacter. The sequence goes on along the minus strand of JAGIAP010000151.1, from coordinate 6,120 downwards.
CTGGCGGTGGCGAGGTTCATGAAATTGATACAGGCCAGCAACAATACAAATACACCGATAGTGCCGAAGAGCCATACGAAACTGATCCTGCCGCCGGCACGTTCCCCATTTTTGAACTCGCTGCGCAGGTACCAATCTTTAATCGGAAGGATGATGAGTTTTTCCTGCCAGTTGGGATCCTTGAAATAAGGGTTCAGCATATGGCTGATCTTGTCGGAGAAAGCGGTCTGCCCATCGGGCTTGCGTACCTGAACAAAACACTGGAAGGAGTGATTGTCCCATTTATCCGTATTCCATTTGATCCATGGCTCCATGATCAGGTAGCCTTGCCAACTGGCGAGGTAGCTGATATCGTGGAAGGTAGAGCTGAAGGGGAGATCTTCATACACACCGGCAACGGATACTTCAAAATCGGTTCCCATTTTCATGGACCGGCCTATAGGATCGTTCTTGCCGAACAGCGCTGTTGCGAGTGTTTCGGAGAGCAGGATCGAATGCGGATCATTGAGCGCATGAATATTCCCGTTCACCATTTTCATGCTCATCATGGAGGGGAAGGCCTCTTCCACCCACATGCCTTCGCTGGTGATCTTCTTATCTCCTACGGTAAAGAAATTGCCGGAACGCCAGGAAGCCAGGGCCACTGCTTGCAGGTCATCAGCATATTTTGTGCGCAATTCGTTGGCAATGGGTAGGGCGATGGCGGTCATGGTAGCCTTGGTGCCACTGATCACCTGACTCGTATATGCCTGCCCGAGGGTATCGTAATTATCATGCACTTTATCATGGTTGAGCTCATCCTGCATCCATAATGCGATCAGCATCACTACGGCCATTCCCAGTGAAAGGCCGGTGATATTGATGATGGAGGTTATCTTGCTTCTTCTCAGGGAACGCCAGGCTGTTGTCAGATAATTGCGGAACATAGGGAAATGGTTTTATTCGCTTCTCAAACTTTTTACGGGGTTGGATAATGCGGCCCTGATGGCCTGGTAACTCACGGTAGAGAGGGTGATCACCAGCGCGCCTCCCAGGGAAACGGCAAACAGCCACCAACTCAATTCTGTACGGTAATGATAATCCTGCAACCAGTTGTTCATGAAGAACCAGGCGGTAGGGGCAGACACCAGGAATGCGATGATCACCAGCAACAGAAAATCTTTCGATAACAAGCGCCAGATATTGAAAACAGAGGCGCCCAGCACTTTACGCACTCCGATCTCTTTCACTCTTTGTTCTGCCATATAGGATGCCAGGCCGAATATGCCCAGGCAACTGATGAAGATGGCCAGTGCTGCAAAGAAAGCGCCGAGCTTGCCGATCCTTTCTTCTGCCTTGAATTTGGCGCCATACATCTCATCTGCGAATTTGTATTCGAACGGAGAGGCGGGATCATGTTTCTTGAATACCTGTTCCATCGAGGCCAGTGCTGCCGGCAGCGGCGTGCCGGGCTTGATGCGGATATTGATCACTTCGCTCCAGGTATAGCTCAGCAGGAAGATGCCTGGCTTTACGGGTTGATAGGGCGAGTTCATGATGATATTCTTCACCACGCCGATCACATGCAGGCGGTCGCCATCCCAATCGATGATCTGACCGATGGGATCCTTGAAGCCCATCAGGTCCAGTGCGGCTTCATTGAGGATGATGGCGTTGGAATCGGAGGCGAAGTCGCGATTGAAATCGCGGCCCTGCGTGATATTCCATTGAACGGTATTTCCGAAATCATGGGTCACGGCGGTAGTGCCGAGAACGGGGAGTGAGCTCGGATCCATGCCCTGCCATTTGAAGCCCACCTGTTGGGCCCAGAGGCTGGAAACGGGGGAAGATGATTGCCCCATATCCGCTACCACACCGGTTTTCAGCAGATCACCGCGCAGCAGGTCGTAATGGCCGCGAAGCCCGGGTGTGTTGATGAACACCTGTATCAATCCTTCCTTGTCGAAGCCTGCGGGCCTGTTACGGGCAAATTGTATCTGTCTCAACACCACGATGGTGCCAATGATCAACACGATGGAAACGGTGAATTGCACCACTACCAGGGCCTTGCGTGGAATGGAGGCAAGCCTTCCTGTTTTGAAAGTGCCTTTCAATACTTTCACGGGTTGGAAAGAAGAAAGATAGAAAGCAGGATAACTGCCTGCCAGCAATCCGGTGATGACAGTGAAGCCCAGGTTGCAGGTCCAGAACAGCGGTTCCTTCCAAAGTATATGTATCTGTTTTGCGGCCAGTTGGTTGAACCAGCCGATGCTGAAGTACACAAGTAAGATGGCGATGATTGCCGAAACGGTGGCTACCAGAACAGATTCCAGCAGGAATTGCCTGATCAGTTGAAGCCGGAGTGAACCGATGGCTTTGCGGATGCCCACTTCCCTGGCTCTTTTTTCTGATCTGGCAGTGCTGAGGTTCATGAAATTGATGCAGGCCAGTAATAGAACAAATCCTCCGATGATACCGAAGAGCCATACAAATTGAATACGGCCACCTGCTGCTTTTCCATCCTTGAATTCACTACGCAGGTACCAGTCCTTCATGGGATGCACCATAATGCCTTCTACGCCGGATTCCGAAGCGTTCAGGTGTTCCATGGGAACCTTCTCCACTTTCTTGTTCACCTGGTCAAGGTTATTGGGATCCTTGAGTTGTACATAGCAACTGAAGCTGTGCATGCCCCAGGAATCATTGCCGCCTCTGGCCGATCTGTCGAGGTTCTCATACATGCCCCAGGTGCCGAAGAATTCCGTGCCACTGAGGGTGGTATTGGATGGCAGGTCTTCATATATGCCGGCCACTTTTACGTCCTGCTGGTTATTGATGCGGATGGTTTTGCCGATGGGATCCTCATGGCCGAAGAAGGCATTGGCCAATGATTCGGATACGATAACGCTGGAAGGATCTTTCAGTACGCTGTAATCCCCCTGTTTCATTGTCAGCCCAAACATGGACGGGAACTGGTCTTCCACCCATATGCCGGTCTTATTGAATTTTTTGTCGCCACTTGCCAGCAGCCAGGTGGTCCTGTTGGAGGTGCGGCTCACTGCCTTGAAATCGTCCGGGTAACCGGTGCGCAGGGCAGCAGCCAGCGGAGCGGCCACCATGGAATGCACATTGGTTTTGCCATCCCTGTGTTGTACAGTCATGACCTGTCCCAGCGACCGGTAGTTTGAATGATACTGATCATAGGTCAGCTCATCGTACATCCAGAGCCCGATCAGGATCACCACGGCCATCCCGGTAGAGAGGCCGAGGATATTGATCAGGGAAAAGGATTTGCTTTTCAGCAAATTCCTCACAGCTATCTTAAAAGCATTGCTGAACATGTTTCGGTTTTGTTTTTCGTATGATCGATAATGTTATATCACTCGTTCCTGAGGCTTTTCACGGGGTTCAGCAATGCTGCCCTGATAGCCTGGAAGCTCACAGTGAGGATAGCGATCATCAGGGTGATACCTGCCGTTCCGGCAAATATCCACCAACTAATATCGCTTCTGTAAGCAAAATGTTGCAACCAGCGGTCCATAGCCCACCAGGCAAAGGGGAAGGCTATCAGGGTTGCCAGGATCACCAGCTTCAGGAAATCCTTAGACAACATTTGTACGATGCCGGTTACGGAAGCGCCCAGCACTTTGCGGATGCCGATCTCCTTGGTCCTTTGTTCGGCGGCATAAGCGGCCAACCCGAACAATCCCAGGCAGGCGATCAGTACGGCCAGGAGGGAGAAGGCCAGGGAGATCTTACCTGTGCGTTGCTCCGCTTCGTAAATACGGTTGAAATCCTCGTCCATGAAACTGAAACGTAAGGGCTGTTGAGGGGCCAGCCCTTTCCATATATCCCGGATCTTTTCTATTGCCTGATTCGGGTTGCCTGCAGGAAGGCGCACAGCCAGTGAGCTTTCTTCCAGCTTGTTCTGTAACAGCACAGGCCCTACCGCCTCACGCATACTGTTGTAATTGAAATCCTTTACTACACCTACAATGGTGTAAGGAGAATTGCGGGAGCCAAAACCGCCATTGGGCATGAACAGTACCTTTCCTACCGGATCGGTATAACCGAGTAATTTAACTGCCGCCTCGTTCAGGATGATGGCAGAAGAATCGGTGGGAAGGTCCCTGGAGAAATTCCTGCCCGCTGCCATTTCCATGCCGAGGGTGGGGATATAATCATCGTCCACATCCCAGATCTGCATGGATACACTGTTGGCGGCATTGGCCGTTGCATCTTTGAACACTACATCGCTGTTGCGGTAAGTGCTGGTTGGCAGGTAACCGCTCATGGTCACATTTTTGGCAATGCCTGAGCGCAGAACCTCTTCTTTGAACAGTTTGGAATTTTTACCCAGGATCTGCGTATCGTTCACCACCAGCACCTGTTCCCGGTTGAAGCCTGCTTTTTTATTACGGATAAAATTGAGTTGATTGTAGATCACTACGGTGCCAACGATGAGGAAGATGGAAATGCCGAACTGGAAAACCACCAGGGAATTGCGCATCCATCCTGTTTTGAAACCTGCTGCCAGCTTGCCTTTCAATACTTTGATAGGCTGGAAGCTGCTGAGGAAGAAAGCTGGATAGCTGCCTGCCAGGATGCCCACTAAAATGGAGAAACCGATGAGTGAGCCCGTAACGCCTGGTGTGAGCTGTTGACTGAATAACAATTCTTTTCCGCTGAGTTGGTTGAACCAGGGCAGGAAGGTCCAGGCAAGGATCAGGGCCAGTATCAGGGATACGCTGCTGATCACAATGGATTCTGTCAGGAATTGCCATATCAGGTTCCTGCGCAGGGAGCCCATCACTTTACGAACGCCCACTTCACGCGCGCGGTTGGATGACCTGGCGGTGGACAGGTTCATGAAATTGACACAGGCGATCAGCAGGATGAACAATGCCACTGCCGAAAAGATATATACGTATTGGATATTGTTATTGATGCCCAGCTCGGAATCCAGCTCCGAGTGAAGATGAATGGAGCTCAGCGGTCGGAGGTCATAACGGATATGATCACCCTTGTTCTCCAGGTCTTGCAGGGAGCTGTTCAGCAGCGACTGGATGGCTTTGGCCACATGGCGGGTAACGATGCCGCGGAGACCGGCTCTCACCACCTCCACATCCGATCCTGGCTTCAGCAGGATATAGGTGTTGAAATTATGGCCCAGCCAGTGATTGCGGCGGCTCTCTTCCAGCGTTTCCAGGGAAACGAAAAAATCGAAATTGAAATGGGAGCTCTTCGGTACGTCTTTGATCACACCCACGATCTTCAGGTTGCCATTGGCTGTTTCGATGAACTGCCCAGCCACTTCTTTCTTCCCAAAATATTTATTGGCCATGGATTCTGTGATCACTACGGTATTGGGTTGTGAAAGCCCCTGTTCGGGATTGCCATCGATGGCGGGAAGGGTGAAGATCTTGAAAAGACTGGCATCGGCATAGATCACATGATCTTCCATGATATTCTCCTGGCCTTTACGGAACTGCAGGTTGCCATTATTGCGAAAACGAACGGCTGCTTCTATCTGCGGAAATTCCTCCACCAGGGTCCTGGCCAGGGGATCAGGGGCAGTGGCGATCTTGAAGTCGGAACCACCGAAGCGGATATCGGTATCCACCCGGTAAATGCGGTTGGCATTTTTATTGAACTTGTCGTAGCTCAGTTCATCTTTCACATAGAGGAGGATGAGCAGGCAAGCTGCGAGGCCCATGGCCAGGCCGGCAATATTGAGGGCAGAAAAGCTTTTGTTCTTCCATAAGCTCCTCACGGCTATCTTCAGGTAATTCCGGAACATGGCTTGAGTTTTTATTCGGTTCTTAGAGATTTTACGGGATTGGCAATGGCGGCCTTCACTGCCTGGAAGCTAATGGTGAATAATCCGATCAGCAATGCTGCCGTTCCCGCGATGGCGAATACGTACCAGCCGATACTGATACGGTATGCGAAATTCTGCAACCACTTGTGCATGAAGAACCAGGCCAGTGGCGCCGATACCAGGAAGGAGATAGCGGCCAGCCATATGAACTCTTTGGAAAGCAGGTGCAAAATATTGCTGACGCTGGCGCCCATCACTTTACGGATACCGATCTCTTTGGTGCGTTGCATGGTGCTGTAAGCGGTAAGGCCCAGCAGTCC
>JAGIAP010000150.1 GCA_017744805.1 Chitinophagaceae bacterium | reverse complement strand
CGGAAGAAGTGATCCCTGTTTCCATTCCTTCCCGCAAGGGCGATCCTGAGATCTTTGCAAAAGATGAGGAACCATTCAATGTGAAATTCGATAAGATCCCCGAACTGAAACCTGCTTTCCAGAAAGACGGAACAGTTACTGCCGCCAACGCATCCACGATGAACGATGGCGCTGCTGCACTGGTACTGATGAGCAAAGAGAAAGCGGAGGAACTGGGACTGACACCCATTGCCAAAGTGATATCCTATGCCGATGCGGAACAAGCACCGGAATGGTTCACTACCACGCCTGCCATCGCAGTGCCGAAAGCCGTTGCCAAAGCAGGATTGAAAATGGAAGATATCAGCTATTTCGAATTGAATGAAGCTTTTGCCGTGGTGGGTATCGAGAATACGAAACGTATGAAACTGGACCCTTCCAAAGTGAATGTGAATGGCGGTGCGGTGAGCGTAGGGCATCCCCTGGGCGCCAGTGGCGCCAGGATCATCGTTACATTGATCAATGTACTAAAGCAGAACAAAGCCAAATATGGTGCTGCCGGTATCTGTAATGGCGGTGGCGGAGCCAGCGCGATGGTGATCGAGAATGTATAAGAGAAAAATATAAAAATGGAAAGGGCCGGCTCGATGAAAGCTGGCCCTTTCCATTTTTAGCGTTGACTGCGTTTGATTCCGCTGCCTGATCAGTTGAACGGATGTCCTTTCCCCGTGTTCAGCAAGTTCACCAGGCTACCGAAGAATTGCTGCCAGCCGGCTTCGCAAACCTCGTAACATTCCAGCTCCGCATTGAGGCCTTCATGCGTAATGGAGATCCTGGAACCGGTACCGGAAGGCTCTACGGTCCAGATCATCTTAGTGCCGATCCATTCGGATCTGTTGTTGAGAAAATCGACATTGAGATAGGAATCGATACATTCCCATTCCACGGATCTTCCTGCTTCGATGGCCCCGATCCTCATCTTTTTGAATGTGCTCATATTGGCATCGAAGCCGATCTTGAATATTTGTCCGGATTCGACCGCGGCACCCTCAAAATGTTTGCTCCACCAATCGGGTATCCTTTCTGTAATGGCTTTAAAAGCCTCATCGGGGCTGCTTTTGACAGTTTCACTGATGCTGAAGTCTGTTGTGGTCATTGTTTGAGTTTTCAAGTAAGAAAAGCTATTCTTAGATAAAGTTACATCCTTGCCTGTTGACCAGGGGGGCATAAAATAGACATTCGAAGGGGGTGATCTGGACCTTTATTTAGTTGTAAATTTATCGAAATTGCGGAAATGAAAAAGCTCATCATCGTTGTGCCTGCTGGTCAGAATAATCTTAGTAGCGTTGTTGGCCCCTATAAGTTTTTCACCAAAGCAAACGAGTATTTCAGGAATAGAGGCAAAGAGCCGGTATTTGAAGTACAGTTGGCAGGAGTAAGTAAAAAAGAAGAATTGTACGATGGATTGTTTTCCATCAAACCACATACCACCATCCAGGCCGTGGATCATTCCGACCTGTTGATCATCCCTGCGTTGGCCCATCAAGATTTGCAGGAAGTAGTGGCAAAGAATAAAGAGCTGATCGATTGGATCCGGGAGCGGCATCAACTGGGCTCCGAAGTGGCCAGTATCTGCACCGGCGCCTTCCTGCTGGCTTCTACCGGACTGCTGAACGGGAAATCTTGTTCTACCCACTGGAATGCTGCTGACCTGTTCAGGCAGGCCTTTCCTGAAGTGAACCTGAGAACAGACAAGATCATTACCGACGAACAGGGTATCTATACTAACGGTGGCGCCTATTCTTTTCTCAACCTCATGCTGTACCTGGTAGAGAAATTCTACGACAGGGAAACGGCCCTGTTCTGTGCAAAAGTGTTCCAGGTGGATATTGAAAGAAGCAGTCAATCTTTCTTCATCATCTTCAACGGGCAGAAAGATCATTCCGATGAGGTGATCCGGGATGCCCAGTCCTATATCGAACAAAACCTGTTGGCTAAATTCTCCATGGAGGAGCTGGCAGGCAGGTTTGCGCTGAGCCGCCGTAATTTCGACAGGAGATTCGTTCTGGCTACCGGCAATACGCCGGTGGAATACCAGCAACGGGTGAGGGTTGAGCAGGCCAAGAAAATGCTCGAATCTGGTCGCAGGTCCATCTCCGATGTAATGTACGATGTAGGATATGCAGACCTGAAAGCTTTCCGCGGCGTATTCAAAAAGGTCACGGGATTGACGCCCCTGGATTACCGGAACAAATTCAATAAGGATGCAGCAGTGCTGCTGAATTAAAATGGATTAGGGTATCCCCATAAAATTGCTTAGATTTTGGTCCTAAACCTGTGCTTATGGACCGGTTCTTTCAATGGCTCGATCGCAACCGCGATACGGGAATTTTCCTGCTACGGCTCTTTGTTGGATTCAGGTTACTGGAAGGTGTGGTGGATAATATCATCAACTGGCAGCAGATGATGGAGTTTGGTAAGTTCCTTCAGAACTTCGGATTTCCGGTACCAGAAATTTGCGCTGTTATCTCCGTGTATGCACAGGCGGTAGCAGGCCTCATGATCATTCTCGGATGGCAGATGCGCTATGCGGCGATGCTCATGATCATTAATTTTGCGGTGGCGCTGGTGATGGTGCACTGGGGACAAACCGTGGATGAGATGACCCTTCCATTATTACTGTTATTTGTTTTTATCTTTTTCCTGTTCAATGGCCCGGGAAGTATAACGGTGGCTTCCCTTCAACGGAAAAAGACTATATAAAATTGAAAAACGATGTCAGACGTTGTTATACGTTATGCAAGTGCTGAGGATGCGCAGTTGATTGCTGCGCTGAGCAGGGAAACCTTCTACCATACTTTTTCTTCGCAGAATACTGCTGAGGATATGGAAAAATTCATGTCCGAACAATTCAGCACGGAGCGGCTGGTAGCGCAGGTAGGCGCGCCCGGGAATATTTTCCTGCTGGCCTATGCAGGTGATCAGTTGGCGGGTTATGTCCGCATGCTGGAAGGTTTTCCACCTGCTGAATTGCTGGACCTGCCCACTATCGAGATCGCCAGGATCTACGCAGTGCAGGATGTGATCGGCAAAGGAGTAGGGAAGGCATTGATGCAACGCTGTATCGATATTGCCACGGAGAAGAAGAAACGAAGCATCTGGCTGGGAGTATGGGAAAAGAATGAACGTGCCATTGCCTTTTATGCCAAATGGGGCTTCGAAAAATTCGGTGAACATGATTTTGTTTTGGGCAACGATGTGCAGCGGGATTGGATGATGAGGAAGTTGATATGACAAAAATCATCCGCTAAGCAGATTCCCTTATTGCAAAAAAAATATTCTGCAATTAACCCCGATAGTTAGAAATTATCCTTTAATTGCATTGGATTTCGATAACCCTTAAACCAATAAATGCAGATTGTTCCCTTCGGGAATACTGAACAATCAGGCGAAAATTATCCTATATATTCTTCGCTTATTACCTGGACAACGATGTCCCATTATTCTTCCATTTATTGATACAAGGTTATTGCTGACAGAATGATCTTTCTGTCTACAGCTTTTGCTGTGCTTCGACTACAATTTCCAGCCCAAAAAAGTTACACTGACCAATCTCTTTGCGTCATGAAAAAAATCTATTGTCTCTTCGCAGCAATGCTATGTGCCTTGTTGTGCGCTAATGCCCAGGTAGTGATCCAGTTGCAGGTGCCTCCGCTTGGGCTCACCATCAAGCCTCAATTATGGAACCTGGCCCTGGTGAACGCTACCCGGGAGTCCATGACCGTTAGGCTGGATATGGTTATGACCTCTGTATCCACCAATCAACAGGTGCTCTCCGGAACTACCCGAACATTCATACTTCCGGAAGGAGGGAAACAATTGCAGGTGAAAGATGTACTACCGGTCACCTATAATCCGGGATCCGCAGTAGTGGCCGTAGATCCCAATCCGGATGGGTTTTTACCAGTGGGCATCTTCAATATTTGTTACACCTTGATCGGAAGCAAGAAGGGGGTGCAGGACGAGGTATTGGCGGAAGCCTGCGAAACCTTCGAGATAGAGCCCCTGAGCCCACCATCACTGGTGATGCCAGCCAATGAGGATCATGTGGAAACCACCAGGCCACTTTTTACCTGGTTGCCGCCCATGCCTGCCCAATTGTTCAATACCCTTCGCTTTGACCTCACGCTTGTGGAAGTGTATCCCACACAGGCGCCGGCAGATGCCGTTCAACAGAATGTTCCGGTGACCATGCAGGGAAATATCCCGGTTACATCATTCCAGTACCCGCAGTCGATGCCCGAGCTGGATTCTTCCAAAACATATGCCTGGAGGGTAGTGGCCAGGAATGGGGTTATGCCAGTGGCAAACAGTGAGATCTGGACCTTTAAAGTGAGGCGGTTCGCCACCGATAGTTCGGTCTCCCTTTCCCGTGGTTATTTTTCCAAACTCCGTCGTGAGGATGATGCCTCCTATGTGATCACCGGGGATAATGTGCGGTTCAGCTATGAACATGAGACAAGCGATACCCTGGTGAATATGAAGCTGACGGATATTTCAGGTGCTACCAGGAAGGTGGTGTCCCTGGAAGATCCATTGCTCAAAGTCAGGTACGGTCAGAATCTCATGACACTGGACCTGGAAAAATATGGCTTGACCAATATGCATATTTATCTTTTTGAGCTCACCAATGCCCGGAAAGAAAAATGGTATCTGAAGTTCGAATACCGCAAACCGTAATTGTCCTGATTTAATAGATTGATATGGTACAGACCCTTGTCCGATTCAACAAGGCCATTGCATGGCTTTTGGTAACCTTATTTTATTGTCAGCTTATCCTTATTCCTGTAGCAGCAAATGCATCTGCGAAGTCTAACAAATACGACTATGCTTTTGCAAGGATCCGTAACGCGGCGGGGACCAAAAACGTTAAGCCGCCGGCATTATTTTTACGACCGCAACAACCTGCTGCAAAAACAGTCACAGAGGAGTTCATAAAAATCTCTGCGCCTGATTCTACTTCTGCAGAAAAGGAAAAGAAGAAAACATTCGCTATCGGTCCCACACAACCGGAAATGGCTTCCTTCCAATCGGTAAATGCCAATAACCTGGTAGATCTTTTCTCTGGCGATTTCTCCTACAATATCCCATTGCTGGATGTTGGTGGTTATCCCGTGAACCTGCATTATCAGAGTGGTATCACTATGGACCAGGAGGCCAGTTGGGTAGGGCTTGGCTGGAATATCAATCCAGGTGTGATATCGCGTAATATGCGTGGGGTGCCGGATGATTTCAAGGGAACGGACAAAGTAGCTAAAATACTTTCTGTGAAACCAAACGTGACCTATGGACTTACGGCAGGTGCAGATGTTGAACTTGTAGGGTTCCCATTGGGATTCCAGGCATCAGCCGGCATATTCTATAATTCATACAAAGGATGGGGAACCGAGTTAGGTATCAATGCTGCCATCAACTCCGGCGCTGCTGCCAAAGGACCGCTCACCGGCAATTTAGGTCTCACCAATAATTCACAATCGGGTTTTGATGTATCGCCGAGCATCGGTTTCAGGCTGGGTAAGGAAGATGGAAAAACCAAGGGGAATATTACTATCGGCAGCAATTTCAATTCACGGTTAGGTATCCAGGAACTGCAGATGACCGGATCGGTAAAACAGACCCTGGCCGCAGAAAAGAAGACGCGCTACAGTATCGGAACATCACTTGCAGCCGGCATATCTTTTTCCAAGCCATCATTTACACCTACTATCAGTATTCCATATACGACAAGCCAGAAAGCTTTTACAATAAAATTGGGTGGAGAAGCCTGGGGGCTTCATTTGAGCGGATTTCAGAAAGGGTATATGTCGGAGCAGAAGATAGCACCGGAAGATACTCTCTCCGAACTTCCTGCATACGGATATCTTAATTACCAGGAAGCAGGTTCCAATAGTAATGTTTTGCTCGACTTCAACAGGGAGAAAGATGTATCCTATTCCAACAACTCTCCCCATATTGCTGTACCCATGTACACTTACGATACCTGGTCCATATCCGGTGAAGGAACAGGAGGCATGTTCAGAGCCTACCGGGGAGATATAGGTGCAGTATTCGATCATAATATGACTACAAAGTCTAACAACAGTAAATTCTCAATAGATATTGGATTTGGATCCATTGTGCATGGCGGTGTCGATTTCAGTGATGCATATTCCATAACATCCAGCAATCCCTGGATCAGCGCCAATTCAATGTATGATGTTACCCGTTTCAGGGCCAGCGATACAACTTTTGAGAATGTCTATTTCAAGAATCCTGGTGAAAAGACATCTGTAAACCGAAGATACCTGGATGCTATCGGAAACGATTCTCTGATGCGGGTAGTGCTGACCCCGGTAGGCGACGGGCAGAATGACCCCGATGCCTCTGCCACCAGGAATATGGCATTATTCAGCGGTGGAAAGAATGTAGGGGTTAAAACAATCTCTACAGGCGTTGTTCGCAAGGAACGGGAGAAAAGAACCCAACTGATCTCTTATCTAACGGCTACAGAGGCAAAAACTGCCGGCCTCGATAAAGTGATCAGATCTTATGGCATCAATCAATTCCCTAATGGAAGTTGCAACGGCTATACTACCCTGGACAGAGCGCTTGAAAAAAGACAAGGTCATCATATCTCAGAGATCTCAGTGCTCAATGAGGATGGAAGAAGATATGTGTACGGAGTGCCGGTTTACAATATTAAACAGATGGACGTTACCATGTCTGTTGGGGTAGGAGATAACAATACAGGACTTGTGAATTATATACCAGGAGTGGAAAACAGTACCCAAAACCGGACAGGCAAAGATGGCTATTTCAATAAGGAGGTAGTTCCTGCATATGCACATTCTTATTTGCTGAGCGGCATCTTATCACCAGACTATGTTGATCTCACAGGTGATGGGATCACGGAAGACGATCAGGGGGATGCTGTGAAATTCAATTACAGCAGAACATTCTCTATGGATAATCCATATAGATGGAGAGCTCCGTTTTACGAAAACACTGCTTTTTATAATGAAGGAACCAAAACCGATAACCGTGATGAACGTGGTTCCTATTCTTATGGCGAGCGCGAAGTGTGGATGTTGAATTCCATTGAATCCAAAACGATGATCGCCACTTTTGTGCTCGACAACTCCCGCCTGGATGGGAACGGTGTTGATAACGAGGATGGAAAGCCTTCTTCTGTTCAGAAACTCCACCGACTGAAGGAGATCAATCTGTACGCAAAAGCTGACTGGCTAAAGAATGGTGCTACTGCCAGGCCAATTAAAACAGTGCATTTCGCATATTCATACAACTTATGTAAAGGTGCTCCCGGAACAGCCGATGCCCAATTGGGCAAACTTACACTCGACAGTGTTTGGTTTACATATAACAAAAGGGGAAAGGCTGTGAAGAATGCCTATAAATTCACTTATCATCCTGCCAATCCATATTACGATAATAAAATGACTGACCGCTGGGGTGTGTATAAACCTTCAACCGGGAACCCTGGTACAACCAATGGCAGTTTATCAAATGCAGATTATTCATATTCTCTGCAGAAAGGAAATGGGAACTGGAATAAAGACAGTGCAGACAAATATGTGGCAGCCTGGACCCTTTCTGAAATTAAGTTACCTTCTGGTGGAAAGGTAAAAGTGTCTTACGAATCGGATGATTACGCATATGTCCAGAATAAACGGGCCATGCAGTTTTTCAAACTCGAAGGTTTTGGAGCTGGTGCGGGAATAAACGATAAAAGAAACAACCTCTATCCCGCACAAACTGTAGGAAGGGATTACGATTATGTTTTTGTTCGCGTTAGTGAACCGGCCGGTTCCATCGGAGAGATCAAAAGCAAATATCTTGAAGGGGTAGATAAGCTCTTTTTCAAGCTCATGGTGAAAATGCCTGATGACCCCGGTCATTTTGGGTCTGGGAGCGAGATCATACCTTGCTATGCAGAATTTGATGAGATCTATAGATACAGTAATGACCCTACGCTTATTTGTTTCAGGTTACGCCCCATCAAATCAGGCGAGAGTGCAGCCGGTACTGCGGCCATCCAATATCTGAGGCAGAATCATCCACATAAGGCATATCCATACTCCGAACCTGGTGATAATCTTGATATCAGAACGGTTCTCGGCATGATCGGTTCTTTTGGTTCCAACCTTTCCGATATGGTCAATGGCTTTGGTAAACATGCACGCCAGGGCAATAAGTGTAATGAACTTACACTGGATAAATCTTTCGTGAGGCTAAATAACCCCGATTACCGGAAATTCGGCGGTGGCCTTCGTGTTAAAAAAGTGGAGGTTTTCGATAACTGGAATAAGATGTCCGGCGATAAAGAAGCAGTATACGGACAAGAGTACAACTACACAACAACAGTAGAGATAGACGGGCAACCTAAGGAGATCAGCAGTGGGGTGGCATCCTACGAACCTTCCATTGGTAACGATGAAAATCCATTTCACGTACCCTTCAAACTTTATACGGAGAAAGTTGGAGCACTGGCCCCAACTGATTACCTGTACACAGAAGAACCCTTTGCTGAAACCTTCTTTCCGGCGCCCTCAGTAGGTTACAGTAATGTGAGTGTTCAATCGATCCATAAAACAAAAAAATCAGCTAACGGGATCACTCAGACGGAATTTTATACAACAAAGGATTTTCCTACCATCGTTGAGCTGACGCCACTTGACAAGGAAAGTAAAAAAACATACAATCCTACCATACGCAATTTCCTTAGGGTGGATGCAATGAATTATGTGACCATTTCACAGGGGTTCAAGGTTGAGCTCAATGATATGAATGGAAAAGTAAAATCTACTATTACATATTCGCAGAATGATCTGAAAAACCCTATCAGTTATACTTACAACTATTACAGGCTCGAGCAGGATAATGCAAGCCGTAAAAGAATTTCCAATAAAGTTGCTGTGATCAACGATGCGTCAGGTATGGTGGATGAAAATGGTGAAATAGGCAAGGAGGTAGAGATCATGGTAGATATCCGCGAACAAACCTCTGTATCCGGAAGTGCATCCCTGGAAGCGAATGCAGATTTTGTGCATCCATTTCCTCCGATTGTATTAGGGTCTGCCATTCCTATCCCAACAAGGGAAACCAACCGCTTCAGGTCAATCGCCGTGCTGAAAGTAGTGAACCGGTATGGTATTCTCGATAGTGTTGTAGTGATAGAAAAAGGAAGTAAAATAAGTACCAGGAATCTTGTGTTCGATGGAGAAACAGGATCGCCACTTGTTACCCGTACAAACAATATGTTCGAGGATCCGGTATTCAGCCTGAGTCTCCCTGCGCATTGGGCCTATAGTGGAATGGGAAGTGCCTACAAGAACCAGGGAACTGTTCTTGCCAATCTTCAGTTACGTCGTGGTATTCTTTTCAAAGATGGTGTGGAAGTGGATATGAGCAGGTTCTTTGAAAGTGGTGATGAAATACTGGTAAGAGGAAAACATAAACGGGCCTCCGGTGCAGGTTCGGATCCATGTTCGTCCGATTATTATGTCTTTGACCCTGCTGTTACAGACAGCATTGTATGGGCCATTCATGGTGAAAAGACCATTGAAAAAGAAAAGGGGATCTACTTCATAGACAGGAGAGGGTATCCGGTGACGGCCCAGGTTGACCTAATGAAAATTGTTCGTTCAGGGAAAAGGAATATTGGTAGTACTGCTATAGGGAATATTACGTCCATGGCTAGCCCGGTCCGTGGGAATAAGATTGTGATAGATGATACCACGAAAGTACTGAATTCACAAGCTGTACGGTTCAAGGATAACTGGAAAGTAGAAAAGGTGCTGCGGCAATATGATAGCTGTGTAATGGAAAAAAATAGCGGAACTGCTACAATTCCGTTTACGAATGCATTAATGCTATGGGTTAGGGCAACCGATGAATACAAAACAACTTCCTATGGTAATGCTATGATGGCTGCTGCTTATCGTCACTACAATAGAGATGTCTTCATTGCCCGGTCTGTTCTAAGGCTCAATATGGCAAGTATTCCATCCAATGCAATTATCAATAATGCATATCTCGATCTTTCTTCCCGTGCACCTTATATGTTATTTGGCGTCCCACCTGATACTGATTACGATCTGAATTATTCATACGAAGGAGAGGAAGAGCAGACGATAGGATATATTGTTCCGTTTAAAGAAAATGTTCCACAAGGCGCAGATTTACCCTGGGTGGGAGATTATGCGCTGAATGCTCTTCCAAATAAAGCTATTGTGCCTTTTAGGGGAAATGGTAATTATTGTGCGGACTACAAGGGCATACAATTGAATAATGTGATCCAGGAACTGGTAGGCCTCCCTTCCAATATGCAGAATATCCTTTTGAAATTGAATACGGAAGACAATACCAATGGCAGTCAGGAAACACGTTTCATGTGTTTTTATGGCGGAGGCCCCGCTTCTCAGAATTTTATTCAATCTACGGTAACGCCATTTGCTTCCGGCGGTTGCAATCAGGGAGGAAATGTTTCCAATTGTCATTTGAGTACTTGTCCCAGCTCCCTCTATGTTGAATACGATTATTATATGAATACCTGTTACAAAGTTTGCCGGCAGGAGTATCTTCAAAAAGACACATTGAATCCGTATGTGGTAGGTATACTCGGGAATTGGAGAATTGATACTTCGTATGTTTATTATAGTGATAGAAAAGAGTCTGCTGTATCAACGGAAACAAATATCCGGACTGATGGTCTGATCAAGGATTTTGCTTCATACTGGATAATGGGAGGGAAATATCTCACGGCCAGACCAGACCCCAGCCGGTGGGTTTGGAATAGCAAAACCACATTACATAATAGAAAAGGCCTGGAGCTTGAAAATAAAGATCCCCTCGACAGGTACAATGCGGTCATATACGGGTTCAACAAAACCTTACCTGTAGCCACAGCTCAAAATGCACGCCTCTCTGAATTTACTTTCGATGGATTTGAAGACCAGAAATACCAGACCGACAAATGCCTGGAATGTTTTGAAAGTGGCTGGATGAAAATAGATGCAGCCAATGGACGAAGAACTGAATTACAAAGCCACTCAGGTAAAAATAGCCTGGAAGTTTATACGAACAAGAAAATGGAAATGAGCATTCCTCTTTCCATTACTGCACCAGATGATGCGGCAAAAACATCATTCCGGAGGGATTCCATAATGCGCGTTACAACCACCATTACTCCCAATGGATATGGTCTTACGGGGCAATCAGGCGTATGGCTGGCCATCCCGCCAGTCCTCAATCCTTGCGTTGGCCGGTATATCAATTCTCTTGAATGGTGGCCTCAGACATTCTTTACAAATATCAATGCTAACTATGGTCAGTATCCTCCGCCGGGTGTTTGTGCCGATAATTACTTTGCGGTTCAATACTATGGCGTGTTGTTGATCGAGCAATCCGGGTACTATGTTTTCCGTCCTGATTTCGACGATTACATGAAGATATCTATCAACGGTAACGATACAATTGTACAAGAGAATGGTGACAATCCAGAGGATATTGGCATCTATCTCAATCAGGGCTTTGTTCCTATCTGGGCTCAGTTGACAGAAGAAGCAGGAGATGCCTTCATGCAATTGCAATGGCAAAGACCAGGCAGTTCTTATTTCGAGAACATCCCACTGGTCAATCAATACGGCAGTATGGCCATTGCCAATAATTCCGCTGCTATCAAAAAAGATACAACCTGGTGTGTGAGCCTTACTCCGGTTAAGCGCATCAATGGCATCACAGAAAGCTTTTCACCGATCCAGGGAACTCAGATGGTAGTGAGTGGTTGGGTGAAACAGGAAGCTTGTAACAATGCAACAGGCTATCCGAACGCCGGAGTAAATATCTCATTCACCGGGTCAAGCACCGGATATACACTTCGACCATCCGGCAAAGTCATAGATGGATGGCAAAGGATCGAAGAAGTGATCATTATTCCACAGGGAGCATCATCTATGAAATATGAACTGGTATCTGGTAGTTCCGGATCCACGTTCTTCGATGACCTGAGGATACATCCATTCCATACCAATATGAAGTCGTTCTCTTATGATCCAGTCAACCTGCGCCTCATGGCCGAAATGGATGAGAATAATTATGCCACCTTTTATGAGTACGATGATGAGGGAACACTTGTGAGGGTGAAAAAGGAAACGGAAAGAGGAGTTAAGACAATAAAAGAAACCAGAAGTGCCCTCACTAAAAAAGAAAATCTATGACCATGAACATCTCTTCCATAAAAAATATCAGCAGTATCCTTCTGTTCACTTTATTATTTGCAACTACTCAAGCAAATACAAGGTTGTGCAGGGATACAGCTATTGCAACATATGAGCTGCTCTCGATACGGGCTATGATCAACAATTACCCTTATTTGAGATTTGATGTGGATTATAGCAGCAAGATGTATACTCCGGGATTTGTCACAGAACAGCGGCAAGTGTGGGTCCATAATGGTCAATTCCTAATGAAAAATAATAATGGGAGGCTCAGGTGCCAGAATTATGGCTTCAACTTCAGTGTTGATAGTGCACAAAAGATTCTGAGTATCAACAAGAGAGCAGAAATATTCCAGGTCATTATGAACTTTGATTTGCTGAATAAGACAGATCAGAAATATTTCCTAAGCCGGTCATATATTGTTGATACCGCGTCCTGGCGCAAATTGGTAATAGAATTTACCCCGGATGCTCCATGGGGATATTATTCGGTTGTATTCGATCCTTCCAATTTTCTTCCCTTAAAGATCCGCTATACTATGAAGCATTTGAATAGT
>JAGIAP010000014.1 GCA_017744805.1 Chitinophagaceae bacterium | reverse complement strand
GTCACTTTATGAATAAATTACATGCTAATATATTTGGACTTCAAATTTAATTGTAAGTAACTATTTATAAGTATGATTATGAAAATTATTGATGATTTAAGTCAAGCTTATTAATAGCCAAAAATCAGCGTATTTACAGTGTTTTGGCAAATAGGTAAACAAGATTTAGAAAATTGAATTTAAGATGAAGTTAATTATTGATTGTCAGTATTTTGCACCAGTTATCTCATGGCAATTCTCTACAAAATATTCAAATATCGTTTTTGATGTATATGATCGCTATCAAAAAGTGAGTTTCCGGAACCGGATGGTGGTGATGGGTGGCAATGGACCCATCCTTCTCAGTGTTCCCCTGATCGATGGCCGGGAACAAAGGAGGCCCATGAAAGATGTCCGGATCGCCGGAGAACAAGACTGGCAATCGCAGCATTTCAAGACCCTCAAAAGTTGCTATAACCGTAGCCCCTGGTTCCAGTTCTTTGAGCATGAACTGGCGGCTTTGTATGAGAAAAAATTTGAATGGCTGCTCGATTGGAACCTGACCTGCTGGCAATGGGCAGCGGCAAAATTGGGTGGGGATTTTACGATGGAGCTGACCACGGAGTACCAGGAAAATTATGACCCGGCGGAATGGCTCGACCTCCGCAATAAGGTGATGCCCCAAACCATCAACCAGCAATACCCGGATCCCGTCCGGTATGCCCAGGTGTTTGAAGACCGCTTCGGTTTTGTCCCCAACTGCTCCATCCTGGACCTGCTTTTTTGCGAGGGAAAAAATGCCCGGGTGCTCCTGTCGAAGGCCTGATCCTGCCCATGGACATCTACAATTGGTATGCAATAATTTTGATATATTAGTGGAGATGGAAGCGACCGCTTACCCCGCTTCCCGATCGTCTGCATGCCAAGATTCTTCCTGCTGACCATCCTGTTTTATGGTTGTGCTTTTGCCCGCGGGCAGGACTTCACCAACAAGGGGAAGGAGTTCTGGCTCGGCTATGGGAACCACCAACAAATGTATACCGGCAGTTCCCCGGGGATGGATATTTATATTACCTCCGATATAGACACGAAAGTTACAGTAGAGATCCCCGCGATGGGGATAACGATAGGTACTTTCCATGTGAAAGCCAACCAGATAACCGTGGTACCTGAAATTACCCATGATGCATTTCTCAGCCAGGAAGGTATCAGCAACAAGGGCATCCATATCGTTGCCGAACATCCCGTAGTGGTATATACGCAGATCTATTTCGCCTCGGTGACGGGCACCACTTTATGCCTTCCTGTCAGCACGATCGGCCGCGAATATTACTCCGTCAACTTCACCCAGATCGCGCAGCGGGGACCTACCAACGAGAGCTCTTACAATTATTTCTTTGCTGTAGCGGTGGAGGACAATACGCAGATCGAAGTGGTGCCGGCAGCCTCCGGTCTATCCGGTTCCATGGTGGCCGGTCATTCCTATACCATCAATCTGAACAAGGGACAGGTGTTCAATTTTTTGTCGAAGACCGACCTCACAGGCTCAGTGATCCGGACCCTGAACAAGGGAAGCGGCTGCAAAAAAATTGCAGTTTTTTCCGGTAGCGGAAGGATCGGGATAGGGTGTGGGAGCGATCCATCCTCCAGCGATAATCTAATTCAGCAGATGTACCCGAACAGTACCTGGGGTAGAAAATACCTCACCGTGCCCAGCGTAACCCGGCCCATGAATTATTACCGGGTGATCCGCCCGGACCCGGCAACCAAGGTGAGGGTGGATGGCAGTCTTGTGCCTGCCGCCAGCTTCACGGATAATTTCTATTACCAGTTCAATGATGCTCTCCCTCATGTGATTGAAGGCGACCGCCCCATCCTGGTAGCCCAGTATTACACAACACAAAATTGCGGGGAGGAAACGGGCAACGGGGACCCGGAAATGATCTTCCTGAACCCCGTGGAGCAGGTGATCACTCATAGCACTCTCGTGAGTATGCGCTTGCTCAATGCCGCCAACGAAGCTCATTATGTAAATGCCCTGGTGAAGAATAGCCCGGCAGCGATCAACAGTTTTACCATCGACGGGCAGTCCAGGGCCGCCGATTTCCATCCGCATCCCATCGATCCCAATTATGCTTATGCGCAGATACCGGTAGCGCAGGGAACGCATACCCTTGCCTGTGATACTCCCTTCAATGCGGTGGCCTATGGGTTCAGCCAGAATGAATCCTATGGTTATTCGGCTGGGACCAATCTCAGCGATCTGTACCAGTATGTGACAGTGGAGAATGATAACTCCTCTGTCAATTTCCCGGCCAGTTGCCGGAACTCGCCCTTCGGGCTGGCCATGACCTTTCCCTATCAGCCTGCCCGAATCAACTGGGTCTTCGGGTCTGCCCTCAATGCCCTCGGCATCCGGGATACCCTTATCGATAACCCCCTATATGATTCCACCTGGGCCCTGGACGGCGGGCTGCGGCTCTACCGCTACCGACTGAAAAGAGTGCACTGGATCGATAGGCCGGGGATCTATAATATCCGTGTAAAGATGATCAATCCTACTTCGGATGGATGTACAGGTGAGCAGGAGATCGATTATGAGTTCCAGGTGTTTGAGAAACCGTCGGCCAGCTTCTCGGTTACCCATAACGGATGTATAACGGACGACCTCACACTGAAAGGAACTACCCCGGCAACCGCCCGTCCATATACCGGGTGGTATTGGGATCTGGGTGATGGGCGAGCTCTCAGTGGCCCGGGCGATAAGCAGGTTCGTTATCCCTTACCCGGCAATTACACTATCCGGTATGCCCTGGTCACGGACCTGGGCTGTACCTCCGATACGGCAAAGCGCATCGTCAAGATCTCCCCATTGCCTGTAGCGGCTTTCGAGCTCAGGGACCCGGTCTGTGTGCAGCAGCCCTTCCGCCTCGCCAGTACCTCTCTCAGTAGTGGCGATCCGCTGGCTACCTGGGAGTGGGATTTCGGGGATGGACAAACGCTGATCAGCCATAATGCCAACCCGGTTTCACATAGCTATCCCGGTACCGGCACCCATACTGTCAGTCTCCAGGTAGCTACCAGCAAAGGTTGCCGGAGTGAAAAAGTGGAGAGGGCCATCATGGTGAATGAACTGCCCGAAGTCAATTTCGGGTTACCGGAGGTATGTATCGATGACCCGCTGGCCCGGTTCACAGACTCCAGTTCCATCGCTGATCACTCGGAAGCGGCATTCAGTTGGCGCTGGAATTTCGGGGATAATGGAACCAGTACGGAAAAGGATCCCGGTCATAAGTATGCGTTGGCGGGTAATTACCAGGTGCAATTGCAGGTGACCTCGAAGGATGGCTGTAAGGCCAGCCTGACAAAACCATTTACCGTCAATGGGCGGGTGCAGGCTGCCGATTTTCAACTGCCCAATAGAGCGCTCTGCGCCAACTCGGACCTGGTGATCAGGGAAGCATCGCGGATACAGAGCGGTAAGTTGAGCAGTTTGAGCATCTGGTGGGATTATGACCATGACCCCACCATCAAGACCGTGGATGAGGATCCGGCTCCCGGTAAGGAGTATTCGCATAAGTATGAAGACTTCAGCAGTCCACCTACCCGTAACCATACCATCGTGTATGAAGTGCATACCGGCGATGCCTGCCTGGGAGCCCTGAAAAGGGTAGTTACGCTCAAGGCCAGTCCTGTGCTGGCTTTTGATGCAATGAGCCCTGTCTGTGCCGAGTCGCCGCCCTTCCTGGTACCGGCCCGCGAACTGCTGGGCTTTCCCGGCAGTAGCCTGTTCTCGGGGCCGGGAATGAATGGGCAGGGCTATTTCGATCCCGGTCTTGCCGGCCCGGGACTGCATACTCTCCGGTTCCAATACCTGGCGGCCAATGGGTGCAGTGCGGCGGCAAGCCAAAGCATCACCGTCAACCCGACGCCTACCGCCAATGCAGGTCCGGACAAAGGCATCCTGCCCGATGGGGTAGCGCTGCTCGAAGGGAGTGGCACCGGTTCGGCCATCCGCTTTTCCTGGATGCCTTCGGACCATATCAATGACCCCACCCGGGCACAACCTTCCGTTTCTCCCAAAGAGGATACCCGGTATATCCTCACCGTTTCGAGTAAGGATGGCTGTAAGGCTACCGATGATGTTTGGGTGAAAGTATTACCGAAGGTAGTAGTGCCCAACGCCTTCACACCCAATGGGGATGGCATCAACGATACCTGGGTGTTGCTTTACCTGGAATCCTATCCAAATTGTACGGTGGATGTGTTCAATCGCTATGGCCAGCGGGTATTCCATAGCTCGGGGAATGGGAAGGCATGGGATGGAAGGATGAATGGGAGCCTGCTTCCGCCAGCCACTTATTACTGGGTGATCGATCTGAAAAATGGTAAGGGATTGCTGAAAGGATCGGTGACCATCATACGATGATCCATGAAATGTATTACTGTTTTCCTGAATGTTTTGCTTTGTTGCCTGGCTGTTAACGGGCAGCAACAGCCGCATTATACCCAGTACATGATCAACCAGTATATCATCAATCCGGCACTGACGGGGATCGAGAATTATATCGATATCAAAGTCAGCCATCGCCATCAGTGGGTGGGGATCGATGATGCTCCCGTGACCACTTATTTCACTGCGCATATGCCACTGGGTAAGAAAGATTTTCGCACCAGCGCCACCTCTTTCCATATCCCCGGTGAAAATCCACGGGGGAAGGCCTACTGGGAATCCTATACGGCGGCAGAGCCGCACCATGGCATCGGCCTGCAGATGATCAATGATAAAACGGGACCGCTCAACCGCTTTTCCGGCTATCTCACCTATGCCTATCATCTAGGCATCAGCGCTAGAGCCAGCCTGGCAGCAGGCTTCGGGGCCGGCCTGAGCAATCTGAGGCTGAATACCGGCAAGCTGGATTTCGGCATTATCACGCCCGTAGACCCTGCCGTTTATGATAACAGGAACCTGAACTATTTCCGGCCGGACTTCAATGCCGGGCTTTATCTGTACTCGGCGGATTATTTCCTGGGGCTGTCTGCCCAGCAGATCATTCCCCAGAAACTGAGATTTGGCGACAATTCCGTTACGCCAACCGAAGGCAGGATGGTGCCCCATCTCTTTGCCACGGCGGGCTATCGTTTCTTACTGACCGAAGAGCTCAATCTTCTCCCGTCCGTGATGGTGAAATATATCCGGCCATTGCCGGTACAAACGGACATCAACCTCAAACTGCAGTACCTCGATCTGTTGTGGGGAGGCGTCAGTTACAGAACGGGAGAGGGCTTTGCCGCCATGGCGGGCCTGAATATCTCCAATGCCCTCAATATCGGATATGCCTATGATTATACCACTACGCGGCTAAGCACAGTGAGTAAGGGAACCCATGAGATAGTGGTCGGGTTCATTATCGGTAACAAGTATGGGAGTTGGTGCCCCAGGAATGTGTGGTAAGAAGAAGGATCAGATATCGATGGTCTCGTTCCTGACGGCCTTACGCTGTTGGTCGGTCTTCATATTCTCCAGCAGGCGCTCTTCCACGATCTGTTTGCGGATGGCTTCCTGTTTGGCGCGTTTTTCGGCGCGGGCTTTCTGGAAACATTCCAGTTTTTTCTGCCATTCAGCCTGTACCTGGGAATAGATCTCGCGGACATCGTCGGCAGGAGTGACGCTGCCTTCGCTGATACGTTTCCAGGTGATCTCCATGAAGGCCCTGTGCAATTCCTGGCGGATCTGTTTGGGGCTCATGCTGATGCCTTTGTCCTTAAGTTCCTGCTCCAGTTTGGCCCAGTTGATATCCTGTAAGGCCTGCATGGCACGGTTGATAGCCAGCCTGGCTTCTTCCTGGAGTTTGGTGGCAATATATACTTTGGGAGAAGTGCTGTCTTCCATATACTGATACGCGAAGCTATTGCGTGGCACCCAGGGTTTGATCTCTGCTGAATTCTCGGGTGCAATGCGGATGGGGAGCTGACTTACCAGGGTGAAGTCCCTGGTTTCCGGTGCCGCCTGGCTACTCACGTTGATCACCATGCGCACCTGTGCCTGGCGTTGCATGGCCAGCATCCTTTGCTCTTCTGCAAGGCGTTTCTCTACCATGCTGGCCAACTGGATACCGGTTGCCAGGCGAAGGATCTGTTCAGCATCCTGCGCCGTGATCATGGTAATGGCATTGACGGGAGCCGTATCTGCCATTTCTGATTTACGGCAATCGGTTTTTTGTTTGCGTACCGCCCGTTTAGCAGCAGACTCATCTTTCTGTTCTTCGGCGGAAGTGTAGCTTGCAAACTGCGGATTGACTTCCTTGTTATTGAAAACGGCCGGATAGATCTTTTTCACAATTACATTACCGGGATTGTAGAATCCGATAAAACCGAATATCACGGCGGCCAGTAAATAAGCGATCATACGTTGGCTAACGGGAGCGGATACCTGCTCCTGGCGGAGGATCCGTTTAACGCGGTTCAGCAACATGGGCGTTTTACAACCGGTAGCGGCTATTGCCAGGGTCTGTTGCGATGCGGACCGTTGTTGTTCCAGGATCAGCAGGGAACTGGCGTACTGTGTGGGATCGTAGCGGAACTGCAATACAAGGTCGTCGCAGCTATGTTCGCGCTCCTGGCGGATGGCGGCGGAGATCCATCTTGCAAATGGATTGAAGAACAGCACCACATCCACACAGGCGATCAGGATATTGATGAGATAATCATTTCTCTTGATATGTTTCAGCTCATGCAGCAGGATGGCTTCTGTTTGCTGAAGGCTGAGATGGGTCACAATGGAAATGGGAAGCAATATTACAGGCTTCCAGAAACCCAGTGTCATGGGCGCTTCCGCGGCCGCGGACAGCCAGAGGGCCACTTTCTTTTTAATACCCATCCTGGCGGCTGCCTGTTGCAGGAATACCCTGAGCTCAGGCATGGCTTTCACCATTTCAGCTTTCAGTAACTGACGGGTTTGACGATAACGATAATAGAAACGAATGAACAACCAGGCCGCTGCCAGGAGATAGCCGATAGAAAGGAAGGGGAGAGCCGATTCGATATTCCTGGAAAGATTGCCGATGAATCCATGATCCATCAGGGGCATGGCTGCGCCTGCGGGAATGGTCACCACCACAGGTGCTGCGGCAGCTTCATAGAAATTCATTACCAGGGATACCAGGAACCACAGGGAGCCTCCGGCCAGGGATAACAGGGCCAGGTTATGCCGCTGGTGGGATTGATAGCGTTTTCCATTTGCAGTCAGCGCCACATATAATAACCACAGCAGGCCCATCTGCCACAAACTGTCTATCAGCGACCATCCCAATGCTTTGAGGAAAGCGGATTGGTAGACTTGGTTCATCCTATTGTTTTTTCAGGTTGTTGATCATTTGCTGGATGGCTTCCAGCTCCTCGGGAGATGCTTTATGATTGCCCAGGGCCTGCATTACCATGGCAGTGGGCGATCCACCAAACAATTGATCGATCATCTTTCCCACCAGGTGCTTCTGCGTTTTCTCCTTGCTGACGGTCGCCTGATAAATATGTGTTTTGATACTGTCGTCCCTTTTCACCAGGCCTTTCTCATGCATGATCTGCATCAGTTTGAGGGTGGTGGTGTAACCTGCTTCTTTGGACTTCAGCAGTTCCTCATGGACCTCACGAACGCTGGCCGTTCCTTTTTCCCACAGTACCTGCAATATCTCCAACTCGCTCTCTGTGGGTTTGATGGTTTTTGTATTTGCCATAACCAATGGAATGATTTGGTCTAATTTACGATATCTTTCGTAATAAAATGTTAATGGCGGCTTAGAATTTTTCGGCCGGACTTGGCGGCCGGACTTGGGATGAATAAATCCGGTTGCTGAAACGAACCGGCGCAGGTGGAAGTTGGATGGGCTTTGGTGGGGAAAGATGAGGGGTTTGGTAATGCTGATGAGCTTCTTCGCTTACGTTTCAAAGACCGGATTTCTTCATCCCGCGCCGGCAATGGGCCGAGAGTACATCATTTCTGAATATGGATAAGGCAGCATTCCTTCTTGTGGGATACATGTTATGTAGCCAATATACCGACCATTTTATTAGGTATTGGTAGAAATTGTAATATCATTCCTGAGCGGAGAATACCATTGATAATAGATAGATGAGTGAAGAGTAGAGTAAAGTAATTTAGGAAGAGAAGAGACTATATGAGATAAGATGAATAAGATGAGATGAAGAAAGGTACTGAATGCGCTAAGATCACCTAAAAGGCGCATGTCTGACGCTTGATAGTCGCATAGATACCGCAGTAAACAGGGAGTGGCAGGGAAATAAGGCGACTATAATCGAACTATACGGTTGGAGAAGAGTTGGACTTGGTCTGGAAGGGTACCGGAGTTGGAACGTAGGTAAATAAGCTGTTTGATCATATAACCAGGACTGGAAAAGAACTGCTGCACTGTCGGCCCATCGCCGGCGCGGGATGAAGAAATCCCGGCCTTCAAAACGTAAGCGAAGAAGTCCAATTGAATTACCAAACCCCTCATCTTTCCCCACCAAAGCCCATCCAACTTCCACCTGCGGTGGTTCGTTTTACAGCCGGATTTATTCATCCCAAGAAGGTACTAAATGTAAAAGTCCCCGTATGGAAATACAGGGACTTTTGGTATTTGGTATGATATAGTGCTTAGTTATGGATGACAAAGATAATCCTAATAACAGATACATTCCAAGCATATCTGTTAAAAATTTCCGGACTAATTTGTCTTATACGCCGCTGTGTTGCCTTCAGCAGCTACCAGGCCGGCTTTTGCAGCCGTGATGATCTCCGATTTTTTGGCGGGAGCTTTCACTTCAGGAATGCCATAGCCATGGATCTGCGCCAGGGTGGGAGCCACTACCAGTGATACGATCGACATCAGTTTGATGAGGATATTCATGGAAGGACCGGAAGTGTCTTTGAAAGGATCACCCACGGTATCACCCGTTACAGATGCTTTATGTGGTTCTGATTTTTTGTAATAGATCTGTCCGTTGATCTCAACGCCTTTCTCGAAAGATTTCTTGGCATTGTCCCATGCACCACCGGCATTGTTCTGGAACATTCCCATCAGTACGCCGCTAACGGTAGCGCCTGCGAGGAAACCGCCCAATGCTTCTGGACCGAAAACGAATCCCATGATCAATGGGGAGAGGATGGCGATAGCGCCGGGCAGCAGCATCTTTTTGATGGAGGCGTCTGTGGAGATGGCCACACATTTGTCGTACTCGGGCTTGCCCTTTCCTTCCATGATGCCGGGGATCTCGCGGAACTGGCGACGCACTTCCTCTACCATGCTCATGGCTGCTTGTCCAACCGCGCGGATGGCCAGGGCTGAGAAGATGAAGGGGATCATGGCGCCTACGAAGAGGGAGGCCAGTACATCAGCTTTATAAATATTGATCGCGTCTCCGAGATCATATCCGTTATTCTTGATCACACCTACATAGGCTGCAAACAGCGCCAGGGCGGTGAGGGCGGCAGATGCGATGGCGAAACCTTTACCGGTAGCGGCAGTGGTGTTACCAACGGCGTCGAGCACGTCGGTTTTTTCACGTACTTCTTTGGGGAGCTCGCTCATTTCGGCGATACCACCTGCGTTATCCGCGATGGGGCCGAAAGCGTCGATGGCCAACTGCATGGCGGTAGTGGCCATCATACCGGCTGCTGCGATGGCAACACCGTAGAGGCCTGCACAGGCAAAAGAACCGTAGATACCACCAGCCAGTACCAGGATCGGCAGGAGGGTAGACTCCATACCTACTGCCAGTCCACCGATCACGTTGGTGGCGTGGCCTGTAGCCGATTGACGAACGATAGAGAGCACAGGGCGTTTACCCATGGCCGTATAGTACTCGGTGATGATGCTCATGAGGGTGCCTACTGCCAGACCAACACCGATGGCGCCGAGCACACCCCATTTGGTGAACTCATGGCCGCGGAGGGACAGGTTCTCAGGGAGGATCCAGTAAACCAGTCCAACAGAAGCGATGGCAGTAAGTACGATAGAGCCCCAGTTACCCATATTGAGGGCGCGCTGAACGGCGCTTGTATTGATACCGGCTGCGTCGCTGATGCGAACGAACCAGGTGCCTACGATGGAGAAGAGGATGCCGAGACCAGCGATCAGCATCGGCAGCAGGATGGGGCTGAGGCCGCCAACGCCATCTTCACCGGCGATGGTTTCCTGACCCAGTACCATGGTAGCGAGAACGGTAGCCACATAGGAACCGAACAGGTCGGCGCCCATACCGGCCACGTCACCTACGTTATCACCCACGTTATCCGCGATGGTGGCGGGGTTGCGGGGATCATCCTCGGGAATGCCTGCTTCTACCTTACCTACCAGGTCAGCGCCAACATCGGCCGCCTTGGTGTAGATACCTCCACCCACGCGGGCGAAGAGGGCGATTGACTCGGCGCCCAGGGAGAAACCGGTGAGCACTTCGATGGCTTTCACCATCTCTGCACTGTTCACGGAAGTACCATCAGGTACCAGCCATGCCTTTAATAATATGAAGAGACCGCCCAGGCCGAGTACTGCCAGACCAGCCACGCCCAGTCCCATCACGGAACCTCCCGTGAAGGATACGGACAGGGCCTTGCTCAGGCTTGTACGGGCTGCATTGGCAGTGCGCACGTTGGCCTTGGTGGCCACACGCATACCGATGAAGCCGGCAAGGGCGCTGAAAAATGCTCCGATAATGAATGCGATTGCGATAGACCAGTGGGAGTGAGGGTTGGAACTGGCCATGAACCCAAGAAGGATTGCCACGATCACTACAAAGTAAGCCAGGATCTTCCATTCTGCTTTCAAAAAGGCCATGGCCCCGTCAGCGATATAGGTAGCGATCTCTTTCATCCGATCACTTCCGGCATCCTGTTTGGAAACCCATTTGAATTTTACCAGCGTATACAGGAGCCCGATGACACCCATCACGGGAACCAGATAAATCAATTTATCCATAAGCAATTCAATTCGTAAGTTCTGATCTTATTTGTTTTAAAGGAGGGCAAAAATAGGGGAAAACCGCTGTAAATACCGGTGCCCCCCTGTTTTTTTTGGCCGTTTCATCATTGCTTCGTACTATCCGCCGGGTTTTTCTTTTTCTTGAGAAGGTTATTGAGTAACCCTTTCCCCGTATTTTCCAGGTCCTTTTTCAGGTCTGGTTTGCTTTCACCGGTAGCAGAAGTATCTTTTTTCCCTGATAATTGTTTGGTCAGTTCTTCCTTCAAGGCAGCAGCAGCCTGCTTTTTGGCAGATTCCAATGAGTCTTTGGCCTGTTGTTTGGCCACCGCGATAGCACTGTCCGCTGCTTTCTTCTTCGCCTCCACAAACTGATCGGCCTGCGCCTTCATGTCCTGCGCCAGGCTGCTTCCGGAGCCCTTCAGGTCTGTTTTGATACTGGGATTGGTGATGGAGCCGCCCAGGTTCACCTTGAAACTGATGGTTTCGCTGATATTCACAGGCACTCCTTTGGCATTGGCCTGTGATGCCAGGTTGTTCACCAGTTGGTTGGCCTGGCTGCCCAGTTTCTCGCGGGGCACTTTGAGGTTGATCACATAGTCCAGGCTCTGATCCAGGCCGTGCATACCACCGATCTCCATATCAATATCTTTCACCTTCACATTGAAAGGCTTCACCAGCACTTTCCCATTCGCGAACTCGAAATAGTTCTTGATATCTTTTACCGAGAAATTCTGAAGATCGTTCAGGTTGAGGGTGCTGGCCAGTTTATCCAGCGGTCCGAATTTGCTGAGCACGCCCTGCAGCAAGAATAGGTTACCCTCTCCCGTTAGTGTGGTGAGATCGGGCATCATATCACCGCCGAGATTTCCTTTCACGCTCATTTTGGACGTGAGCTTTCCGGCGATGAACTTACCGATGGGCATCAGCTTCTGTACGGTATTGTAAGCGAAGAAGGTCTTCTGAATATCCAGGTTCTGCACATCGTAATTGAGGGTGATCTCCGGTTTCTTTTTGTTCACGCGGGTGGAGTAGGAGCCGCCGAGGCCGATAGTGCCATCCAGGGCTTCCAGCTTCACGTCCTTCATGTACACCGTTTCATCGGCGATCTGTAAGGCGCCGCTGATATTCTTGTAATCCACTTTATCGTAATGGAGGCTATTCACTTTTGTGTTGAGGGCGAATTTGATATTCTTCGGCACCTGGAAGGGATCACCGGCAGCAGGGGCGGAAGCGCTGTCTTTCTTCGCTTCGGCAGCAGGTGCTTCTGAAGCAGGCGTTGTGCCCATGAATTTGTTGAGGTCCACTTTGTCCGCATTCACGTTGAGCGTACCTGCAAGCGGCTCATCTTTCATCGCATATCCGATCAGGTTATCGAAGCTGCCGTTGGCATTGAAATTCGTTTGCATGAAATTACCTGCCAGGTTGTTCACGGTCACGTTCTTGGGATTGAAGGTGAACAGGCTATTGGTGATATTCACGCCATCGGGATAGTCCTTCGACTTATAGGAGATGCCATTGGCTTGCACGGTGCCGGCCATTTGAACGGCATCGTACTGGCTTTTATCGATCATCGACTTCTTCCCTTTGAAGCTCATATCGGCATTCACCTGGCCAGCCAGTGAAGTGCCCGGCCCGAAAGTATAGAACTGTCCTACGTTCCCGAGGTTGAACCCACCTTTGAGGGTGCCGTCGAAAGCGGGGTCGGAAGCGGGCGTGAGCAGGGTGAGCGTAAGGTCTGCCATATCCTTGCCTACTTCCACGTGGGCGGCAGGGATCTTCACTACGGTATGGTCAGGCACGCCATCAGGATTGGTGACATCGATGCGTGCGCTGGTATTCTGGATGGGAGCAGGGAAGGCAGGGGATGAATAGAATAGTTTGCTGATATCCACAAAGCCCTGTGCGGAGAATGGTCCGGGTTTCTGTTGGGTTACCACGGCCATATTCCCTTTGGCATTGATATCGGCATTCACGAGGCCTGATAATTTGGTGCCTTCGGGCAGTTTCACGAATTGCGTTACACCGGCGAGGTCGAGTTTTCCTTTTGCGCCCGCGTCGATATATTGATCGGTCATGGGTTTCTTCAGGAGGAGGTGCAGGTCGAAGGGATCGCTGCCGAACTCGATATGTGCTTTGGGGATGTCCACCACGGTATTGTCGATAACGCCATCAGGGTTATCCACTTTTACCTGCAGATTGATATTCTGTACCGGTTTGGGCAGGTCCGGGTATTGGAAGAACCCGTTATCCACCTGGAGGTTCAGGTTGAAGGCGGGGAGCTTTGTGCCGTTGTAAGTGCCTTTCACGAAGCCGTTGAGCAGGGCCTTGCCGCTGGTTTTCACTTTGGCGAAATCATTGGCGTACACGGAGGGGATAAGGCTGAGGATGCTCTTGAATTCGGTACTGGGCGCATTGAAGGCGATATCCATATTATAGGTGCTATCGTTCACGAGCTGGAAGAAGCCTTTGGCGGCGATCTTCAGGTCGTTCAATGCGATCTCTTCCGTATTGAAAGTGTATTTGCTGTTCTTGCTGTCTATCTCGATATCCAGATCGATATTGGTTTTGGTGCGGGCGAGATAGGGGATGCCTGCATAGGTGAAGGTGATGGCATCCGCATTGGTGCCGGTGCGGAGCGTGAAGAGGTCCGAGGTGAAATCGCCGGAGCCTTCGTGCGTGAGATTGTTGATCTCGGCGCTCATGCCGCTGGTGGCATCACTGTAATATATATACGCTTCGCGGATGGCGTATTTCTTTAGGTTCATTTTGAAGGAGGAGGGCTCTTCCGGTTTTTCCGGGGTGGCCGTGGTGGTATCTGGCAACATGATGTCCCAGTTGGACTTTCCTTCTTTGTTCATCAGTGCATGGATGCGGGGTTGATCGATATTGACGCGGGTAACCCTGATCTGGTCTCCGAAAAGGCTGAAGAGGTCAACGGCTGCGTCGATCTCCCTGGCGGCGATCAGTGTGTCTTTACCGAATGGCTCGGGGCCTGTTACCTGTAAGTTCTCCAAAGCCACGGAGGCATTGGGGAAATGACGGAAGAAGCTAAGGCTGAGATCGGTGAAATCCACTTTGGCAGCAACATTCTTGTTGATCTGCTCTTTTACGATCTTTGTTATCTTGTCTTTGAAAAGATAAGGTGCTGTAAAAAGCAGGATGAGCAGCACCAACAGGGTAATGCCTGTTATCTTGAGGATCTTCTTCAACATAGGCCATATTGGGTTTAGTGGCGTTAATAGAGAACGAAGATAATAATTTAAAAATACCACGTAATATTGCCAGCGTTGATGAACTTATCACAATTTTATTAATATGACACCTGAACGTTACGAGCGATTGGTATCTGTATTGAATAAGCGCCAGAATGATCTCTGCGTTGTGTTGGAGAACGTATTTGATCCCCATAATATATCAGCCGTAATGCGCACCTGCGATGCAGTAGGGGTGCAGGAGATCTATGTGCTCAATACAAAGATCCCCCGTCACAAGAAATTCGGGGCAAGAAGCAGCAGCAGTGCCGCCAAATGGCTCACCGTTCATCAGTTCAACGATGCGGCCGCCTGCTTTGCAGCGCTCCGCGCAAAATATGACCGGATATTGACCACCCATCTCAGCAGTGATGCCGTAGATTTGTATGGTATCGATTTTGCCGCTAAAAGTATCGCGCTGGTATTCGGGAATGAACATAGCGGGGTGAGTGATGAGATCAGGGCGATGGCAGATGGGAATTTCATCATCCCGCAGGTAGGCATCATCCGCTCCCTGAATATCTCGGTGGCCTGTGCCGTTACCTTGTATGAAGCGAAGCGGCAGAAATTGCTGGCTGGTCATTATGATCAACGCAGGTATAGCGGGGAAGAACTGGAAACCTTGCTGAGTACCTGGAAACTGCAGTTGGAAGAACCTGATGTAAATAGTTAGCCTGCAGGTACGGCGTAAATAAGAGCATCTGTATGAAACGCGCAGTTATTTTACTTTTTTTCATCATCATCGGTTTCACCGGCTTTTCACAATCCATCCGGAAAGTGAAGATCGATGAGCTGATCTCGTATATCGATAGCAGTGATCATCCCCTGGTGATCTCCTTCTGGGCCACCTGGTGCGCGCCCTGCGTGGAAGAGATCCCCTGGCTGCAGGCAGGAGTGGAAAAGTTTAAGAATGAAAAAGTGGAACTGCTCCTCGTAAGCCTCGATTTCGATAAAGAATATCCCAAAGGATTGAAGGATTTCCTCCAAAAGAAAAACTTCCGGGCCAGCTTCTTTTGGCTGGATGAAAGCAATGCAGATCAATTCTGCCCCAAAGTGGACGAAAAATGGAGTGGGGGCATCCCGGCCACGCTCTTCATCAACAAACAAACCGGTTACCGTAAATTCTTCGAGCGGCAGTTGACAGACAGGCAGGTAGAGCCCGAGATCAAATGGCTGGTAGCCTCCGGTAAATAATCCCTCTTCGCCGGCTTCACTTCATGATTACCAGAAAATGGTATTGGAGCCAGCTTTTTAGTCCTGTATATTAGCCTGATCCAATTTCAGCTTTTACCTCTCATAAATCATCAACGGCCTTTTTTTGCACTCGTGCAACATTATTCGCGGTTTCACGATCCTTCTATTATCCGCATCCTTTCTTCCTTTTTTCGTACCCCACGAACAACTGTTATCCATTTCCCTCCTGACGTTTTTTGTTCATCAAACCAATAAAAAATGAAAAGGATCCAAAAGAACCTTATTCTATGTGTATGGGCTGCATTGATCTTCGGCACGCAGGCCTGTAACAAGAAAGGACAGCTATCCGGCGACGGCAAAAACAGTGGCGGTTCATCAACCTGCCAGATCACTGCCATCACAGACACTGGTGTACCCGGTGTACTCACCTTCCATTACAACAGTAACGGAGACCCCGACAGTATCCTCAGCACCAACGAATCTTCCGGCTACAACAGTGTCTGGTTCAGGTACGATTCCCTGAACAGGTTGATCCAATCCGCTTATACCAGTGGAGGGGCCGACAGGTTCATCTATTGGTCGAAGTACTATTATGATTCTACGGGCCGTATCGTAAAAGATACCAGCTACAGCTATGGCCGCATCGTTGGTGGGCTTCCATTCTATCCAGCGGGCAACCATTACACGGAGTATGAGTACGATGCCCTCGGCAGGGTAACCAAAACCACGGTGAAGAACCAGGATCCTTATTCCGGTAATTATTTGCCGCCCCTGGTAACTACCTATGCTTACAATCTGGCTGGTAACCTGATCTTATCAGGTGTTACGTACGACAATAAACAGAGTCTCTACAGCACACACCCTGTTTTTCAGTTCATGGCGCGCGATTACAGCGTCAACAATCCATTCACGGCCAATTCTTACAACGGTGACGATTTCCCCGTGAATTATACCACGGGCCTTATCTTCCTGAATTATTATCACAATCAGGTAGATAATGCCACAGTAACCTGGAACTGTCCGTAAGTTTTTCTCATCTCTAATAACAAAACCATATGAACCTCTCCAAAAACACCATTTGCATCAGCATACTGGCGGCAACTATTTTCTTATTTGCAGGATGTAATAAAATATACGATTACATCAAACATCATCCCGGTGGTATCGAAGACGGTTGCAGGATCAAATTCATTTCTAATCAATATTCGGGCACCACTTATACACTCAGCTTCGAATACAATCAGCTCGGCAACCCGGTCCATATCAAATCGGTGCCGGTTCTGGAAGGGTATCCAAACAGGCGATTCATTTACGATAATAAGAACAGGCTGATCCTTTACAATGGTTATTACCAGGATACAACCCTGTTCGAGTACAGGATCTCTTTTTACTACGATAAACAGAACCGGGTAACCCACGATACGGGATACTTTATCGGGGGCTACTGGGATGGTGAGATCTATGCCGCTTCCAAACGCGCTACCCGCTATGAATATGATCAGTATGGCAGGATCAGCAAAACCATCGCGCAAGAGCTCCTGTATGAATCACAGCCTTATACCACCATTTATGAATATGATGCCAGGGGCAATCTCAAATACCCGGGCGACGGAGCAGATTACGACAACCAAACCAGTCTCCGCCGCACCCATCCACTCTGGATGTTCCTCGACAGGGATTATAGCGTCAACAATTATTTCAAGGCATCGGCATACAATAAAAAAGGATTGCCTGTAAGAACCAATCTCAGCCAAATCGGCTACAATACCTTCCTCTGGTGGCCCATACAAAATGCTGAGCTCACCTGGGAATGTAAATGATGAATGTGCCAGCCATCGGGGACACGAGCCACGGACACTACCAAAAAATGGGGCTAACCTTTTGAGGTGCCCCTTTTTTATCTATATATTGGCTTTGCGTTTCAGTGTGCGTTTTATTCGGTTAAGTGTTTGAATTGGTTGCTTCAGTAGCCAATGTGCTGAGCCCAACCTGCCAGGCACCATTCTGATGCAACCTCTGAACCATCCGCTGAATGCATATTTCCTTATTTTTACCATCGACATACAGGATTTGGCAACCCCCTCTACATACGACACCCGTCAGCTCTTATTGTTACTTGCAGCAGGAGATGAACAAGCGTACAAATCACTGTATGACCAATATCGCAACAGGATCTATTCCCTCGCTTTTCAATTGATCAAAAGCAAACCAGTAGCCGAAGATGTATTGCAGGAAGTATTCGTAAGTATCTGGCTCAACCGCCACCTTCTGCCCGACCTGGAGAATTTCCATGCCTGGTTACGCACCATCACACGTAACAACCTGTACAACAGGTTAAGGAAACTCGCCACGGAAGAAGCTTTCATCCGATCGGTGATCGATGAAAAGAAACCTGAAGGGGAGGAAGATACCATGGCCACCGTGGCCGGTAACGAGCTGAAGCAGCTATTGCACCAGGCCATTGCCCAACTTACGCCCCAGCAACGGAAAGTGTATTTGATGGGTAAGGAAGAAGGGCTCCGCTACGATCAGATCGCTGCAGAGCTCAAGCTTTCCAGGGACACTGTGAAGTACCATATGACGGAGGCCCTGAGATCCATCCGGCAATATCTGCAACAACATGAGCACCGCCTGATCTTCTTCATCCTTCTGCTGGGAGAAAAGATCCTGAAATAAATTTCCAATTCATCCTACCCGGTATTCCTCCTTGCGTGTCAATAGTTATAGAGCCTTTGATTTTCGATATATCATTCCAAACCGATCCTGATGAGTAATGCTCCATCCAGGCTGAAAGAGCTGTATGAGCGCTATCTGTCCGGCCATTGTTCCGAGGCAGAGCAAAAAGAATTCTTTGCCTTACTGTCCGCTCACGAATCGGGCCCGGCACTGCATGGCCTGATCGATGCTTCCTTCGATGAAGAAAGCATACCCTTTCAACTGCCGGAGGATAGGGCAGGAGCGCTCTTTGATGTTATCAGGAAGAGAACTATCGCATCAGAAGAAGTGATGGAAGATGAAATAGATACTGTTCCCGGTGGCGGGGCAAAGCTCCGTGGCATGGTGTCAAAAAGATGGTGGGTAGCTGCGTCCATTTTGCTGATCTGTATTGCCGGTATCCGTATTGTTCAACGGCCATCATCCGGGGTAGAGGACCGGCAAACTGTGCAGCAGTTTGAACCAGTGATGGCAGAAGAGGATCATTCCGGGGCCGTGCTTACGCTCGCCGATGGGACTAAATTGTTGTTGGACAGTATGAAGATCGGCTCCATCGCTATCCAGAACGGTACCCATGTAACCCTGAATGAACAAGGGCTGGTCTATGATAACCAGAATACGGATGAGCCTGCCAGTTATAATACGATGAGTACGCCGCGGGGCAGGCAGTTCAGGTTGCATCTCCCGGATGGAACGGAGGTGGTGCTCAATGCGGGCAGTTCCATCAGGTATCCCGTTCATTTCAACGGTAAGGAAAGAGTGGTGTTTGTGGAAGGCGAAGCCTGGTTGGATGTAAAAGAAGATGCCACAAAACCCTTCCGGGTGGAGACTCCCAGGCAGGCTTCCATTGAAGTACTGGGTACCGCCTTCAATATCCGTTGTTATCCGGAAGAGCCCATTGCCAAAACAACCCTGCTCTCCGGTAAGATCAGGTATACAGCTCATGATCAAAGAAAGATCCTGGCGCCCGGACAGCAATTGCAGCAAAACCAGCATGGCGCTCTTTACCTGATTGCGGCTATGGATACCAGTCAGGTGATGGCCTGGAAGAACGGTGAGTTCAGCTTTCAACACCAGGGCCTGGAAGAAGCCATCCGCGAGATCGCGAGATGGTATAACCTGGAGCCCGTCTATACCGGGGAAGTGCCTGTATTCGAGTTCTATGGCTCCATCGGAAGGAACCTGAAGGCTGAGCAGGTAGTGCGGCTCCTGAACAATATGGGTCTGCATATTTCACTGGAACAAAACAAACTGATAATATCTCCCTGATATTTCTTTTCTACCATAACCTTTCCTGACTGATCCCTCCGGGGAATAATTAACCTAAACCGGTCAGTGCCCTGCACTGACCTTCAAAAAAATTGCTATGAGATTAACTGCCATGCTGCTCCTGGCATGCCTGTTGGCTGCTGCGGGAGTAAGATCGCAAATCATTACTTTCTCGGGCCGCGATGCCAGTTTTGAAACGGTGTTCGCTGCCATCAAAAAACAGACAGGGTTCCTGGTGGTGGCCGATTATCAATTGATCAGGCAGGCACAGCCTGTTACCATCGAAGCGGTGAAGGAACCGCTGCCCGAGTTCCTGAAAAGGGTGCTGTCGCCCAGGGGGCTCCAATATTCCATCGAAGGCAATTCCATTTCCATCAGCAAGTCCGCAACCGGTGCTGCATCAGCAGGGCGCTTATTGGTGCAGGTTACCGATGAGAAAGGATTGCCCCTGGAAGGCGCATCGGTCAGCCTTCGCGAAAGGCAGGCCGGTGATGTAACGGGAAAGGATGGCCAATTGCTGCTCGACAATATCCCGGAAGGCAGCTATACAGTTGAGATAAGCTATGTGGGCATGGAGAAGGCCGTGCAAAAGACCGTGGTGAGCACAGGCAAACAAGCCGTCCTGCACATCAAAATGAAGCCTGCCGTCAACGATATGGAAGAGACCATCGTGCGGGGATATGGCACGGTGAACAGGAGCGCCAACACGGGCTCCATCGCCAGGGTGAAAGGTGATGAGCTCAGCAAACAGAACAATCCCAATCCACTTGCCTCCCTGCAGGGACGTGCGGCCGGCGTGGCCATCACTGCTACCAGCGGTGGACTGGGCGCGCAGGTGAACGTACAGGTGAGGGGCGTGAACTCGGTGGCTGCCGGGGCTTCACCGCTGTATATCATCGATGGAGTACCCATGTCTTCCGATCCGCTCAATAAGATCTCTGCCGGATCTGTCGCTTCCCTGAGCCCCATGAATAGCATCAATCCTGCAGATATAGAAAGCATCGAAATATTGAAAGATGCGGATGCCACTGCCATCTACGGTTCCCGTGGATCAAATGGTGTGATTCTCATTTCAACCAAAAAAGCGAAAGCAGGACAATCGAAATTCTCGCTGGATGCTTATACCGGTTCCGGCAAAGCAGCCGTGATGATGGATATGCTGGATACCAAACAATACCTGGCCCTTCGCCACGAAGCCTTCGATATGGACGGTACCATACCGGATGAGCTCAATGCCCCCGATCTGAAAGTATGGGATACCACCGCGTATACCAACTGGCCCAAACTCATCTACGGCAATAGCGCGCCCGTTACCAATATCCAGGCCACGCTCTCCGGCGGCGACCTGAACACGCGCTTCATGGCAGGTATCGGGTATTTCCATCAGAAAAGCATACTGGCAGGTAATGAGAATGAGGACAGGGTGAATATGCATTTCAATGTTGAACATAATTCCTCCGATAAGAAACTGGCAGCCAGTTTCACTACCAATGTATCATCAGATCATATCAACCTGCTGGGAGCGGATATATTTGACAGTTATATCCTGCCCCCCAATTTCCCTGTGTATGATGGGGATGGCAAGCTCACCAATTTGTCAGGATTTTCCAATCCCTATATGGCTTTCTATACATCAGGGTCCAATCAAACCAATAATGTACTGGTGAGCGGTAATATCAGGTATACCATCCTGCCGGGCCTTCAATTGAAGACCACTGCGGGCTTCAACAGGCAGCAACTCAAGAGCCTGCTGAAATATCCATCCATTACCATGCTTCCTTTTTCGCCAGTCAGCAATGAAGCCAAATTCCACCATACCGATTATCAATCGGTGACCATCGAGCCGCAGTTGGACTATACCCTGGCCTTCAACAGGAACAAGCTGCAGTTGATGGTGGGAGGGACCTTCCAACATACCATTTCAGAAGGAAGTATCCTGGAAGCAGGCGATTTCTCCACGGATCTCTTACTGGGAGATATCAAGGCCGCAAAAACGATCACCAGCAAGGAGAATTTCGGTACACAGTATAAATATTTGTCGGGGTTTGCGAGGGCCACTTTCAGCAGGGACGATAAATATTTCCTGAATGCTACTTTCCGCCGCGATGGCTCTTCGCGCTTCGGCCCCAATAACCGCTTCGGTAATTTCGGGGCCCTGGGCGCTGCCTGGTTGTTCTCCCGGGAAGAAGCCCTGGCCGATGCCTTGCCCTTCCTTTCCTACGGCAAACTGCGTGGATCCTATGGCGTTACCGGTAATGATCAGATCAGTGATTACAGGTATATGGAAACCTTTTCTTCCACCCTGTATATGTACAACAATATGCCGGGCCTTCGCCCTGCATCCACTTTCAACGGTTCCTACGGGTGGGAAGAGAACAGGAAGCTGGAAGCTGCACTGGAGCTAGGCTTCATGAGGAACAGGATCCTTTTCACCACGGCCTGGTTCCGTAACCGCTGCAGCAATCAGTTGGTTGAATTCCCACTGCCTTCGCAAACCGGCTTCCCTTCGTACCAGGCCAACCTGCCCGCCCTGCTGCAAAACGAAGGTTGGGAGTTTGAGCTCAGTTCCAAAAATATCGATGAGAAGGATTTCAGTTGGACCACCACGGCCAATCTCTCCCTGGTCAGGAACAAACTGTTGGAATATCCCAACCTGGAATATTCTCCCTATGCCGCTCAATTCCAGATCGGGCAACCGGTGAATCTCTGGTGGGGCTATTTTGTGGAGCGGGTGGATAGCGAAACAGGGTTGCCGGTATTCAGGGATCTCAACAATGATAAGGCTACTACCTTCGATGATTATACGCCACTCGGCTCTTTCAGCCCAAAATTCTTTGGAGGTATCAGCAACCAGTTCAGGTATAAAGGATTTGAGCTCGATCTTTTTTTCCAGTTCTCCGAACAGAATGGCTACAACTGGAAATGGGCCAATTACTACGCGCCCGGCAATATGTTCAATGTGCCGGAACTGGTACTGGGCAATTACTGGCAGCAAAAGGGAGATAACAAACCTTTTCCCAGGTTGTCCGCCACTTCCGGTACGGAGCTGGCTACCATGTATTCCGATTACTGGTTCTCCAATGCCACTTTCCAGCCTATCCGCTACCTGCGCCTGAAGAATGCAGTGTTTGCCTGGAACCTTCCCGAGGCCTGGCTGAAGAGTGCAAAGATCAAGCGCGCCAGGATCTACCTGCAATCGCAGAACCTGCTCACTTTCTCCAATGTGAAAGGGCTGGATCCTGAAACAGGGAATACCACACCATTGATGAAAAGCTTTACTGCAGGCTTCCAACTTTCATTCTAAATCATTCCATCATGAAATGCTCGATTATCCCAAATAGAAAACTGGCCCTGGTACTGTTAGCAGGGATCGCATTCAGTTCCTGCGAAAAATTACTGGAGATCCCTCCTGCTGTGAACCAGATCACCAAGGAACAACTGTTCACAGACAGTGCCACCATCGCATCGAATATGACAGGGCTTTACTCAAGCGGGCTCCTGGCTGGCGAAGTATCTCTATATCCTGAAATGATGTTTGGCCTGGCAGGCGATGAGCTGATCCTCTCCAACCCCGGCATCATCTGGAACGTTTTTTATCAGAATGCCTACAGGCCCACTACCAGTCTCCTGTCTGGATTGTGGACCCAGCCTTATGCCGCCATTTATCATGCCAATGGGTTCCTGGAAAACCTGCCGGCATCGAATGCGATCTCCGACCGGCTCAAAAAACAATATATCGCAGAGGCCAAATTCATGCGCGCCTTCGAGTACCTGGTGCTGACCAATTATTTCGGGGATGTGCCGTTGATCATGAGTACGGATGTGGATGCCAATGCTACATTGCCCAGGTCTCCGAGAGTGAAGGTGACGGAACAGATGATGAAGGATCTCACGGAAGCCATTCCCGATCTGCAGGATCAGACCAATTTGACGAGGGCCAATCCATATGCAGCATATGCATTGCTGGCCCGTCTCTATCTTTTTCAAAAGAACTGGGCAAAGGCTTCTGAAATGGCTTCAAAGGCCATGGAAGGACCGTTCAAACTTGAAACCGATCTGTCGAAGGCCTTCCTGCGTGGCAGTCGTGAATCCATCCTGGCGGCCAGTAGCCAGGCAGGCGGAGGTAATTACACCGATATCACCCGGTGGGCTGTGATGCTGGCGCCCGGTACCAGTACCAGAACGGCCCCTAATTATATTTTGCAACCCGGACTGATAGCCGCATTCGAGACCGCTGATAAACGAAAGACTGCCTGGACCACCACCAGAACGGTGAATGGAAAACAATATACATGCGGGTTCAAATACAAACTGAAGACCATGTCGGCAAGCTCCCAGGAAGATTATATTTTCCTGCGGCTTCCGGAGCAAATGCTGATAAAGGCTGAAGCCATGGCGGAATTGAATGATCTCGATGAAGCGCGAAAATTTACAGACACGGTAAGAACGAGGGCAGGGCTTTCCAAACTGCCTGATAATAGCAGTAAGAGCGATATCCTCGCCGCCATCGAAAAAGAAAGGATCACGGAGCTCTTCATGGAAGGCGACCGCTGGCCTTATCTCTTTCACAAGGGCAGTCTCGATGATGTAATGAGCCAGTTGAAATCCAACTGGAAGCCGGCTTACAAATTATTCCCCGTACCACAAACCGAAAGGATCAATAACCCTAATCTGTCTCAAAATGATTACTGATAAACTGATAAGGACCTGTATGGGAGCACTGCTCCTGGGTTGCAGCATAGTTGCAGAAGCACAGTTCTCCAATTTGCAACCTGTAGACAAAGTGAAGATATCTGCGGGTACACCTATACGGTATACCTATGATCCGCAGCATACGCGGCTCCGCGATGCCGATTCTGTAGAAGTGGCCCTGATCGTTTCATCCCTGAATGGATTCGCTTCCATGGACCTGAAAGCGGTGAAGAAAGGAAAACTATGGGAAACGGAATTCGTATTGCCAGATACTGTCTGTGCATTGGCGTTGCGGTTCAGGGGCGATGATATGACGGACGACAATCATGGCAACGGCTATATATATCCGATTTATAAAAAAGAGGCACCGGTTCGCGGGGCAGGCATAGCGGCGGCAGGGATCCTGCTACGATGCAGAAGGGTGCTTTCGTTGGGATCGGACTATTCGTCCAGGGCACTGGCATTGTACGAACAGGAATTCAGGAACGACCCCTCATTGAAGGTGGGCAAAGAACTGGATTATTATTCCGCCCTCGTGTACACGAAAAAAAGGGAAGTATATCCCGTCCTGGACAAGAAAGCAGATTCCCTGCTCAAAATGGGTTTTTCTGAAAAGCGCTGGGCACTTGCCGCCGGCCTCTGGCAACTGACGGGAAAGAGGGCAGAAGCGGACTCCCTGAAAGATAGGATCAGGGAAAGGACCGGCGCCAAAACCGGGATGGGGGAAAGGTTCTGGCAGCATTTCCTGGGCCTGCAATCGGCAGACAGCATGCTGGCGATA
This sequence comes from Chitinophagaceae bacterium, assembly GCA_017744805.1. GTDB lineage: Bacteria > Bacteroidota > Bacteroidia > Chitinophagales > Chitinophagaceae > Pseudobacter. Next base: position 9,494 of record JAGIAP010000014.1, on the reverse strand, counting down.
CTGCAAGCACAAATGAAAGATCAACCAGTTGGAGGAGAAAAGGATCTTTCATTCATGGCAGCCATTGCCCTTTCCGAATTGGCAAAACAGGGCAATCCGGACAAGGCCTGGGAATACCTGCACCTGCTGAATGGCAATGAATGGAAGCAGGGCACATTCCATCAAATAGCAAAGGCCTTCCTGGATGCCGGAAAGCGCTTGCCCGATGCCGATAGTTTATTGAAACTGGCCGTGCAGCTCCCCGATATCAAAGCAGACCAGGGATCTTACCTGCCACCATCCGATCTGAAGAGCTCCTATATCCAAAATATGGCGGAATACTACAATACTTACGCCGAGCTCAGAAAGCGGCAGGGGAATGTTCAGGAAGCCATTGCCTTTCAGCAAAAGGCCGTTCAATACACCGGAAGAAAGAATAGTGCTTACAATGAAGCTTTGATCGGCTATCTCCGGATGGGCGGACAGGAGCAGGCTTTGCTCCTGGAGGCTTCCCGCTTCATCGCAGCCGGAAACGGTAGCCCGTCCATGAAAGAGCAGATCAAAGAGGTGTTCAGGGATAAAGAAAAACTCCCGGCTTACCTGGATTCGATCGAAAGCCTGGCCAATACCAAAATGCAAAGGCAATTGGAATTCGATATGATCAAAAAGAAGATGCCGGACTTTCAGTTGACCAAAACGGATGGTAGCCCCGTAAGCCTGGGCTCGTTGAAAGGGAAAGTAGTGGTGCTCGATTTCTGGGCTACCTGGTGTGGGCCCTGCAAACGTTCATTCCCTGCCATGCAAATGGCACTGGAGCGATACAGGAAAGATACCAATGTGGTATTCCTATTCGTGAATACCTGGGAGAGCATGCCTGCAGGGAAGCGTGTAACGGCCATTACTGAATTCCTGAAAAAGAATGGATATGATTTCCAGGTGATGCTGGATGCACCGTTGGGAACGGGAAGCAGGTCTTATCAACTTGCTAACGCCCTGGCAGTGGAAGGCATCCCGGCCAAATACATCATTGACAGGAACGGCGATATCCGGTTCCTGTCCTTGGGATTTACCGGTGATAGTAACCGGATGGTAGCCGAGCTCTCCAATATGATCGGTATAGCCATGAAGCAATAAGGGTAAAGGTGGTTTTAGTAGCAGGTTTTACCCAACAAAAGATTCCCGCAGCGGCAACGATGCGGGATCTTTTTTGTGAGGTGTTGTAACCAAACAGCCCGGATCCTGTCAGATCCGGGCTGTTGTTCAAATGATTTTAAAAACGGGGCTTAACCGAGTCGCTTGATGGTGCAACCTACAGACCTGGAGGTTTTCACACTGACTTCCTTGCCGGAGCTGATCTCTGTGATGGCTTCCTGCAAGTGTTGGCGATTTACATTTTCCACTTTGCCGGGGCTATCGTCGATAGCGCCGTGGTATACCAGTTTTCCTTCTTTATCGAAGAGGAAACATTCCGGAGTTTTGGTGGCGCCGAAAGCGTCCGCCAGTTCACTGTTCTGATCCACTGCATAGAACCAGTTGAAGCCTTCTTTGGTGGCATAGGCTTTCATGGCGTCCAGCGATTCGGAAGCGGAACGATTGGCTTCATTGGCATTCAGGAATATTACCCCAACATTTTTTCCGAGGGCGAATTTGCTTACTTCATTGGCGCGTGATGCATTGTTGAGCACAACAGGGCAGGTATTGCAACTGAACATCACCAGCAGCCCGTTCGATTTGCGGGCATTGTTCAGGGTAATATCCTTGCCGGAGATATCTTTCATCACCACATCACCCTTAGGCATAGCCGAACCGATAGCAAGTGGTTCGTTGCCAAACTTGAAAGCCAGCATGGCCAGTGCAGGCAGCATCAGGCAGAGGAGGAGGTTCTTTTTCATGACGATATATTTTGGTATACAAAGTTTACGAAAAAATCAGGGAACGGGGATGCCGCTCGTCTCATGTCTCGCCCTTTCATCCGCGAGGGCTTTCAGCGAGTGGATGCTCACATTCAGCTCATATCCGATCAGCAGCACCAGGGCGTTGATGTAGATCAATATCATTGCAACAATGATGGTGCCAATAGAGCCATAGAGTGCATTATATTTTCCGAAATTACTCACGAAGAAACTGAAGCCCAGGGTGGCCAGCAAGCTGAGGAAGGTGGCCAGGATGGAACCGGGGGAGATCAGCTTCCAGCGCTTTTGGATAGCGGGCGCATATTTGTAAATGAAGGCGATAGCATAGAACACCAGGCCAATGATGAAGATCCACCGGAACCAACTCAACAGGGCCGCCCATTTGGCATCAACGCCCAGCCAGCGGAGCACCACGCCCTGCATGGCCAGCAGCACCAGGCAGGCTACCAGCAATCCCAGGATGATGAAGGTGAGCTTGATGGCCGTCCAGCGACTTTCCAGCCCCCCGCGCTTCTCGAATCCCACATAGGTTTTGTTGAAACTGCGCATCAGTCCCATCATCCCATTGCTGGCAAAGAAGATGAGGAGGAGGAAACCGAAGGAGATCAGTCCTACGCGGCTCTGATTCAGGAAACTATCCACAAATTCGATGATGCCCTTATTGTACTCATGTGCGGGGATCATATCGGTAATGAGGCTATGGAGCTGTATCTCTATCGTATCCTTCGGGATAAAGGGCAGGTTGGGGATGAGGGTGAAAATGAAGAGGCAGGTGGGAGGGATGGCCATGATGAAATTGTAGGCCACGGCGGAAGCCCTTTCCGTCAGTCCTTCTTTTTTCACTTCAGACAGGAAGAAAACGATCACATCATAGAGCGGCACTCTGTCGAAGCCAGGCAATATGATCTTCTTGCTCTTTTCCGTCAGGAATTTTACAGGAGGAAGGTTCAGTAAGATGCGTTCGAGTTTGGTCATGCCGCTTCGCCGGATTTTATTTTTGAGTGCCGATATCCTCTTTGGCTGCCTGTTTCAGTGCCATCACGGAGTCCAGTGCTTTCTGGAATGCTTTTGCATTCACCAGGTGCTCTGTGTAGGTTTCGCTGAAGGTATGTCTGCCGGAGAAATCGCTTTTAGCTACAAAGAAAAGATAATTGGTGACAGGTTGGTCCAGCACTGCGTCCAATGTTACCAGTGAGGGCGTGCAAATAGGGCCCGGAGGCAATCCTGTTACCTTGTAGGTGTTGTAGGGAGAAACAACGGTGAGGTGCTTCAGGTAGATCCTGCGCAGGGTAAAATCGCCCAGGGCGAACTTCACCGTAGGATCGGCCTGCAATTTTTGGCCCTTCTTGTAGCGGTTGTAATACACGCTGGCGATATTGCCTTTCTCTTCATTGGCATTCGTTTCTTCCTCAACGATGGATGCCAACGTATATACTTCGCCGGGAGTGAGGCCCAGTTTGGCTGCCTTGGCCTTACGGTCATCGTCCCATACCTTCTTGTACGCTGCAAAGAATTTTTTGAAGATGCCGGAAGGCGTATTGTTCCAGAAATAAGTGTAGGTGTTGGGGTAGATGGAGGTCATCACGCTGATGGAATCGAATCCATAGGCTTTCATGGAATCCACATTATCCATATAGTCCATCACGGAGGCGGAATCGCATTCGAATTTACGGCCGATCAAGCCGGCCAGGTCCTGGCGGGTACGCAGTTTGGTGATCACCAGGTTGACGGGGCTCTGGCGCCCATTGCGCAGCATGCGCGCGATGGCGAAGAGGCTCATGCCTTTTTTGATCTCGTAACGGCCGGGTTTGATCTTCTCGTCCAGGTCCATACGATGGCCCAGCCATTGGAAGGAACCAGGATTGCTGATCAGGTTACTGTCTGACAATGTTTTCACCACTTCAGGGAAGGTGGCCTTGCCTGTTCTGATGTACAGGTATTTGTGCGTGTTCTCAAAAGGGGTATTGGAGGTGAAGAAGCGCAAACCGATGCCTGTTGCTGCCAGCAGGATCACGATGAGCAATCCCCAGATCAATTTTTTCCACATGATTTTCCGGATTGATACTGTAAATTAAAAAACCCTGCTGATTTCAGCAGGGTATATTGAAAAAGTTGAAAATTAATCTTATTGCTGAGGCTGCGTCAGGGGAACAGTGTTCGCTGGTGCAGGAGTAGCAGCTTTCGGAGCCGCAGTAGGAGCTGCTTCCACGCCTTTGGCTGAAGAACCGACAATGAAGAAAGAAGAGAAGAGGCAGAGCAGCGCGAGTGCGATAGCCACTACCCAGGTTCCTTTTTCAAGCACGTCGGTGGTTTGCTTCACACCCATGAACTGGTTGTTGAATCCTGCAATGCTACCTGCCAGGCCACCACCTTTGGGATTCTGGATCAGGATAAACAAGCTGATCACGGCAGTCAGGATAATGATCAGCACCAGGAATAAATACATCATATCACAAAGCTTTTAATTGTTGTATACGGTCTGCAAAATAAGGGCTTTTGACCGGATTCTGCAAACTTAATTTCTCGTAGATGGCAATGGCTTTCCGGTAGTTACCCTGTTTAACCCAAACCTCTGCCATGGCCTCAGTTACAATATCTTTTCCTTCGATGCTGGTATCGGCGATGCTCTGGATAGCTTGTTGGGTGCTATCGTCCAGGGTAGAGCCGTTGATGGCGGCGGGGCCCACGCGCTTCATGCTGCGGAGCCACTCGGTAAAGCTCTTGAGCTGTTGGCCCAGCTTGTCCTTGGCCAGTTCTTCCAGCTTGAGCTTGATACCCTGGGAAGCGAAATAATCGATGGTATGGTAGGGATCGAAACCAACCTCGTTTATAACAGGTTGATTTGTCTGCGCTTTAGCTTCTTCTTTGGGTTGCTCTGTTGCGGCTGAAACAGCTTCTGCCAGGGCAACGGCCGAATGGATCTCTTCTTTAGGCCCTTCTTTGGGAGCTTCCGTATCGTTCTCTTCTTTCGTTCCCGTTACAGGCTGGCTGGCGATAGCGGCCTTATGCGCTTCCGCAGGGTCTGTGAGGGTGAAGGAAGGGGCTTCGGTAACGGCCTTGTTCTCGATGGAGGTGATATTGCCGGTTCCGGGCTCGGTGTTGGCCACTACTTCCTTCTCATGCTCCAGCAGGGGCTCATCCACCACGGTGATGGCGGCTTTCAGCCCTTCCAGGTTGGCCTCGGGATGCTCCTGCAACTGCCAGTACAACCATGCAGGGTTGTTGAAATAAAGGCTGGTGCGAAGCGCCTGGTCATGAAAGGCTTCCTGGTTATCGTGACGCATTTTTTCTGCCAGCAGGAACTGGCCGATGATGGAATACGGATAGTCGCTGGTGAACTGTTGCAGATCGGCCTCCGCTACATCGTGCAGGCTGTTCCTCTGAAAAAAATGTTGAACGATGGTCTGTATATGTTGTTGCATGAACAGGGCTTGTATGGTTCGCTGTTTTTTTGTCGATGATCTACCAGTTTGAGAAGATCTTATTGAAGATCTCATCCGTCAGGTTCTGGATGATGGTCTCGCTAAGCTGGGCTTCCGCCTGCTGTAAGCTCAAACCAGACGAGAACTCGAAACTGCGGGATACAGGGGATTCAAAGTTCTTGGTAGGGTCGATATTGTTCTTGAAGATGATGGTAACGGTTACGGTCAAACGGTTCATACTGGCCTGGCTCTGGTTGTTCTGCTGGCTGATACCGGATGTGGTTACGGAGTAATCGCTCACGTAGCCGCTGATATCGTAATGCGCATCATCGCTCTGCACCAGGGTGAGACGGGTTTGGTTATTGACCTTCTGCCTCAGTTTTTCAGAGAGCTGTGGGCTCAGTTGAGGATTGATATACCTCGCTTTGTTTTCGATATAATTCACCCTGGCCGTTTTCACGCGGGGATCTATATTCACATCCTTGAATGTGTAGCATCCGCTGAAAAGCGCTATCAGTAAGGATCCTGCCACAAGCAGGCTGAATGGTACAGATCTCGTCAGGGGTATATTACTCTTTGATATCATATTCTTTCAACTTACGGTAAAGGGTCCGCTCACTGATGCCAAGGTCCGTTGCGGCATCTTTTCTTTTCCCTTTATGTTTTTTAAGTGCTTTGATGATCAGTTCCTTTTCCTTGTCCATGATGTTCAGGCTCTCTTCCACTTCCTCATGAGAATGGATCTCATCATCATGATGGATCATCACGGGTTGCATAGGACCGGGCACGGTGGCAGGCTGGGGGTGAGAGTGGGGGATCAGTCCTGGCGTACCCAGGATCTCCTTACTCTTCAGCTCATTGATCAGTGCCTGGTTCTGTGCTGCTGCCATTCCGGGGTTCTGCAATATCTCCACGAACATCTTCTTCAGTTCCGTTACATCTTTCTTCATATCGAAGAAGAGCTTGTACAGGATCTCGCGCTCGTTATTGAACTCATGGCCATTGGCTGATCCGGCTCCGGGCTGTGGACTAACCAGAACGGGTAAGCGCGAGAAGTCGCGATCCGGCAGAAAGCGGCGGATCTCAGCAGCTCCTACCATCTTATCATTGGCCAGCACGCTCATCTGCTCTGCAATATTCTTCAGTTCGCGCACATTACCGGGCCATGAATAGTTAATTAACATCTCTTTCGCCTCCTCTTCCAGTTGCAGGGGAGAGGCTTTGTATTTCTCTGCAAAGTCCACGGCAAATCTCCGGAACAGCAGGGGAATATCTTCTTTCCTGTCTCTCAATGCCGGCACACGGATGGGAACAGTGCTCAACCTGTAATAGAGGTCTTCCCTGAACTTCCCTTTCTGTGTGAATTCCAGCAGGTCCTTATTGGTGGCGGCGATCACGCGCACATCCGTTTTCTGCACTTTGGAGGAGCCCACGCGGATGAACTCTCCTGTTTCCAGCACACGCAACAAACGTGCCTGAGTGCCGAGGGGCATTTCCCCGATCTCATCGAGAAAGATAGTGCCGCCGTTGACAGTTTCAAAATATCCTTTGCGGGCATCCACGGCTCCTGTGAAAGAGCCTTTTTCATGTCCGAACAATTCTGAATCGATGGTGCCCTCCGGGATCGCACCGCAGTTCACCGCAATGAAGGGATTGTGCTTGCGCGCGGATAATGCATGGATCACCTGGGAAAATGCTTCTTTACCAGTACCGCTTTCACCGGTGATGAGAACGGTCAGGTCTGTATTGGCTACCGTTGCGGCTACCTGCAATGCGTAATTCAGTGCCGGCGCGTTCCCGATAATACCAAACCGGTTTTTGATTGATTGGATATCCATATTCACAACTCGTTTAGCTCCTTTCTGACAATGACAATATATCTTATACGATCTCTCCCAACAGTGTGGCCTTGGTGCAACCTGTGACCTTAACCATCACATAATCGCCTTTGTTCACTTTATGATCAGCTTTGGGAAAAACCATCATCTTATTCTGGCTGGTCCTGCCTTTCCAGTCGTTCTCACTTTTCTTGCTATCACCTTCGATCAACACCTTGAAGGTTTTGCCAAGATCGCGCAGGTTACTTTCGTGGCTGAGCCTGTTCTGTAATTTCACGATCTCATCCAGCCTTCTCTTTTTCACTTCTTCCGGAATATCATCCTTGTAGCGGCGGGCGGCCAGTGTGCCGGGCCTTTCGCTGTAGAAGAACATATAGCTCAGGTCATACTTGCTGTATTCCATGAGGCTGAGGGTTTCCTGGTGCTCTTCCTCGGTTTCCGAACAGAACCCTGCAATGATATCGGAACTGATGCCGCAATCCGGCATGATGGCCATGATCCTGTCTACCGTTGCCATGTACCACTCGCGCGTATAGGTGCGGTTCATGAGCTGCAACACCCGTGTGGAGCCGCTTTGAACGGGAAGATGGATATAACGGCAGATATTCTCGTACTTCGCCATCGTATACAACACTTCATCCGTGATATCTTTCGGATGTGATGTGGAGAAACGAACGCGGAGCAATGGATCGATCAAGGCTACCTGTTCCAGCAGGTTGGCGAAGTTGACGGTGGTATCGTTCTTTTCGTCCACCCAATAATAACTGTCCACATTCTGGCCCAGCAGGGTCACTTCTTTATACCCTTCATTGAATAGCGCTTCGCATTCCTGGATGATACTGCGTGCATCCCTGCTTCTTTCCCTTCCTCTCGTGAATGGTACCACGCAGAATGAGCACATATTGTTGCAACCACGCATGATGCTGACGAAGGCAGATACCCCATCGCTGTTGAGGCGAACGGGCGCAATATCCGCATAGGTCTCTTCACGGCTGAGCAATACATTCACGGCTTTCTGCCCGCCTTCCGCTTCGGTGATGAGGGAGGGGAGGGTGCGATAGGCATCGGGACCTACCACCAGGTCTACCAGTTTCTCTTCTTCAAGGAATTTGGCCTTCAGCCTTTCCGCCATGCAGCCCAATACGCCGATGAGGGCGCCGGGTTTGTTCACCTTAACTTTGCGGAGATCGTGCAGCCGCTTGCGAACGGTCTGTTCCGCCTTTTCGCGGATAGAACAGGTATTGATGAAGATAAGATCGGCCTCCTCGTAATTGCGGGTAGCGCCAAATCCACCTTCCTGGAGAATGGAGGCCACCACTTCGCTATCCGCGAAATTCATCTGGCAACCATAGCTTTCTATGTAAAATCTCTTGCTGAATTGTTGCGCACCGGCCTGCTCAGGAGCGAAGGCCTCGCCCTGACGGTTCTCGTCATGTTTCTTCTGGGTAATGAAATCCAACATCGCGATCTGAAATTAAAGGGGCAAAGATAGGGAAAAAGACGTAGTAAATGACAGGATGACAGTTGATTGTCTGTTTATGGGTTTGCGTTACCTTTACGCGAGAATACCCCTGATGAAACCATTACTATTCGTATGCTACTGCCTGCTTTTGACAACCTTATCTGTGAACGCACAGGATAAGCCTGCAAAAGCGGCCCCCGGGCTGGTCACCGGGAATGTGATCGATACCCTTCAGAAAGCTGTTGCCGATGCAACGGTGATGCTTCGCCCGTTCAATGATTCCCTTCCCACACGCAATACCCGCACGGATAAGGACGGGAATTTCGAGTTCGAGAACCTTCCCTTCGGTTATTATAAACTTTCCATCAGCTATGTGAGCTTCCGGCCGCTGACCCTGGACAGTATCTGGATCCGCGCCGAACGCTATGATTTCAACCTGAACGACCTGGTGCTAAAGCCCAATACGGATTCGGCGCTGGAGGAAGTAGTGGTGTATGCGGAAAAGCCCCTCATCGAGAGCCGGGATGGCAATATCACCTTCAATGCCGGGGAGTCTGCACTCAGCGCGGGCTCCAATGCCGCCGAGCTGCTGAAGAATGTGCCCCTGGTGGCCAATGACCCCGACGGGAAACTGGTGGTCCGTGGCAAAGAGCCCAAGATCCTGATCGACGATAAACCTGTGGAACTGAACGCCCAGCAACTGGCGGACCTGCTGGAGTCCCTGCCCGGGTCCATGATCGAGAAGATAGAAGTGATGACCAATCCTCCGCCCCAATATGCCAATGAATCCGGTGGCGTGATCAATATCGTTACCAAAAAAGGAAAGGTGGGGATGGGCGCCAGGCTGACCCTCACGGCCGGGTCACGCGGTGAATACGGC